>JAFSTA010000007.1 GCA_017450695.1 Kiritimatiellia bacterium | reverse complement strand
TCCCAGCCGACACCTACAAGGTTAGGGGGATTATCGAACCACGGACGTACACGGACAGGCTTCGCTCACGCTCGCCGTGGGTAAGAAATGCGTAAGCGTAGGCGAGGCGCGTCCGTGTTGGTCTGCGGTTTAAGTGATTTTTGATAACCACGGACGTACACGGACAGGCGTCGCTCACGCTCGCCCTGGGTAAGAAATGCGCAAGCGTAGGCGAGGCGCGTCCGTGTTGGTCTGCGGTTGAAGTGGGTGGGGTTCTCTCGCGGAGCCGCGGAGCAGCAGAGAACGGGAGGGGCAACGTCCTCGTTGCCTGAATTGGGAGGGGCGCGCCCCGTCGCGTCCGAATGCTGAACACGCCTTGCCTATCAGTTCAAGGTTGGGGCACTGTGGTTTAGAGAACCACGGACGTACACGGACAGGCGTCGCTCACGCTCGCCTTGGGTAAGAAATGCGCAAGCGTAAGCGCGGCGCGTCCGTGTTGGTCTGTGGTTTCGTTTCTCTGTTATGTGTGTGGGCGGGCTTGCCACCTTATTACGGGGTGCCAAATATCGGTCTTGAAATTTTATTTTTGAAATTTCAAGACTATTTGTTTGTGCAGATCGACAGTCTTGAAATTTCGTTTTCACATTTTCAAGACTATTGCTCTTGACAAAAGGCGTTTCTTTTACTTTACTCTTCCCCAAGGGGAACAACTATGGCTTTTTATGGACGTGAAGATCAAATGGCACAGCTGGCGGCACTCTGGAGGCATCCGGCTGCTTCACTTGTAACATGCCGCGGCAGACGGCGGATTGGCAAATCGACGCTCATCAAGCATTTTGCCGAGAGCCAGGACGCGTTTTTTATCAAGCTGGAGGGACTTGCCCCGCACAACAGGATGAAGAACGAAGATCAGCTGAAGGCATTCGGGCGACAGCTTGCCGAACAAATGCACCTGCCGTATGCGATGCCTGAAAGCTGGTTTGACGCGTTTCGGTGGTTGGGCGATGTTCTACCTTCCGGCCGTAGGACGGTCGTGTTGATTGATGAGATATCATGGATGGGAAGGTACGACGCGAACTTCGCGGGGGAACTTAAGTATGCCTGGGACAACCGTTTCCACGACAAACACGAATTGATCGTCATCCTTTGCGGTTCGGTATCGTCCTGGTTAGAGGATACCATCCTGTCCAACACCGGGTTTATGGGACGTATTGCGCTTGACCTGATTGTCCGGGAACTGCCGCTAAGCAAATGCGCCCAGTTTTGGGGCGTGGCAGGGGAACGGATTTCGCCGCGCGAGATACTGGATGTCCTGTCTGTTACCGGTGGTGTCCCCAGATACCTAGAAGAGCTGGATCCGGCTCTTTCGGCGGACGAGAACATCAAGCGCATGTGTTTTCTGCCAAACGGATACCTTTTTCGGGATTTCAACGATGTGTTTTCGTCCGTTTTCGGCGCGAACGCTCCCGTGAAAAGGAATCTGCTCAAGGCCTTGGCGGACGCATCTATGGACAGCCGGGAGTTGGTCGAACGTGTCGGCGCGGCCAGGAACGGTAGGTTCTCCGACGTGATGGAAGAGTTGGAAATGGCAGGGTTTGTGTCCAGAAATTCCGGCCTCAACCCGGCAACAGGCAGACGGGCAAGGCAAGACAGATACCGGCTCAGGGACAACTACACCCGATTCTACATGAAGTACATCGAGCCGCATAACCGAGAGATTCTGGACGGAAGTTTCGTATTCGCGTCAGCCGAGAGCCTGCCTGGCTGGGATACGGTTCTCGGGCTTCAATTCGAGAACCTTGTCCTCAACAACGTTACCGCGCTTTTACCGCTTTTGCACCTTGAGGGCCGTCAAATACTTTCCGCCGCGCCATTTCGGCAACGCAAGGGCGTCGGGAGTGGCGGATGCCAGATTGATCTGCTGGTGCAGACGCGTAAATCCGTCTGTGTTGTCGAAATCAAGCGCCAGAGCGAGATCGGCGAGGAGGTTGAGACGCAAGTTGCGGAGAAGGTTCGCCGCCTCAAATTGCGCGACGGCGTGAGTGTCCGCACCGCACTTGTTTACGAGGGACGGTTGTCAAAACGTGTAGCCACAAGCGGATTCTTCGACGCGCTTGTCCCATTCGGTGCGTTGCTAAAGCAATGAGCGGTCAGAGAGAAAAGGGCAGGGCTAAAAGCGAATAGCTACAAGCTGACACCTATAAGTGAAATGAGGTAATTTCAAAACCACGGAATACACGGAACACACGGACTAGGAGGGTTGCGAAACACACTATTTTTCCGTGTATTCCGTGTGTTCCGGGGTTGAACAATCGATAGGCGGGGGGTTTTGCACTTGGCTCAAATGGTTAAATAGTGAAATGGTTAAATCGTCGCTGGCGCGACTTGAAATCGGAACCCCGGATGAACAACGATGGACGCGGAGGGCTAAAAGCGAATAGCTACAAGCTGACACCTACAAGGTTAGGTGATTTTTGATAACCACGGACGTACACGGACAGGCGTCGCTCACGCTCGCCCTGGTTGGGAAATGCGCAAGCGTAAGCGCGTCCCTCCCGTTCGCCGCGTGAGGTAAAAGATACGCGGCAGGCGACAAGAGGGGCGTTTTTCCGAGGTGCGTATCAGCGGATAAAGATCATGGTGCCCAGGGGTGGGCACAGTTTTAAACCTGCTTCGCAAACCTCCGCCTTGAAACCGAGGGCCAACGTTGCGTCGTCGAGGACGAACGTGACGGAATCGTCCGGTTTCGTTGACCATGTGATCGCATACGGGCTTTCCGACCGGGCGATCGTCCAGAGGTCTTCGCGTCCTGCGAGATTGACCGTCACTGTAGCGTTGGTGGCGAAATCGAGGAAACAGTTCTTGTCCGTGGTTCCCACATACTTACTCGCGAATACGCAGTTGTACCCGCCTGTCCATCCCGCGAGGTTGAGCGTGGAATCTTTCATCATCGTCATGCTGTAGCCCATCGCGGTCTGCGGCGTGAATGTGCCGTAAACCTCCAGACGCTTGTTGCTGGTGACATCCGAACCTGCCGGCGGATTTGCTGTGTAGTCCAGCACGGTTGAATTACCCGAACCGGGCTGCAAGCGGAGAATGGAGTTGCCGAGGTCGAGGACCAACCCGTCCTTGCCGTGAACATCCTGAATGTGTATCCAGCCTTTTGTCACGTTGTTGTAGGTGTTGACCGTCACAGCAAAGGTTCCGTTCGAAATGACGTGTATGCCCGAGTTCATCCGCAGGTCAGGATCGTTCCCGTCCAAGATGACCGAGAGCGTCTTGCCTCCGAGATTCCATACGGTGCCGGCGGGAATGAACATATCGTGTGTCGAGGAGATGGCGGCGAAAGCCAATGTCGCATCGTCCGTCAAGGTGATCATCGCGGGGAGCGTGGCGTTGGCGGAGGCCGTGTTGGCGAGGGTTCCGCGCGCCAGCACGAGATTGGCATACGATACGTCGTTCCCGTATGCATCGAATGTCGTGTTGGTCGAGACGAGGACGATGCCGGTGCCGAAGTGTCCGGCTCCCACGGAACCGACGCGGACCGTTCCCGCGGAGACATCTGTTCCGCCGGAATAAGTCTGTCCGGCTTTTTCGGCTGAGAAGACTCCCGCGCCCTCCTTCTTGAGCTTCAGGTTTCCCGTCAGAGAGATTGTGTCGTTGGCGAATATCTCGTTCGTGGCGACTTCAAAACACAACGTGCCCGGTGTCCCCGATGTGCTGTCGGTGATGGTAAACGCACTTGGAACCGCGCCGTCCTCGCCCGCAAGACGCAAGGTACGGCCCATGAGGTTGATTACGGAGTCACTGGTCAATTTGGAGAGGTCGAGTCCCCGCCAGTCCGCGCCGTCGGCCGGAACGACATCGTCGAATCGGATACTCGCGCAGAGCGGCATCGAGACATTCGCGGGTACGGCAAAGACCGTCTCTCCATCAACCGTGATCGCAGTTTCTTCCGTGGGGATCACGTCTTCGAGTCCAATCCCGTATCCGTTCGTGCAGGCCCAGTTCGCAGGATCAGAGAAGTCCAGCGGATTTATTCCTGCCGCAATGTATCGTGCGGTGGCGGGAATCGTGCTGCTGGCGTTGAATCCCTTCGAGACGCAACGTACCCAACCATATCGGGCGGCAGCCTGATCTGTCCCGGCGGTAAGCGCGGTGGCCGCGCTGGACTGAAACTGTCCGGTCACGGTATCGAACAGACCGACCGTTCCGCCAGCATCGACGGCCGGAATGTAGTTGCGCACGATGTGCTTCGGCGTGTAGAGCGCGAAGGACTTAAAGTAGCCTGTCATCGTTTGGTCATACTGCCCCACAGTAATCTTCTCGTTGCGGAAGATGTTGATCGTCGGGTATCCCGTTTCCACGAAATCGTTTTCCGTGAGACTGCTGCCGAACACTTCCCCGTTGACGGTGAGGCTGGTGGTCTTGAACACGACATGATAGTCCTCATTCAGCGTGCAGGAACCGACGAATTGATAGGCGGAACCGGTACTGTATTCGCGATCCCATTTGTTGTGGTTGGCGTTTCCCGGATTGTTATAGCGGCACATCCCGTAGTTGGATTTTTTGTTCCCGTCCACGCCGAACGCGCCGAAGAGGTTTTGGTACACGCCATTCTCGGCGGTGAGTCGCGTGTCGAACTCGGCGGTCATGTCGCGGCGCGGGGCGATACCGGAGTTGATCCAGGCGGTACCGTCCGAGTGGGCGTACTCCACCTCCTTCACGTACGGCAGGTCATCCGTCTGCATCAAGAAGAAACGCAAGCGTGTTCCGGTTTCTTTGAACGCCTCCGGCACGGTGTAGCTGAAGGAGTTGGTGCTCACGGGGATGTCGGCGAGCTGGACGAAGGAATCCCACGCGTATTTATTCTCTCCCGCGTCCGCAGCACCGTAGGCGAGATAGAGTTCGTGGAACCTGGTACGGCGTCCGCCAAAGGTCAGGGTGAACACACCTTCCGCAGATGCCACATCCATCGTCGGCGCGTCATGGGCATCAATCTTCAGGAGGTCGCCCAGTTCCATGCCCGATCTGCCACTCTCGTAGATACGGCGAATCTCTTCGTGGGAGAGTCCACGTGTCCAGAGCGCGAAGTCATCGACATCGCCGAGAAAGTGTTTGCCGTAGTTCCCCGTGCCGTCCTGGCCGATGTAAAACGGATAACCGCTTTCGAGCGTGAATCCGGTAAACGTGCCGCATGACCAATCGAGCGTTCCGTCACTGCGGCCCTGATAGACGGTGATCACGCCCTCGGCGCTGCGCGTGACCGCGTAGAATGTCCAGACGGAGGCATCCTCCGCGTCAAATGGATAGAAGTCAAGTCGCCCGGAACCCTGCGTTTGATTGCTTAAGCCGCTCCCGGCATTGAAGCCGACGCCCGGAAAATAGGTCGATTTATTGTTGATGTTAAACGCCTTATCCATGCGGGCGGCCAGTAGCGCACCCTTGGCAAAACCAGACCAAGGCTTGTTGCCGAAGAGAACCGGATCGCCGACGAGCTTACTTAAGTCGTATCGCGCCCAGATGACTGCGGTGAAGCTCCGGTTGGAATCCTCGTAGGCGAGCGAACCGGTGTCGGAGCCGGTGAGTTTGACGACCTTGTTGGTGTTGATGCTCAGGCATTGGCCGACCATGCCGTTTCCTGCGATGGCCGGATCTCCCACCGCTTCGGGCGTGACGGAACTACCGGCTACTACGTTGGATGTTGCCGTGTCGTTGAACGGCAGATAGACGACAAGGCCGTCATTCAGCGTGCGGGATACAGCTGCCGCCACGCCGTCACGCGATGTCGCCTGAAGACCGGAGACCGTCACGCCGAAATGCGCGAGGGTGTTCGCCGTCACGTCGAAGTTGTACGGCGACCCCGCGATGCGCCCTTGCGTCACGGTTGTCCCGGCGATTACGAGGGGAATCGTGTCCGCCTGGCGTCCTGCGGTGATCTGGCCGTGGTACTTGCTGTAGCCACCGTGGTCGGAGGTGACGGTGATGAGCCAGTCTTCGTTCGCGAATGTCGAACGTGCCGCAATCGCGCCGAGACACGCGCCGATATATCCGTCAACGGCGGCCAGCGAAGCGCGGTATCCGGTGGACATCGGGTAGTAACCGGAGGCGTGTCCCGCTGCATCGATCGCGTCAATGAAGTAGAGTGTCGCATCCGGAGCGTCTGCGGCGGTGAGGCGGGTTGCGAGCGAAGCGGCGTTTGCTGCGTCTGTTCCCGTGAGGAATTCCACATCCGCCGTGGGACCGACTCCGCCGTCCTCGGCCCACGAATAGACAAAGAGTGCTGTCGTACCGGGGTTGGCATCGACGACCCGCTTCAGCCACGTGGGATATGTCGTATAGTTTCCGTTCGCTGTCTCGCCGTTCGCCCTTACGCCATGAGCCGATGGCGCAAAACCGGTTGCGATCGAGACATGGTTCGGTGCGGAGGACGGTGCCGCACCGGGGGCGAGCTGTCCGGTGAGCGACCAGGCGGCTTGGTAGCCCGGTTGCCACTTGCCGGCGCGGAGTGCTTCGAGGTTCGGCATGGCCCCCGTCTCCACGGCATCGGCGCGAAGTCCGTCCAACATAATCATCAACGCCATCGGGCGCTTCGCGCCGTCTAGAATGGCTAGAAGCTCTAGAGGCTCGAGTCTGCTAACTACCCGCCATCAGCCACCAGCCACCAGCCGCTCTATTCGATTGAGATTGACAAGGGGGGGGTAATGGAATAAAATGTTGTTTCATTTGCCGTAAGCAAAGCACAGGTGTGCCTTTTGTGAGTCGTGTTGTAAGCGATGCGACTCACTTCGGTATGTTTGAGGGATGGGTCGGACATTATGGCAGAGAGCAATTACGATGCGATGAAGGTTTTGGTCTTGGACGACGAAAAGTTGATCCGGATCACGGTTTGCGCCCGCTTGAGGAAAGCCGGGTACGATACGGTCGCGGTCGAGACCGTGGACAAGGCCATCGCCATCCTTCGGCGGGAACATCACACCTTCAGCGCGGTCATTTCCGATATTATGATGGGGGACATGGACGGGTTCGATTTCCGCAACATGGTGCGTGGCGACATCGACCCCAATATGCCGTTCTTCTTCATGACCGCGCTTGATCCGGAGGAGGGAAGCGGTTTTCTCAAGAAGATCATCAGCGATCCTATGAGCTATTATCTTCCTAAGTCTGCCGGTACCGAGGTGCTTGTCAAACGGCTCCAGCGAGTCATCGGCGCGCGCCGCATCCAGCAGTTCGTCGAGACACAGGTGACGGAGCAACGCAAATCACTCTCGCTCGCCGCGCATGTGCAGCGCAGCATGCTTCCGGCGCGCGCGTTGATGAACGACCGGTATTTCTACACGACGTGGTGGCGTCCCCGCGAATCGGTGAGCGGTGACCTCTACGAGGTGATGCCGCTGGCGTCCGAGCGCGTCCTGTTCGTGTTGGGAGACATTCAGGGGCACGGGACGAACGCCGCGCTTGTCATGATGGCCGTGCAGGCCTTTCTCCGGCAGATCGCCCACACGCACATGCGCGACAAGCAGATGCTGACTCCGGACCATATCGCCAACCGTCTGCAGGAATTCTTCCGAGAGAACTTCGCCGAGGTCTCCTACATGACGGCACAAATTTGCATTTACACCCCACCCCCTGCAACGGGTGACGGGGCGTCCGACGGCGGGGGAACGGTTAGCTGCATCAGTTGCGGGACCACGAGCCTGACGGTGGTCGATATCGACGGGGTTCGGTTCCAGAACATCAATCCGGAGCGTCGGGGCAACTTGCCGATCGGTCTCTTGCCGGGAACGGTCTATTCCGATGCCGACGTGGTGACGGCGTCGCTGCCGGTGGGCGCGGTATGCGTGGCAGCCTCGGACGGAATCGTCGATTTGACGCGCGATAGGGACGGGGCGGAGCGGATTCCGCGTGACCTCTCGAACCGTCTCGCCTTGGAGTTGTTGACCGATTCGAGCAGATTGGGGGCCATCATGATCGCGCCGGACAAGTACATGGCCGCCTGTCTCGAGTTCGGATACGAGTACTTTCAGGACGACGTCTCGATTCTCGTTTTCGGCTCCCGAAGAAAACTCAAAGGAATCTACGAGGCGACCTCGCCTCTGTCGCCGTTGTTGGTGGACGGTATCGCGCAGTCGGTCGGTTCGTGGTGCGACGGGGAGGGCTGGCCAGCCGATCTGACCGATCGCGTGCAACTGGTGCTGGAAGAACACCTGATGAACATCTACGACCACGGTTTCGATGACCACCAGCGACGCAAGGAAGTGGTGAGTCTCCGGCTCCGCCAGAAGTGCGACCATGCGGAGCTGACGGTTTGGGATTTCGGGAATCCGCAGCCCAGCATGAAGGTCGCTGCGGGAGATACGGGAACGGCGTTCACGATCGTAAACAACGAAATGAGTTGCCACGGACGTGGCCGACTCATGGTGCGGGAACTCAGCACGGCGATCCAGCGCCAGAATCTCGGGGCGCTGAACGAGACGGTGTTTTACATCCCTTGGAGTACAAGGGCGGAAGGGACGAAGTGAAATGAAAGCATGTTGTGAATCATACCTGAAAGAACAGTTCTCTGCCGACACGGAGCAGATGGACGAGATTTACACGCTGTATGTCGAGTCGATCTCCGAAAAGCTGTTCGAGGCGGACAAGGCGGTTGCCGAGCAGGACTGGACGGCTCTGGACCATGTCGCCCACACGATCAAGGGGAACGCCCTTGCGACGGGCGATACCGATATGGTGAATACCGCGATCCAGCTTCGCAGTTCCGCGCAGCTGCACGAGCGGGAGCAGTCCGAGGAACTGATCGTGCAATTGAAGGAATTGGCGAAGGCGCTGTGAGAAGGGAAAGATGGAGAGTTTCCTCGATAGATCTAAAGATGCGGATTTGGATCAGCTCGTGAAGGAGCTGGCGTCCCGGATGCATGGGAACGCCCGCCGGAGTCTGCGCCTTAAGGCGTGGAAGCTGACGGTCTTCGCCGCGTATGCGACCAAGCGGTTGATGGATATCGTGGGCAGCTTGGCTGGGTTGGTTATCTTGTTCCCGCTTTTTCTTGTGGTTGCCGTGGCTGTGAAGCTTGACAGCCGCGGACCGGTTTTCTTCCGGCAGGTGCGTATCGGTCGCTACGGCCGGAATTTCATCTGCTACAAGTTCCGCAGCATGTATGAAAACGCCGAGGCGATGAAGGCGCAACTGGAGAAACAGAACGAGATGGAAGGCGGTGTGATCTTCAAGATGAAGAAAGATCCCCGTGTCACTCGTGTCGGCGGGTTTATTCGTCGCACCAGTATCGACGAACTGCCGCAACTTTGGAACGTGCTGATCGGCGACATGAGCCTGGTGGGACCGCGTCCGCCTCTGCCGAATGAAGTGCGGCAATACACGTTGGAGGAGCGCAAGCGGTTGGATGTCATACCCGGTATCACCGGAATCTGGCAGATCAGCGGGCGGAGCGAGGTGCCCTTCGCCGAACAGGTCCGGCTCGACAAAGAGTACATCCTCGCTCCGAGTATCTGGAAGGACATTGTGATTCTGTTGAAGACGATCCCTGCGATCATCGGTGGAAAGGGAGCGTACTGATCATGGGCCAGATTACCATCTTGATCGTGCCGTCCATTCCCCGGGACGAATGGATGCAGGAAGTTCTACCCGATATCAGTGCGGTCGAGTTGCCGCTTGCCGGAAAGCGCTATATCGATTACGCGCTGGAGGTCGCGAACCGGCACACCTCCACGCTCACCTGGATTCTGGATGCGCATTCTACCAAACGGCTGGAAGACGAATTCAAAGGACGCGAGAAAGACGGTTTCGACGTGATGTACCGAAAGGCCGACGGACATACGTTTCGAGGGCTGAACGATCTGGAGGCCCTGTCGGGAACCCTCGGGCCGGAGATCAACGACCACCTGATCGTCGTGTGGGGGATTGCCCTTACGTGCCGGGAAGAAAAAGGTTTCCATCGCGAACCGGTTTCAGCTGCCGACTGCGAGAACACGCCGATGGGAATCTACCGGCGCAAAGGAACCTCGTGGATTCGTCTCGTGCCGGATCAGGTCATCATCGTGCAGGATGTGGAATCGTGGCACAAGGCGAATTTTCAGGTGCTGCACAATCCGGACCTCTTCACGCTTCCGGGATATTCGGCGGAAAAAGGTGTGAACCTGGGACGCAACGTGGTGCTGGAACACGGTACGGATGTGAAGGGACCGGTCCTGTTGCAGGACAATGCCTGGTGTGCACGGAACGTGGTGTTGGACGGCGATGTGATTGTCGGCAAGGACTCGTTCGTGAGCGAGGGAACTTTCCTGAAACGGACGGTGATCGGTTCCAATACGTTCTTGGGGAACTGTCTGGAGCTGGTTGACAAGATTGTGATTGGGCGCCGGATCATCGACGCGAAATCTGGATGCTGGACAGATCTGGAGGAGCCGTGGCTTGCCCGGGCGCTTGCCAGTCCCTGGTTCTCCTGGCTTGGAGTGCTTTTCCGTGCGCTGTGCGGAAGGTCCATGGGACGGAGGGGTTGATGGGGCGGTACGTTGCCATAGATTCCCCCCGGATGGACGCGTTGGTCTCCGATGTGATTCGGGATGTGGGACGTGAGATTGACGCGTTGCAGATTCCCCGACTCCGTGGTGTGGTTCTGGGCGGCGGTTACGGACGCGGAGAGGGCGGTGTCTTTCTCGACGGTGAAAACGAACGGCTTTCCAACGACCTTGACTTCTACGTGGTGGCGGAGGACGGCGTGACCTCAGCCGAGATTGCGGTGATTGGGGAATCGCTCGCGCCGGTCGCCAAGCGGTGGACAGACCGTCTCGGCATAGACGTGGATTTCTGCACGGCGAAGACACCCTGGCGCCTTCGGCACGATCAGAGGCGTCTGATGGTGCAGGAACTGCTGCATGGGTATGTCGATGTGGCGGGCGAGAGTGGAGACTCTCTTTTCCGCACTGTCGAGCGACGCGAGCCCTCCGATTTTCCGTGGACGGAGGCTGTGCGCCTGCTCGTCAACAGGGGGGCGGGACTCCTGCTGGCGCGTGAAAGCGACGATCCCGCTTTTGTGGTGCGCAATCTCAACAAGTGTGTGTTGGGGGCCGGAGACGCGGTGTTGATCGCGCGCGGTGCGTATCGCTGGAAAGCGGTTGAACGCGCTTCCGCGCTGGGCTGGAAAGAGTACGATGCGGCTGTGGAGTGGAAGTTCCGCCCGCGCCGGGACGGAACGTGTGACCGGGACACCGCGCAACGCATTTGGCTGGCTGCTCGCGAGGAAGTCATGGCGCAAGGACGCCGGAGTCATGCCATACGGCGTTCATTCTATCAGGCGGCGCGTTGGATCGCGCGGCGGCGGACGCTGGGTGAACTTCGGACGATCGGAATGGATGCCGTGGTGAGGATTTTGCGAGTGATGACAGATGTCATTCGCGAGGGGAAGCCGTTTTCTGCGGCGCTTCGGAAAGATTGGCTGGTTTTTAATTAAGGAGAACACATGAGTTGGGAAATTACGGAGAACGGTCACGGCTTGACTGTGAAGGTGGAAGGACGTCTCGTGGCTGCGGTTGCGGCGGATTTGCGTGAAGAGGTGCTCGGACGAATGTCCGACGGAACCAATGTACTCTTTGACTTGAGCCACATGGTGCATATCGATTCAAGCGGGTTGGGCGTACTGGTCCAGGTGCTTCAGAAGGCGAAAGGCGGCGGCGGCAAGGTGGTTCTGGCCGGATTGCAGCCCGGGCCGAAAATCGTGTTTGATATCACCAAGGTGAGCCGGGTCTTCGAGATTGTACCGACCGTCCTCGATGCGCAGTTCTGAGGAGGCGGGACGCTTCGCGCCAGCTGAAAAGCTGAGAGGCTGAGAAGCGGGGAGGCTGAGAGGTTGAAAAGGATGGGGCACGCGACAGGCGATGGCTGTCGATTGCAATCGATTGCTTTCGATATGCGGCATCCAGGGACGCGCCCCGTCGCGTCCTTGTGAGCAAGGATGACCGCAGACCTAACAGCCTACCAGCTACCAGCCAACAGCTAAGTCATAGACAAGGAGTTCACATGAGGCGAGAGTTTCTGATTTCGGTGGTGGTTGCAATCGGCGGCATTTTGTGCGCGACGGAAACCGTCCGTGTCGCCGACTGTGAACGGGATGCCAAGATGGACTACTGGGCGTCGGCGGACGTCGAGTACTGCCGAATGGTCATGGAGGATGTCTTCCGGGAGGCGGGGATTGAGCCGCAACGCGTTTCATTCGACTCGAACGGATTTTTTAGCGTATCCAATGCCGAGGTGATCTGTTCGGCTTTTCGCACCCCGACCTTGCTGCGGGATTACGACTTTCCCGTCCAGCCTCTCGGACGGATGCACTTCGCGCTCTACGCCACGCCTGAACGTGCGAAAAGCATGCGTTCCGTGAAGATCACGGACTGGCCGCGCATGCGCGTGGGGTATTCCCCTGTCTCGCAAGGGTACGACCTCGATCGCGAGCGTTATTTCGAACACGCGAATCTGTCGCCCGACTTTGTGGAATTCCCGACCAGCACAGGTGCTGTAAAGGCCCTCCGGGCGAATGAGATCGATCTGCTTTTCCTCTACACCCCGTACGGGAAACGTCCTGATGGACTGGATGAAATCGTGCCGATCGGCGTCCGAAACGTGTATTTTGCAGTCCGGAAAGACAAGCCGGAACTGATGCGGAAGCTCTCGCATTTCTACCGCGAGTGCTACATCAACCACATCGCCAGATATGACGGATGGAGAGAGAGCCTGCTGGGCATTTCAAAGCCTGCGAAGCGCGTACGCGTGGCCGCCTATGCGCGCGGCGACTTTTTTGAGGTCTCGCCAGACGGGGATCACTCCGGCGCGTTCGAGGCGTGGATGAAAACGATCTGCGCCTATACGCACTGGTCGCTGGATTTTGTGTACGGCGGTTATGACGAGAGTCTGGTGGACGTGCAGAACAACCGTCTGGATCTCATCGGGGGACTCGGGTTTTCGCCCTTGCGCGGCGAGTACTACCTCTTTCCCCATACGCCGATCGGAATGTTGCGCGTCTATCTATGGACGCGCCCTGACAGCCACTACAAGCCGGGAGACCCCGCCAGCTGGAACGGCATGCGGGTCGGCATGCTTTCGGGAACGATTAGTTCCCAACGCGCCAAGCTTCAGTTCGACCAGTTGTCTTCCGACATTACGTATCGCGAATACTCGTCGGACCGAGCAATGCTCAAGGCGTACTTCGATGGGGAAGTGGACGCCTGTCTCGACTTGGAAATGCCTGAACTTGCCAATGAGACGGCTCTTCACCTGTACGCCTCCCATCCGATGTACATCTGCACCTCGACCCGCCGCAAGGATCTCTTCGAGGAACTGGAGAAAGCGCTGGATGAAGTGTGCGACGATTTCCCGAAGTATATGCGCATGATCAGCGAGCACCATTACGGGTTGCGGAGCCAGATGTCCGCGCTTTCTCTCCGCGAGGCGGAATGGCTCAAGCGGCGACTGAAAGAGAATCAGCCGGTGCTGGTCGATTTTTCGCCGTGGCCGTTCCGCATCCGCGACGAAAAGGGACGCGTAACCGGGCTGGCCAAGTCGCTTCTTTCCGAGATCTCCCGCCAGACGGGACTGACGCTTCAGCCGCAGCCTCAGACCGGAATCCAGACGGCCGAGGCGAAGTTCCTTCGCGGAGAGACGAGTCTCTGGATACCTTACCCGGAATCCGCAAAGGCCGCTACCTACGGCGCGGTCTCTGTCTTCTCGCTGCCGGTCCCGCAGACCTTCGCGCGGTTTTTCGGCGCGAAGGACGAATACCAGGAGATGGAAATGTTCGCTGGACCGAAGACGCCGCCGGAGCTGATTACGATTCTCCGCAAGGCCGTCGCGGGAATCGACCCCAGCCTGTTGCAGGAGATGTTCATGAACGTCGCGGCCGAACGCAAAGTAGTCCACCGTGTCTTCGGCTTGACGAGTCGGGAACTCGGATATGTGGCGACGGGGATCGGATTTGTCCTTCTGCTGGGAATTTCCATCTACGGCGCGGTGATGATGAAGCTGTTGCGCCGCGAGGCAAAGCGGGCGAACGAAGCGGCGCAGATCGCCGAACAGCACGCCCAGGCGAAGACGCGGTTTCTGGCGATGATGTCTCACGAGCTGCGGACGCCGCTCAACGCGGTGATCGGATTCGCGGAGTTCCTGAAGAAGGATGCCAATGGCGAGATGCAGCGCTCGGAGTACATCAACGGGATCCTGCTGAGCGCGAACGCGCTGCTGGAATTGATCAACGACATCCTGGATCTTTCCAAGCTGGACGCGGGGGCAATGCAGATGCGGGTGGGGACGTGCGACATGAACCAGCTGATGCGAGAACTTCCCGCGATATTCGGCTATCGCGTCCGCGACCACAAGGTCGCTCTGGATATTGACCAGGGGAAAACTCCCATTCCGGTTCTTCGGCTTGCCCAGCAGGGTGTGCGCCAGATACTTATCAATCTTGTGGGGAACGCGGCAAAGTTCACGGAGTCGGGAAAGATCTCCGTGAAGTCCGCCTGGTTTCCGGAAACGGAGACGCTGCATATTTCGGTGTCGGATACAGGGTGCGGCATATCCAGGGAGAAGATGGAAAAACTCTTTGATCCGTTCGTGCAGGACATTGCGATCCGCATGAAGAACAGCAAGGGGGAGATCAACGGAACCGGGCTGGGGCTTCCGATTGTTAAACGCATGGTCGAGGCTGCGGGCGGAACCATACAGGTGGAAAGCGAGCTGGGGAAGGGAACGAAGTTCACGATCGACATTCCTGGACTGGAGGTGACTGGCGAAAAGACGGCGATTCTGCCGAATCCGGATCAGGAGTCGGTTGGCAAGATACCGAATCGCGTACTGGTTGTGGACGACATGACGATGAACCGGAAGATTCTCGATATCCATCTGTCGAAACTTGGCGTCTCCGAAGTCGAGAACGCAGAAAACGGAATCGCCGCGCTCCGGGTGATGGAGAACTGGATTCCGGATCTGGTTCTGACGGATATGTGGATGCCCGAGATGGACGGATCCCAGCTCGTGCAGGCGATGCGGAGCGATTCGCGCTTGTCGGCCATTCCCATCGTAGCGGTAACGGCCGATGTGGATGTCGGCTCAACCTACGACATGAAACTCTTTGCGGATGTTATCTCCAAACCTGTTACGGGGTCCAAGCTGCTTGCCGTGATGGAAAAACTGTAATGAAACTACTCGTTTCCTGCATACCTTACGACGGCGGAAAAAGCGGCATCTCGGTGTATGTCCGGGGTGTCGTCTCGGAGTTGCTGAAACAGGGACAGGAGCTGACGCTTCTCGCGGAGTCCGGGGAAGCGGAAGGCAGGACTTCGGACGGGGGACGAGCAGCCTTTTCGAGTCTCGCGTCTTCCGTCTCGTGTCCGATCGTCACGGCTCCATCCTGGACGCGCCGTCCGGTGTTTTCGATGTTGTGGCATCTTTTCGTGCTTCCGTTCTGGATCTGTCGCCACCGCGCGGATTTCGACGGCTTTGTGATCTGCGCGGCGAATCGACGCGTGTGCGCCTGGTATCCGTTGCCGACGGTTGCGACCGTTCATGACCTGGCGAACTTCCATGTCCGGGGAAAGTATTCGCGCTTGCGGATGTTCTACCTTGCACATATTCTGCCGCATTTCGCGAAGAAGGCGCATCACCTCGTCGCCGTGAGCGGGGCTACGAAGGCCGATCTGCTGCGCTTCTGGCGTTGCCGCGAAGAGTCCGTGACGGTGCTGTACAACGGAATATCCGGAAATGCCGGGAAATCCCGAATGTCCGGAAATGCCGTGGCTCTCCTCTATGTCTCTCGCATTGAGCATCCCGGCAAGAACCACATACGCCTGATCGAGGCTTACGGACGGTTGCCGCGTCCTCTCGCGGAGGCGCATCCTCTCGTGCTCGCCGGCTCCGACTGGAAAGACGCGGAGGTGGTACACGAGGCGGCTGCGAAGTCGCCTCATGCGGATCTCATCCGGTTTACGGGTTTTGCGGAGGATTTGGAGCCTCTGTGGAGCGCGGCGGGTTTCTACGTGTTCCCGAGTCTCTTCGAAGGGTTCGGGCTTTCGCTTGTCGAGGCAATGTCGCGCGGCATCCCCTGCGCCTGTTCAAACAACGGGTCGCTCGGTGAAATTGCGGGGGATGTCGCGATTACCTTCGATCCCGAAAATACGGACGACATTGCCGCCGCGCTGGAGCGGCTGTTGACCGAAGATACCGCCGCGCGAACGGCGCGTATCGCACGCGGACACGAACGGGCGAAGCTGTTTTCATGGCGCGACCATGCCAAAGGGATTGCAAGGCTGCTTTCGTCGGCACGGAGGATCAAAGAAGGAAACCCTAGAAGTCTAGGCGTCTAGAAACCTAGAGAGGAACAAAGAAATGCCAATTTTGAAAAACCAGACGAAGTGGGAAGATTTGTTCTACTATCGAAAAAGTCTTGTCCTGTATCAGATGACAGTCGTGTTCTGCCGTCGGTTTCTGCCAAAGCACGGCGACCGCACGGTTGACCAGATGGTACAGGCTGCGCGGAGCGGGAAGCAGAATATCGTCGAAGGATTGGCAGACGGCGTGACATCAACGGAAATGGAATTGAAACTTCTGAATGTAGCGCGTGCAAGCATCCAGGAGTTAAAGGAAGACTATCTTGACTACATCACCGTGCATTCGCTTGTCCGTTGGAGTACGGGACATCCGCGATACAATGCGCTGCTCGGATTCTGCCGTAGTCATAACGACCTTGCCGACTACGAACCGCACTTCGAAAAGTGGAACGACGAAGAAACCGCCAACTGCGCCGTGACGCTCTGTCACATGGTCGATAAGATGCTCACCACCACATTGGAAAAGAAAGAGCGGGAATTCACGGAAAACGGAGGTATTCGAGAACGTATGACGGCGGCTCGTCTTGGACGGCGACAGACGCAAAATGAGAAAATTGCGGCACTCCAAGCGCGTGTGGTGAGGCTGGAGGCAGAGAATGCCGCTTTAACAGAGAAACTAAAAAGCAAAGGTGTGGGTGCCTAGAAACCCTAGAAGTCTAGGGGGCTAGAAACCTAGAAATCTAGGAACCTGGAAGCTGGCTATAAACTAGAACGGGATGTGTATAACGCAACAAGGCATAGAGACGATTTCCCTCTTTCAGATTCCCGTCGCGAAAGTGACGGAGAAAGAGGCGGTCGAGCGGATTCTCGGCATGGTACGTGAGGGACGTGACGCCGCGCAATCGGGGCAAAGACGGCGGACGCGTATGGTCGCCACGTTGAATGTGGATTTTGTGGCAAACGCGGTCAGCGGCTGGCCTTTCGGCGGAAATACGGAACTGTGGGGATATTTGAAATCCGCCGATCTTGTGACGGCGGACGGGATGCCGATTGTACTGCTCTCGAAACTCTTGTTCCGTCCGTTGCCGGAGCGCGTTGCCGGAGCCGATCTAGTGCCCGCGCTCTGCCGCCGATGCGCCGAGGAAGGATTGCGCGTGTATGTGCTGGGGTGCGAGCGCGATGCGGTGGAGGAGGCGTTCAGGCGGATGGAGGCGGTTTCCGAAAATTCGAGAGCCATCCTTTCCGGACATGACACGAGCATTGTGAACCTCGATGAGGAACGGACTGAAATTGTCGAACGGATTAATTCCGCCAAGCCCGATTTGTTGTTCGTAGCACTCGGCAATCCGAAGCAAGAGCTGTGGATGGGACGGAACATCGGGAAACTGGAAGTCCCGGTCATGATGGGGATCGGGGGGACTTTCAATTTCCTTGCCGGGCGCGTGAAACGTGCGCCTCGGTGGATGCAACGGTGCGGTCTGGAATGGATTTACCGCATCATCCAGGAACCCGGGCGGCTTTGGCGCAGGTATGCGTACGGGCTGGTGAAATTCTCCTGGCTTTCGCTACGGTCCATTTTGGGAGGATATCGATGAATGGGAAATCATCTTATCGGATTTCGCCCTTGACGGCATGGGCGTTTGCTTTCGGAACCGCTGTGGGGTGGGGGTCGTTCGCCATGCCCGGCACGATGCTGCTGCCGATGGCGGGGCCGCTCGGAACGGTGGTCGGTGTTCTTGCCGGGACGCTGATCATGTGCATCATAGCCTGGAATTACCACATCATGATCTCGCGGTATCCGGGACCGGGGGGTACGTTCTCGTTCGCCTCCGGCGTGTTCGGCAGCGACCACGGTTTCCTCTGCGCCTGGTTCCTGTGCCTGACCTACGTGGCGATCGTGTGGGCGAACGCGACGGCGCTGGCGATCGGCTTCCGGCACCTGTTCTGGGACGCGCTCCGTTTCGGGATGCACTACACGCTGGCGGGGCACGCGGTCTATCCGGGAGACATCCTGCCGTCCGTTGCCGCGATTGCAGTTGCCGCCGCCATCTGCCGTCGCAGCCGCAGGGCGGCGATGGTGCAGACCGTTCTGGCTCTGACTTTTGCCGCCTGTATCGCGGTGTGTTTTGCGAGTGCGCTCATCCTCCACAAGGGCGGGCTTTCCGGAATGGGTCCCGCGTTTTCGCCGCGTGGCGGCAGGGTCTTGTCGCAGATCCTCAAGATCGTCTCGCTGGCTCCCTGGTTCTACGTCGGGTTCGAGTCGATTTCGCATCTTTCCGGAGAGTTCCGCTTCCCGCTCAAGAGGACGTTCGGCGTGATGGTCGCCGCGCTCGGCACGGCGGCGGCGGCTTACGCGCTTCTCGCCGTCATGCCCGCGCTGGCGGCTGACGGCGGAGACTGGACGGTCCGCGTTTTCGGCGACGGTTCCGCAGGCGAAGCGCAGACGTTGCCCGTGTTTGCGGCGGCGGAGCGAGCGCTTGGCAAGGCAGGTCCGGTGGTGATCGGTTTGACGATCCTGAGTGCGATCTTCACGAATCTCGTCGGTAATATGGTCGTGGCGAGCCGCCTTGTCGGATCGATGGCGGAAGACGCCATCCTTCCCCGGTGGTTCGGGAAGAAGGGGACGGACGGGACGCCTGTCCACGCGGTACTCTTCATCGCGGGAGTCTCGTTCCTGGTTCCCTTTCTGGGGCGTACCGCCATCGGATTCATCGTGGACGTCGCCTTGATCGGCGCATCCGTCGCCTACGCCTACACGTCCGCCGCCACCTTCTGCGCGGCCCGGGCATCCGGCAACCGGCTGGCGAAGGTTACGGCGGTTTGCGGCCTTGCGCTCTCGGTCGTGGTTTCCCTTCTCTTCCTGTTGCCGAATTACTTTTCCGGAAACATGATGGCTCCGGAATCCTATCTCATCCTCGTCCTGTGGAGCATTCTCGGATTTCTCTTCTACCGTTCCGTGTTCCGACGAGACCGCCTCCAGCGCTTCGGTCGTTCGACCGTCGTGTGGATCGCGCTCATGCTGATGATGTTCTTCATGTCGAATATGTGGATGCGCCAGGCCGCCGGAAGAACGATCCGGGAGCTTTTCGACTCGCTCAACCGCTTTCACGCCGAGGTGTGCTTGAACGGGGACGCGCGGGATGACGGGGGATGGAATCGGAACCTGAAACGGGAGATCGATCACGTCGGGGGGGCGCTCATGCGCGACAGCCTCGTACAGGCCGGACTTATGATGGTCGCGCTCGCGATCATGTTCAGTCTCTACGCGATCCTCCGGCGGCGCGAGCGCGCTCTGGAGCAGGAGAAGATGAAGGCCAAAAGCTATTTCTTTTCGACCGTGAGCCACGACATCCGCACGCCGCTCAACGCCATCATCGGTTTTTCGGAAATGCTCAAGTCGGGGTCCCAGACGGAATCCGAGCGCGAGCAGGCGCTCGACTCGATTTCCGTGAGCGGCAAGACCCTGCTGGGGCTCATCAACGACGTGCTGGATCTCTCCAAGCTGGAATCCGGGAAGATGGAGATTTCCCCCAAACCGACGGACTGTCCCCGTCTCCTGCGCGAACTGACGGCGGCCATCCGCGTATCCAACGCCAATCCGGATGTCGATCTGCGGTGCCGGGTCTCGGAGATGCCGCCCTTGATGCTTGACCCGCAACGCCTTCGGCAGATCGTGTTCAACCTTGTGGGCAACGCCCTCAAGTTCACCGAAAAGGGGTATGTGGAGCTTCGCGCGTCCTGCACGCGGATGGATGGCGCGGAGACCTGCCTCCTCCGCATCGAGGTGGAGGACACCGGTTGCGGCATGAGCGAAGAAGACATCAAGCGCATCGGTTCCGCCTACGTGCAGGTGGGGGCGAAGCTCGCTCGCAACGGCGGCACGGGCCTGGGGCTTGCGATCTGCAGGCAGCTTGCCGCCGCGATGGGCGGCGAGTTGGGAGTGAAGTCGGAACTGGGGAAAGGATCAACCTTCTCGATCACCATCCCCGGCGTGAAGCCGGCGAAAAACGCGCCGGGGGACGGAACATCTGCGACGACTGAACCGCCAGACATGGGGCGGACACCGGCCGTGACGCAGACCTCCTCCGGATTCCGGCCCCACCCGTCCGCCGCCGTGAAGCGTATTCTGATCGTCGATGATTCGAAGATGAACCTCATGGTCCTCAAGGCGCTTTTGAAAAATCTCGGAGACTTTGAAGTGGCGCTGGCGAGGGACGGTCAGGAGGCGTTGAAGATCCTGGAAACCTCGGATGCCAAGCCGTTTGACATCGTCCTCACGGATATGTGGATGCCGAACCTGGACGGCGAGGGACTAGTCAACGCCATTCGATCCAATACGACGTTGTCGGTTTTGCGCGTCATTGTCGTGACGGCGGACGTGGAAATCCGGGAAAAGGCGGAGACCATCGGGTTCGACGGCATACTCCTCAAGCCTGTCACCACGCAGACGCTCGGTAAAATCATCGGGAGAGCAGGGGAAGGGGAGTCGCCGGATGCAGGATGAACAAATGACAAAAGCGCCTTCTCTGAGGCATCTCTCTCCTTTGGCGGCCTGGGCGC
Organism: Kiritimatiellia bacterium; assembly: GCA_017450695.1. Lineage (GTDB taxonomy): Bacteria > Verrucomicrobiota > Kiritimatiellia > RFP12 > UBA1067 > RGIG8368. Next base: position 29,168 of record JAFSTA010000007.1, on the reverse strand, counting down.
TCGCTTTCGGGTGCGCCGTTGGGTCAGACGCCTTCGTCCTGCCCTGGACGACCTTCCTGCCCAAGGCCGGACCGCTCGGCACGATCCTCGGCATCCTGCTCGGCGGCCTTGTTATGGCCGTTATCGCATGGAACTACCATTACATGATCAATCGCAGTCCGGGGCCAGGTGGCGCCTACGCCTACGCGGCGAAGGCATTTGGACACGACCACGGTTTCCTCTGCGGCTTTTTTCTCGTCTTTGCATACGTGGCGATTGTCTGGCTGGACGTGACGGCTTTGGTGGTCGTGGCGCACTACACGCTGGGGGACGTATTCAGTTTCGGATTTCACTACACCGTACAGGGGATGAAGATCTACTTGGGCGATATTCTCCTGTCGGTTGCCGCCATTGCCGTAACCGCCGCGATCTGTTGCCGCCGTCGTCTTTCGGGTACTGTCCAGACCGTGCTGGCGCTGGTCTTCGCCGCCGGAATTGCCGCCTGTTTCTCTTCCACAGCCCTTCACCATGAAGGCGGAATAGCGTCGATGCGGCCGTTCTTTGCGCCGTCGGGCGGGAATGGCCTGGTCCAGACCCTGAACATCCTTGTGATCGCGCCGTGGCTATTCGTCGGATTCGAGTCTGTTTCGAATTCTTCATCCGAGTTCCGCTTTCCCGCAAATCGATCTTTCCGGATTATGCTTTCCGCGCTCATCGCCTCTGTTCTCGCCTACGCGCTTCTCACGGCCATCCCGGTCCTCTCGCCAGGCGATGCTTTGACCGGCTGGCCCGCAACCGTATCCAACATCGGCGAACCGGACTTCCACGCATTTGACGTGGCGAGACGATTCCTCGGACGGGCTGGCGTGATCCTCATCGGCGCAACACTGATCGGGGCCATCTTTACCAATCTGGTGGGAAATACCGTCGCCGCGAGCAGACTGACCGCCGCGATGGCGAACGATGGCGCGCTGCCATCGATTCTGGGTAGAGAGAACGCCGACGGCGCCCCGCGCAACGCCGTCTTGGCCATTGCCGCGCTTGCCGTTCTCGTCGTGCCGCTCGGAAGGGCGGTTATCGGCATCATCGTGGACATCTCCATTGTCGGCGCGGCGGTGGCTTATGCCTATACATCGGCTGCGGCATTCAAGACCGCCCGCATAACCGACGACAGACGCACGCAGACGATGGGATTTTTCGGATTCGCGATTTCAGCTGTCGTCATCACCCTCTTTGTCCTGCCGACTGTCGTGCTAGACACGACTGTAATCGCGACAGGCTCCTATCTGGTTCTGATCGTCTGGAGCATATCCGGGCTAGCCACCTTCCTGACCGTCTTCCACCGCGACAAACTGCGCCGATTCGGGCAGTCTTCCGTCGTATGGATCTCCCTCTTCGTGATCATCTCCCTCCTGTCAGTGATGTGGATCCGGCAGACGACTCGCGAAACGACGGAGACGGCGTACCAGACGATTGTGCAACACCACTCCGAGAAGTGCCTTCCCGCCGAGCATGGCGAAAGCGGATACGAGGGTTACCTGAAAAACTGGAAAGCGACTCTTCGGAAGAATCTGTCTAACGTGAACCGATCGATCACCCGCAACAACCTTGTGCAGGGCGGTCTCGTCCTCCTTGCGCTCGTCCTAATGTTCGGTATTTACGCCATTCTCCGCCGCCGCGAACGCGATATGGAACGCGAGAAGGCCGAAGCCAAGAGTTACTTCTTCTCCACAGTCAGCCACGATATTCGAACGCCCCTGAACGCGATCATCGGTTTCTCCGAGATGTTGAAATCGGGGTTTAAGACCGAGGCGGAGCGGGAACAGGCCATCGACTCGATCCTTGTGAGCGGCAAGACGTTGTTGGGGCTTATCAATGACGTTCTCGATCTCTCGAAACTCGAATCCGGGAAAATGGAAATCCAGCCGGAACCGACGGATTGCGCCAGGCTCATGCATACGGTGCTGGAGGCCTTCCGCGTTGCCAGCGCCAGGCCAGCGTTCGAACTGAGATGCCGCGTCGGGGCGATGCCGCTCCTGATGCTTGATCCGCAACGCATCCGGCAGATCGTGTTCAACCTCGTCGGGAACGCCGTCAAGTTCACGGAGAAAGGATACGTGGAACTCCGAGCCTCGTTCGAGCAGGGGGCGGGGGCAGACAAAGGTGTCTTCCGGATTGCTGTAGAGGACACCGGTTGCGGCATTAGCGAGGAGAACAAAAAGCACCTCGGATCCGCCTACGTGCAGGTGGGAGCCAAGATTTCCCGGAACGGCGGCACGGGGCTCGGTCTTGCCATCTGTAAACAACTTGCCGCAGCTATGGGCGGTACGCTGGAGGTGGACTCCACACTCGGTGCGGGATCCACGTTCACGATCGTGATTCCGGGGGTGAAAACGGCGCAGCGCCCTGTCGTTGAAGTGGCGGAGACGAGCGAGCCTCCGCCACTCGGAAGACTGCCGCGCCGTATCCTTCTCGTGGACGACTCGAAGGTGAACCTCATGGTTTTGAAGGCGCTGCTGAACAATATCGGTGATTTCGAGATTTCGATGGCGATGGACGGGCGGGAGGCGTTGAAGATTTTGGAAACGCCCGACTCTCAACCGTTCGATCTCATTCTGTCGGATATGTGGATGCCAGACCTCGATGGCGAGGGGTTGATCCGCGCGATTCGCGCGAATCCCGCTCTTGCGTCTTTGCGTGTCATCGCCGTCACGGCGGACGTAGAATCGCAGGGAACATCCACAGGCATGGGGTTTGACGGCATTCTACTCAAGCCCGTGACAGCCGAAAGGCTGAGAAAGATTTTGACGGGGAACGTACAGCCATGAAGATTGCTCATGTCATGCGGCGCCTCTCGTTCGACGACTGGGGCGGAACGGAACAGGTGGTGTGGAATCTTGCCAAATCGCAGGTGAAAGCTGGACACGAGGTACGTATCTTCGCGACGACCGCACTCTACAGGCCAGCGGAACCGGCAAACGCACCATCGTCGTCTTGTGGCTCACGTTCTGCGTCTTCCGAGGTGCGGGAGGGAATCGAGATTCTACGTTTTCCTCCGATCTATCCGTGGTGGCCGATGCCCAGGCGGTTGGTCGCGGAACTGGACCGCAAGGGCGGCAACCCGTTCGTGCCGGGGCTGGGAGGCGCGTTGTGCGAATGGAGACCGGACATCATCCACTGCCACGCGATGGCACGGATTGCCGAACTCTGTTTGCGGACTTCGCGGAAAATCGGTGCGAAGAGCGTCATCTCCCTGCATGGAGGTGGCGCGAACGTGCCGACAGCTGAAGCGAAGAGTTTGAAAGCGCCCACGCGCGGACTCTTTCCGTGGGGCAAGCTGGTGGATTACGCGATGAGATGGACTCGGCGAATACCCGAAGATGCCGACGGGATCGTCTGCGTGGGGGAGGACGAATACCTGCGTTACAAAGACCGTCATCCGCATGTGCTGTTTCTTCCCAACGGGGTAGATACGGACCTGTTTGAAAGGCGGGAAAAACGAAACGCGAAATCTGGAACCTCCGTTCTTTGCGTCGCGCGTATCGACCGGCAAAAGAATCAGCTGATGCTCGTCGAATGGCTGGCTCGTCATCCGGAGGCGACGCTTCGCTTGGTTGGTCCCGTGACCCAGCCGGACTACCGGGCTGAACTTGAGTCGCGGGCGAAGGAGCTGGGCGTGATGGGTAGGCTTGCGATTGTCGGCGCGCTCAAGCCGGGCAGTCCCGAATTGCTGGACGAGTACGGGAAAGCCGATGTCTTCGTGTTGCCGAGTCGGCACGAGCCGTTTGGAATCGTGGTGCTGGAGGCATGGGCGGCAGGTGTTCCCGTGTTGGCGAGCCATGTGGGTGGACTGGGCAGACTCTGCGCTGCTCATCCAGATGCCGCGTTGACATTTTCGTGCGATGTCCCCGCCACGCTCGACGCGGCGTTTGACCGTCTGCTTGAATCCGGCGAACTCCGTAAACAGTTGATTTCGGCCGGACACCGGGCCGCACAGGAATACGATTGGGGCACTCTGACAGAGCGGTTGTCCACGTTCTGCGCCACCCTGTGATGTCCCTTCGCCGGGGCGCTTCGCGCCAGCGTGTTAGGCGTGTTAAGCCGGATATGCCGGACTTTCCGGATATGCACTGTGGTCGCGACCAGCACACCATTCCCGTCCTCCGCACCTCCGCGTCTCTGCGTGAGATAAATTTATCCGCATTGACATTCCCATGCGGATGTTTGGCGATCACACAGAAGGTAGAAAAGCAACAACTTCAACAACAAATTGACAACAGGCTGGCGGTCGTCGCGCAACCGCGCGACGGTATGTTTACGGTTCGCGGTTGCGAGCCGTCCCAGTTCAAGTTGTTCTCGATGTTGTTCCTGTCGTTTCCAAATCCTTCCCGCCCTGCCGAAACGGTCGCGCTGAAGCGCGACCATTCTTCACGCATCCATGTCTCCGAAACTCCGAGACTCCCCGTAGCGTAAGCAATATCTTCCCTGGCGAAACGGTCGCGACGTGGCGCGACCCTCCCAATTTTTCACGCATCCATGTCTCCAAAACTCCGTGACTCCCCGTGGCGTAAGCAATATCCGCCCTGCGAAACGGTCGCGACGGGGCGCGCCCCTCCCATTCTTCACGCATCCATGTCTCCGAAACTCCAAGACTCCCCGTAGTGAAAGCAATATCCGCCCTGGCGAAACGGTCGCGACGGGGCGCGCCCCCCCCATTTTTTACGCATCCATGTCTCCAAAACTCCGAGACTCCCCGTAGCGTAAGCAATATCTTCCCTGCCGAAACGGTCGCGACGAAACGCACCCCTTCCGACCGAGAAAATTTAATCGCTGCGCTTTGAAATGGTTAAACCTCTATTGGACAATTTGAAAAATCATGGCGCATTGAAATTTTGCAGACTTTCACCATTTGGGTGAATCCGTTTTCTGTGTGTGCGGGGAATTGAAAAGCCTCTGTATTCGGCACTTTCTCTGCGTACTCTGCAACCTCAGCGGCTCTGCGTGAGAACCCAAACGAGGAATCTAGTTTGGTTAAATGGTTCAAGTGACGAGCCGCCGAAAAATGACAAGAGTGTCGCTTCCCCGAAGAGAGGACGGGACTGGTCGGACCGATTTAAAGCCTTCGAAGGAGGCAACTGAACCATTTAACCATCCATAGCCGCATCAGCGGCAGATTCCATGAGCACCGTGTATTCCGTAGTTTTCTTATGGTTCAACAGCGGAATATAGGCTTCAAACGTGAATTGAAACTGGCAGCGTCTGCGCGCTCCAAAAACGTTCCAGTTTCTGGTTGACTTATAATCAGGTTTTTGATAATTTAATTTGTCTTTTTACGCCTTTTTGCGCAACGGGGACTCGTATCGGGTTCATGGCGGAGGTGTAGGGAGAGAAAAGAGTGTTGCAATTACGAATGGGATTCGACTAGAGCGGAAGCGTTGAGTTAGGAAATGCAAAGTATGGATGAAGAATATTCAGAGGACGAGCGCCAACAGATCCAGAAATTGGTTTCCCTGCAAAAGGTGATAGGGATCATCCTTGTGAAATGGGTATGGTTCCTTGTGTTTGTGTTTTTGCTACTGGCTGCAGCCTTTGCCGCGTTCCTTATCTGGCACACTGCCACAAGCGAGCATCGGTATAGCGCCACGACACGGATTCTGTACACGCCGCGGCAAATTGCTCGTATTCAGAATATGAGCGAGAAGCAGCTCTTCTCCGTTTTGGAACGGGCATCGCTCAAACGCAGGTTACCGGAAAAGGTCTCGATTTCTCCCCGTGAGCGTGCGGGGCTGGAGATGGATTTGGATATTCAGCAGGAGCGGCGTCCAACCAACCTGTTTACGTTGACGGCGAACGCGCCGAGTTTGATCAATGCGGTCAAGAAGGTCAACGGGTATGCGGAGTTGCTCATTGAAGAATACGTTTCCTATCGTACCCAAGACTTGGAAAACTGGCGCGAGTCGCTTCGAATCCGAAAACAAAACCTTCAGGCGCAGATTACCGAGCTGGAGACAGAGGAAAGCACCTTGAAGGGTAAGGCAGGGGTTGTTGCTCCTGTCGAAACGTTGACTATGCTGAACGGTCTCCTTTCCGACCAGCGTCGGAATCTTTCCTTGTTGAGTGTGCAGGTGGCAAGCGAGGAAATGAAGAAAAAGAAGTTGGAGTCCCAAGTCGGTGCCCTCGGGCCGGCAGTGACCGCAAATGCAGAGGCAATTCGCAAAAAGAGTGCGGAAATCGCGGCGGTTGATAAGGAGCTTGCCCAACTTCGGGAAATTTACACGGACAAGAACCCAAAGGTTCTGGGGAAAGTGGAGGACCGGAAGAATTTGATGGATGCCTACATGGCGTTCCTGAAGGAGAAAGGAATCGAAGGGGTTGATGTCAGTGCCGTCGATCGTGTTGAGAAGGACGCGAGCGAGCTTGCCGAGTGTAGTTTGCGCCTAGAGGTATTGAAGCAAAACCGGAACTCGCAAGAGCGGGAGATTGCGGACAATGAGAAGCGTTCCGGCGAGTTGACAGCTTTAATCCCGTTGCTTGAGCGGCTGCGGGTGAAGCGGGCGGACTTGGATCAGTCGATGCGCAATCTGGATGAGGAATTGGGCAATATCACATATTTGGAAATGTCGATGCGCAATGACCTGCGGCAGATCGAGCGCGCGGTCGGTGCCGATGACACCCACCCGTTCCGGATCAAAAACTTCATCCTTGCGATAGCCGGGTCGGGAATCTGCACGCTCGTGCTCACGTTCTGGATCCTTCTGCTGGAATTGCTGGCAGGGAAAGTGCGCGGTGGAAAAGAACTTTGCGCTTACGAAGAAGTTTATTTCCTTGGTTCGTTGCCGAAACCGAAAGCTATGAAAGAGGCTGACGAGAAGGACTTTTTGGGTGTCGTTTCGCTCAAATTTGTCAATGCCGAGATCCCCAAGGGAATCGTGCTGATCTGCCACCTGCCTGGAGCCCAAGTCCAGCCTAAATTCCGTGAGTCGCTTCTTTGGTCGCTCGCGATGGCGGGGGCGCAGTCCTTCTCGCTGGAAGTGGTTGCGGAGAAAGGGTTCACGCCCCCAGATGGAGCTGCGACATTGATCAATACCGTACACAAGGGACTGCAGGGGTGGTTCCCCGTGGCAAATCGGTATGCGATGGCGCCGACGGAATTCCAGATGCTTCAGTCTGATCTGGCGACGTTGCGAAGCAAGTACGATCACGTGTTTGTCGATATTTCCGACGGAGTTCGTCGTGGCGGCAGTTTCTTTGAGCAGCTGCTGACCGCTTGTGATTGTGTACTGGTCGTTGTCGGGGCTGACAAGACATCTCGCCGTTGGTTCTCTTATGTGCGGAGGCATGTGAAGGTTGTGAAGAAACCGGTGATGGCGATATCGGCCGGTGTGTCTGCGAGTGTTGTGCGGAAGGAAATGGAGGCGCAATAATGAAAATTTCCGACATGACGGTTCTCAACGTCGGAGCATCGGCGCTTTTCGCGTTGATGGTGACATCGGGATGTTATATGGACCGGTTGACGGGAAATTACGATCCGATTTTCAGCTCCGACATGCTGGAGAAGGACAATGCCATCCTGGAAGAGACGGGACGCGACGAGGAAACGGTTCAGAGGAATACGGAAATCCTGAAGAAGATCGCGGCGGAAGATGACGAGGTTTTCCGAATCAATGCGGGAGACCTGATTGAAATCCGCGTATATGGACACGCCGATTTGACTATGACGACAAAAGTAAGTCCGGATGGCTTTATCGGCATGATGTTCCTGGGACAGATTCGAGTGAGCGGAATGACGATTCGGGAGGCGAGCAAAACGATTCAGGACGGTTTAGAGCCGTATGTGAAGCATCCGGTTGTCGGCATTACGGTACAGGAAATTGCCAGTGAGACTGTCACGATCTCCGGCGCTTGCGAAAAACCCGGTTTGTATAACATCTCCGATTCAACTCGTGTTGCCGATGTGTATGCGATGGGCGGCGGGAGTGCGGTCAGGCTGTTCCATAGCGTGAATGTGGATGTCGCGGATTTGGAGCATTCCCTGTTTGTCCGTGACGGTAATTTAATTCCGATTGATTTCGAGAAAGCGATTGCCGGGGATCCCCTTAACAATATCAAAGTGAGGAGGGGGGATTACATTTTTATTGCTCAGAGACTGGAGGCGAGCGTGACGATTTGTGGAGATGTCAAATCTCCGCAGAGGCGCCTGTATGAGCAGAGAATGGGGTTAATCGAGACGCTCACGGATGTTGGCTGGATCAAAGAAACCCATTGGAGTCATGTGATTCTGATCCGTAATGGGCTTACGAATCCGAAAATGTTTAAGGTTGATGTCGATGGAATTTTGGCCGGTCGCTGCAAAAACGTCTATCTGCAGCCGAACGATATCGTCTATGTTCCCCACGATAACATTTCGGAATACAATGTGTTTATCCGGAAGCTGTTGCCGACAGCGCAGTTGCTCTATATGCTTACCACCCGGCTTACCGACAAGTACATCCTTGATTAGAGATGAAATATCTCATTTTCACCATTGTTGCGCTCGGAGTCTTTCCTCTTGGCTTTCTGCTGTCGAATAATCTGCGGTGGGCGAAGGGCGTGTTTTGGGGTATGGTCTTGTCGCTGTGTCTCTTTCAGGCAACAGCCATCAACTTTTTCTCACGCGAGTCCTATACCGGTTCGGCTCGCGGTATGGAGGTGAGCCTCGTCTATCTGTTGGCTTTGGCACTTCTCGTGGCGTTGCTTCTACGCGGGAAGTTCCGGAGTTTCGTGCAGGATACGGGCTTTTGGATTTATGTGTTTTATTTCCTCTTATGTTGGCCAAGCCTTACGGCGGCAGACAACTGCCTGATCGCCTGGTTTGAGATCTGGAAGATGATCATGATGATGCTCGTTTTCTTGGCGGTGTATGGGTATCTGAAAGCGACGAATGACCTGAAAACGGTTTTGGCAACGCTGGCGTTTTTCGCAATCGTCAACTTCCTCGTTGTAGCGAAACAACACTATTCCGGTATCTATCAACCTGGGGGAGTTTTCCCACACCGGAACAGCATGTCGATGGCCATGCACCTGACCGGAATGTTGTTCTTTGCCTTCTACCTGACGAACGGAATCTCCACCTGGTTTCGCAAATTCTGTATGGTGGCTTTTGTCTTTTCCGTCGCTTCCGTTTTTTGGTCGTATTCCCGAGGGGCTATGCTGATGACGCCGATAGGTTATGCCATTACCGGGATTTCTTGTTTCTTGTTTGGCGGACACTGGGGCAAGAAAGTCAAACGACTTCTGCCGCTCTTTCTATTAGGTTTGCTAGGAATGGTCCTCATTATGCCGCGTATCGTCGAACGTTTTGTTACGGCTCCACAGGCTTCAACGGATACGCGGGTGGAGTTAGCGCAATGTTCATTGGAGATGATCAAAGACGAACCCTTGCGAGGCGTGGGTATCAACAACTGGGGTCTCAAGATGATCCCTCCCCATGAATACCAAGATCGGGCAGGGGATGTATTGGGTTATGATATGGATTATCACGGTATCGTGGAAACCGTCTATTTGTTGGTCGCAGCCGAATGTGGCATTCCCGCTCTTTTGGCGATGCTGGCTTGGTTCGGCTGGTACTGGTGGAGCTGTATCTCGTTGGCGCGGAAGCTGAATGGAACCAAGTGGGTCTTTCTCCCTGCGGGACTTTTAGGTGGTTTAACAGCCGATTATTTGCAGAGTACCTTGGAATGGGTTTTGAGGCAGCAGATGAATTTGATCTGCCTGGTCATCGTGTTCGCGATCATTTCCTATCTCAACACAAGTTGGTGTAAACTCAAAAACTTGGAATCTGCCTGAATTCCCCACTTCAGGTACTCCATATTATATCTCACGCAGAGCCGCCAAGAGTGAAGAGTACGCAAGTCGTGAAGCGAAAACCGCACGGAAAACCGCCGCAAACGTGCCGTATCTCCGCGTCTCCGCGCCTCTGCAAGAGCAAAACCGTTGTCTGGTAAAAGGAACAGAGGAATTATCTATGTTTTCCCCGCGTGTTCCGTGGTTTTAAAATTGTACAATAGGGGAATTTAGGACGAGGTTTCATCTCGGTAATAGCTCTTATACCAACGGGCAAAGACGGGGATTCCCTCTTGGATGGTTGTCTGCGGCACGTAGCCGACCGCATTGTGAAGTTTTTCGATACTTGCGTATGTGGCTTTTACATCCCCCGCTTGCATCGGCAGCATTTCCAGCTTTGGCGTCACGCCCAACGTCTGTGCCAGTGTTTCGATCACATCCAGTAGCTTTTCGGAACGGTGGTTTCCGAGATTGAAGATGTCGTACAAGGGTAGGGAATCCGATTCGACTGTCCGGACAATCCCGTTCACAATATCGTCGATATAGGTGAAATCGCGGAACATATCCCCGTTGTTGAATACCTTGATCGGCCTGTCGTGGAGCATCGCATCGGCGAACAGAGAAAGCGCCATATCAGGGCGATACCACGGACCATAGACAGTAAAGAAACGAAGCCCGATAATCTGCATTCGGTACAGATGAGAATAGGTGTGGGCCATCAATTCGTTTGCTCGCTTGGTTGCCGCATAGAGGCTGACGGGCGTATCCACTCGGTCAGATTCCTCGAACGGCATCTTGGTGTTGCCACCGTAAACAGAGGAAGAGGAGGCAAAAACGAGCTTGGGTGGTCTGGTAGCATGGCGGCAACATTCTAAAATGTTTAGAAAACCCTCCACGTTGGTTTTTTGATAGACGAACGGGTGCGAGATTGAATACCGTACACCGGGTTGCGCGGCGAGATGCAACACCACATCTGGGGTTTCCTCCGCAAAGGTTTGGCGTAGATTTTCCAAATCGCAGATATCTACTTCCCGCAATGAATATGTCCCCGGGGACTTTTTGAACGCGGCAAGTGTCTCGGCTCGGTTTCGTTTCAGTCGGACATCGTAGTAGTCCGTGAAACTGTCCAGCCCGATGACATTCCATCCGCGCCGGAGAAATTCCGATGCCGCGTGAAATCCAATGAAACCGGCGGATCCTGTAATCAGAATTTTCATGTTCGACTCTTTCTAGACGATTGAAATACCGCAGACGGCAAAGCTCCCTCCTTGCGCACCGAACACCGGGAGCTGTGCCGCAAACGGTTTCGCGCACGTTTTACAAAACAGACACGTCCGCTGCCATCACGTGCGCAAGAACATTCATGTCGATAACTTTGCCTCGCGCAGAGACGCGGAACCGTAAAGAATGTGAAGGACGCGCTTGTCGTGATCGCTTGACTAGAAGTGGAAAGCTGACAGCCAACAGGCAAGTCGCGTACTTGCGGGCAGGAGGGAAGGGGATCCCAATCGATATTCCAGTCATCTTTCGTTTCCATGCCTTTCATTCTATCAAAGCCTTCCCGATTGGTAAATCTAATTCCTCTGTTGGACAATTTGAAAAACCACGGAACACACGGAATACCCGGAAATGCTGGTGAGAAAATGACTTTTTCCGTGTTTCCCATTGTGAAGACGAATGGTTCGGGGAAGTGGCACTTGTCGCTTCCCCGAACGTCTCGGAACATATATGCGCCTGTTATCTTTTGCTTGGAAACAACTTCAACAACAGATAGACAACACGCTGGCGGTCGTCGCGCAACCGCGCGACGTTTCTGATCCGGCTCGCGGTTGCGAGCCGACCCGATTCAAGGTTGTTCTTGATGTTGTCCCTGTTGTTTCCCGATCCCTTGCCTATCAGTTCAAGGTTGGGTGGGTAGCCCCCGCCCACACTCCGCACGGGACTGTATAGGATGGCGGGGTGCTTCACGCCAGCTGAAAAGCTCTGAAGCAAAAGACCGTGGGATTATCTTGCGCAAAGGCTCGGAGACGCAGGGGGAAACATGCCACCAAATCGGGGAAGCGGGACAAGAACACTTCGTGGCAAGTGTCGCTTCGCTCCTAAATGCCCTTGCGGGATAAGTCCATTTAGGCGGCGGTATCCGCCACTTAGGGCGTAGCCCATTTAGGACCGAAGGTCCATTTCGCGGCGAAGCCGCAAGAGTGCCACTTCCCCGCACGTCTTGTTCAGAACCTGTAACTCGGAACTTATTAGGAAAAAAAGGCGGCGACAACTTAGAACCCGGAACACAGAACCAGCGCGAAGCGTCCTCTTCGGTTCCGCGCAAGGAAACACGCCAGTCGATTTGGGGAATCGGTAATTGCTGTCAGTAGTAAAATATGATAGAATAGAACTCATGCAGAACACCACGATAACGCTCAATCCGAAACTCGCGAAGCGGTTGCCTCGCTTTTCCCCTGAAGCAACCTTGTGCCGAACATGAAACTCGATTTTGCCAGAAATATGAAACGGAACATTGCCGCTTCTGCCGTCAACAGCGGGATTCGGCTTTTGTTCCCTTTTTTGAACCGGACGCTCTTTCTCTGGCTTCTCGGTCCCGAATATCTCGGATTGAATGGACTCTTTGGATCGATTCTCGGCGTTCTCATGCTGGCGGAACTCGGTTTTGGTTCTGCCGTGATCTCGTCGATGTACAAGCCGATTGCGGACGATGACCGTGAACTGGCTTGCGCCTATTTGCGGTTCTATCGAACGGTTTACCGTTGGGTGGGGTCGGTTATCTTTGTTGTGGGCCTGTGCCTTTTGCCGTTTCTGCACAAGCTCGTTCATGGGAACGTGCCGCCGGACGTTGACCTCTACATCCTCTACCTCATCCATCTTGTCAATACATCGGCAAGTTATTTCCTCTTCGCCTACCGAGGTTCGGTTCTCTCCGTCCACCACCGCAACGACGTGCTGAGCAACATCCGCACATTCACATCGATCGTGCAGTATATCGTTGTGTTTTTAATCCTACTTTTGACCCGTAACTACTACCTCTATGTTCTCGCGACGGTCATCTTCACGGCTATCTCCAACTTGTTGATTTTCCGCGAGTCGAGGAGGCTTTTCCCGGACATCGAACCTCGCGGGAAACTCCCTTCCGAAAATCGTAGCCGTGTCCTGTCGGATGTGAAATCGATTTTCCTGCACAAGGTCGGGGGTGTCATTTCCTATTCGTTCGACAACATTGTTATTTCGGCGTTCCTCGGACTGGTTGCCGTTGCCGCTTATGGGAACTACTACTATGTTGTCACATCCGTTTCCGGGTTGATTGGCGTGATTTACGGGTCGGTGATCGGCGGTTTCGGCAACAAGATCCACACCGAGACAAAAGAGGAAAACTTCCGGTTGTTTATGAAAATGTGCCGTCTGACCCAGGCGTGCATCTTGTGGAGTTCCACGATGATGATCGCGCTTTTCCAGCCGTTCGTTTCCGTGTGGACGAAAGACGATCCCGCGCTGGTGCGGCATTTCCTCACGCCGGTACTGATGGTTCTTTATTTCTATGTTAACCAGTCGCGGCAAATTCTGTTGTCATTCAAGACCGCTGCCGCCATCTGGAAACAGGACCGCTGGAAGCCCATCGTTGCAGGCGTAGTAAACCTCGCCTTCAACTTGTCATTCGTGATCTGGCTTCCCGGCGCCTATAAGCTCGACGGCGTGATCTTTTCGACAATCATCAGCTATGTGGTTATCCAGATTCCATGGGAGACACATGTCGTATTTTCGCACTTTTTTAACGGCGTACAGGTTCGAATCTACTGGCGGTCGCATTTGTGGTTTGCGCTTCTTGCGCTTGCGTTATGTGGTGCCACATGGAGTTCTACGCTTCTGGTTCCCGTTGGAGGAATCAAAGGTCTGCTCGCAAAAGGCATGATTTCTGCAATTGTATCGGGCATCCTGATGCTCGCCATTTTCCGCAAAGATATCCCGGCGATGCTGAAGCTGGTTCGCAAGGGGGATCGGAAGAAGAATCTTTAGGACGGTATCATCGCCCCCCCAGTCAGCAAAGCCCAGTCAGCGACCGCGATGCCGAACAGAGGGGGGATATGTCACCCAATCGGGGAAGCGACACTCTTGTCGCTTCGCGGGGAAACGAAACAGAATGTCCCGTGCAGAACTGCGGCGTTACAAATGTCGACAATCCCACAAATCAATGTTCCTTTCGGTACCGGGAGTTTGGGAGGCTTGGAGAACAGCCACCCCTGTCTCCGAAACTCTGAGACTCCCCGCAGCGAAAGCAATGTCCGTCCTGCCGAAACGGACGCGATCCATCCTGCGCAAGGCTACGGAGGACAGGCAAGCGCGTCCCTCCCCATTCGGGCAACGAGAACGTTGCCCCTCCCGTTCTCTATGCACTCCGCATGAGAACCTAACCGAGGATTTTAGGTTTAATTGTTTTGAAGTATTGTGGTATAATTATGGGTGTTATGAGTGACGCAACCATGAGAGCAAAAGTGCCGAAGCTGATTCTTGTTGTTCCATGCTACAACGAGGAGGAGACCCTTCCTCTCTCGTCCCCCCTATTTGCAGAAGAGTTGAACAGTCTGGTCGATTCAGGACGTGTCTCGCCGGAAAGCCGCATCCTTTTCGTCGATGACGGTAGCAAGGACGAGACCTGGCGGGTTATCTCTGATTTGGACAAGGGGAATCCTCGCTTTATCGGAATTCGCCAAAGCCGCAATCGTGGGCATCAGTTCGCCCTGTGGGCTGGCTTGATGGAGGCGCGTAATCTCGGTTGTGATGTGACCGTGACGATCGACTGTGACGGGCAGGATGACGTACATGCCATGACGGAGATGGTGGACGAATACGCGAAAGGATCGGAGATCGTTTACGGCGTACGCAATGACCGTTCTTCTGACACGTTCTTCAAGCGGTTCACGGCGGAATGTTTCTACCGTATTCAAGCCGCGTTGGGCGTGGAGGCCGTGTATAATCATGCCGATTACAGGCTTCTTTCGGCGCGGGTACTCGACGCGCTTTCCGAATACGGCGAGACGAACCTCTATTTGCGCGGAATGATTCCGCTCGTCGGGTTCAACTCTTCGAAGGTGTTCTACGCCCGCAAGGAACGGCTTGCCGGTAAAAGTCATTATCCGTTCCTGAAGATGCTGGGGTTTGCGGCGGACGGCATCACTTCGCTTTCCGTCAAGCCTATCCGCCTGATCACGCTTTTCGGTGCTATCGTCTCCCTCCTCACGTTCATTATGGCGATATGGAGCTTGGTTTCGTGGATGCGTGGCGATGTCGTCCGCGGCTGGACGAGCGAGGTCCTCTGCGTCTGCTTCCTAGGGGGTATCCAGCTTGTCTCTCTCGGCGTGATCGGCGAATATGTTGGAAAGATTTATCTGGAAACCAAACGGCGTCCTCGTGCGATCATCAGCGACCGCACGTGGCAGAAGACAAAGGAAGGCAACCCGTGAACATGGTCAACTGGACAACCTCGCGTTTCGATTCCCTGCGTGCAAGGTTTGGGGAACATCGGTTCTATCCGTTCTTGCTCGGAATGTTGGTCCTGCTGGGACTCCTTCCGTTGCTCCTGCCTGGACTTCCCAACGGACATGATCTCTACTACCATCTTTCCCGACTTCATGCCATGAACGTGAACTTCCGTTTGGGTGAGTTCCCGTCCATGATCAACCACGAGGCGCTTGTCGGTTACGGGTATGCAACGGGGCTCTTCTATCCGGATTTCTTCCTCTATCCTGCCGCCTTGCTGATGAAGTGCGGTTTGGGGATTCTCGCGGCCTATAAATGTCTGCTTGTCCTGTGTGTGTTTGCCACCGCGTTTAGCGCGTATTTCTGTGCGCGTAGGTTGTCGGCTACCTGTTTCGGTGCCTTTGCGACCTCGCTTCTCTACACGTGGAGTAGCTATTTCGCGACCGATCTGTTTGTTCGTTCGGCATTCGGCGAATGGAGCCTGTTCGTCTTTGCGCCGTGGATTATTCTCGGACTCTATGAGGTCGTCATGGGGGATCCGCGCCGGTTCCCATTTCTCTCTTTCGGTTTTGCCGGACTCGTTCTCGCGCATAGTCTCTCGCTTCTCATGATGGCCGTAATTTGCGCCGTGTTCATTGCGTTCAATGCCGTCCGCATCCTGAAAGAACCTCGCCGGATCCTCTATCTGATGCTGGCGCCCATACCGACCGTCCTCGTGGGGCTGGCCTATCTCTTGCCGATGTACGAGCAGTTCGCGCATCTCCATTTTCACATTGAGGTTGAGAAGAACGCGGACATCCTCACCCGTTGCATGCCATTCCTGAAACTCGTTCTGGAGATTCCGACCAGCAAGGCAGAAGTCTGGATTCCGTCGGGGATTGGTGTGATGCTTGTCATCGTCGCATTACAACGCTTTCGTCTCGCATCGCGAAGGACGTCACTCGAAATTTTCCGTGACATGCTTCTGATTTCCGGGCTGTGCTGCCTTCTCATGTCAACAGACATGCCGTCGTGGAAAGGCGCGTTCAAACCGCTGGCTGTTGTTCAGTTCCCTTGGCGCTTCTTCGGACCTGCCACGGCTTTTCTCGCTTTCGGTGGCGGGCTGGTTCTCTCGGAACTCGTGGGTGAGGACCGTATGCGCGAACGCTCCTGGGTGTGGCTGATCGTGTGCGGTGCGGCTTTCGCCTGGTTTGTTAACGTCGGTTACTTCTACGCGGCGCGAATCTCTGAGCACGACTTCTTCCGTAACTTTCATGGAGGCCGTCCGCAGGAGGCGAGCGGTATCCATTACCTCATTCGGGACGGGATACTCGACAACGAGATTCGCCGTCGCGGTGATGTGGCGACGCCGTCCCATCTGATCGACGTGAAGTTGTCCCGTCCGCAGAAGGACATTCTGCAGGTTGACTTCGCCGGGAATGCTGCGGACAATGAAGTGGAGCTACCCATTCTCCCGTACTATGGGTATGCGGCGCATCTTTGTCGCCCCGACGGAACGTGCGAACGGCTGAAGGTGGGGCTGGGGCCGAACAAGCTGTTGTCCGTGCGCATTTCGCGCGCATACGCGAACGGCGTCATTCGCGTCCGCTACGAGGCAACGTTCCTGCAACGCCTGTCGCAGATCGTCTCCCTCGTTTCGGCGCTCGCGTTCCTCGCGCTGTTCCTAGTTCTGAAACGGCGAAAACGTAAGATTGAGAGAGGAGCGTAATATGCCATTTTTCAATTATCTCCCCGCGTACGAACTCAACCGGTCGCCACGCATCATCGCCGCGTTCGACACCGATTTCTTGCGTAACTTGGACGCGTTCAGACGTTCGCTTCCATCGGGAAAGGCGTTTACGATCCTGCTCCAAACGGGGTGGTCGGTTCTTGTGCCGAAGTTCGCCACCGAGCTTATCGAACGAATGGCAGAGGCTCGGCAGATGTTCCCGGAAGCGCGCATCATCTTTCTTGTCAACGAGAAAGAAGCGATTCCAATCCTGAAAGATTCTGCGGAATGTGTCTGGTGCCATCAGAATGCGTTTCTCGATCCCCGGCGTTATCCGCTTGCAACCGCGAAACGCCGGTTTGATGCCATCTACGTGGCGCGTATTACGCCATTCAAACGGCACGACTTGGCGTCGCAGGTTCAGAACCTCTATCTCATCGGCTCCCGTTCGTCACGGGAGGAGGAGTATTTCCAGACCATCATGCGGACAGTCCCTCACGTACGATGGGACGAGAAAGTGAACTCTTGGCTTATTGGGCGGAAGATGATCCAGGCGACTTGCGGACTGGCGTTATCGTCCACCGAAGGATCCATGTTCGTCTGCGGGGAGTATTCGCTTTGTGGCCTTCCGGTGGTCAACACAGCGAATATCGGTGGACGCGACCTCATGTTGCCGGGGTTCGCCGCATTCAAGGCGGATGACACGCCGGAGTCCGTTGCAGAGGGAGTCGAGCATTGGAAGGCGCACCCCGTTCCGCCGCAGGAGATACGCGAGGCGTTCCTGCGCATCGCGGCAGAACACCGGGCTTGTCTGGAGGACCTTCTCGCATCCATTGCCGGCAAGCGCGTCAAGATTCCCCATAAGCTTGGAATCCGCTGCCGGCTTCTCCCTCATCAAAAACTCCTGCACGGACTGCGGCAGCGCGGTTGAGTGCGTAATAAAAGCAAACGGAATGACTATGAAGAATCCATCTGACATCAATACGACCGTGGTTACTGCTGGTGACCGCGCCTATTCGTGGGGAGCGTACCTGTTGACGGCAAGCATGAGGATGAACGGTATGCAGCATCCTGTGGCCGTGGGGGCCATGTCATGGACGGAGGAGATGAAACGGCGTATCGCCGCGCTGGGGAATGTCTCGGTAATTGACATTCCGTCTAGCCGTCAATGCGTCGCCTGCCAGAAGCCGATGATGATGATGTGCGACGCCGTGAAGACCGACTGGGTCTGCTGGGCTGATGCCGACGGAATGTTTGTGGGGGATTGCAGCGAATGGCTTGTCGGTGATGACATCGAAGAAATCGTGGTCCGAAAATGCACTCCCCGCCCGCCCCTGTTGACACCCGAATGCTTGGAAATCTGGCGAAGGGACGTCGAGAAGTACTGTGGCCGCGCCTGTGAGAAAAGCCGGTACGATACCACCGTGAACAATCCGTTCATCGTCATCCACCGCAAGTGGTTCCCGTTTCTGAAACGGTGGCAGCACCAGATTGACAGTGTCCTGCCAAAGGATCTCCGGTTCACATGGCAGAAGAACTCCCCGTATTTCCAGTCCGATGAAAGCGTGCTGGGCAGTCTGGTGTGCTTTGACCCGGAAGCGCCGAAAGTCGCGGACGTCTATAAGGCCAACGGAAGCGTGGACCGCAATCGCTACTATGCGCATTTCGCTTACTACCCAAAACCGTGGCAGATGTGGAACTTGCAGTCGATAAAATGGCACGACGTGATTGCGCGTGTCGTGGACTGGCTCTTGGAGCAGAAACTGGTCGCGAATTCCGAACTGCCGTTCTCGCTGAGGCGGGGCTGGTGGCCGTTCAACCGGCGAATCGCCAGGTTCGCCCCATGGGTCTGGCGGGCTATCAAACTAAAACGGAAGTTCTTCTGACGAAACGCCTCTGCGCCCTCGCGGCTCTGCGTGAGAATCCAAACGAGGAATCGAGGTTAATTGGACAGGAGTCCGCGCAATAGTTCGTGCTGGCGGTCAAGATAGGCGTCGCGGGAAAAGACCTTGGCCCGTGACACGCAAGCCGCCTGCTGTTGGGCGCGGAAATCTTCGTCGGCAAGAAGGTGGGCGAGAATCCGCGCGGCTTCCTCGTTTGTACTGTAAGACAAGGTGGGGTTGTTCACGACCTCGCAGGAACCGCCCTCATCCGGTACGATTGGAATAAGCCCTGCAGCAAGATACTCGGCTATGGAGATTCCAAACGCTTCGTCGCGCTCGGCGTGGATAGCGTATGTCCCGGATGTCAGGAACTCCTCTTTTTCCTTTCCGTAACGTGTCCCGGTCAGAACGACCCAACTTTCCTGAGCGGAAATAGTACGCAGGAGTTCTCCGTAGGAAGGAGTCTGGTCAATCCGTCCCGCAATATGGAGCGTCAGATCCTGGTTCGAAAGGACTCGGGCGCGCCTCACGATGTCGATGATGTCGGTAATGCGCTTCTCTCGTACGATCCGGCCGATGCAGACGACTTTCAGAGGATCGCGCTGGACGCTCAAACCACGGTCGGCAAACAACGTGGGAGGGTAGAACACCGTGCTGTTGAACGGTCCATAGAAACTGGTCATGAGCTGTTCGACAAAGCGGGAATTGGGATAGACGTGTTCTCTCGGATCACGGATGATTTGCCGTTTCTCTCGGAGGCCGAGGATAGTCCGGAGAAGTTTCTTGGTTACGGAACGGCAAATGGTCGGGAGAGTTTTCTTGCGTGTCTGCTTTCCGTTTCTCACAAAGTCGGTGAATGTATCATCACCAAAGGCAAGCATATTGATGAAATGGTGCGCCGGTTTCCCGAAGTCTGTGATGTTGGAGAGCGAAATGCAAATGTCGGCCTTTCGCGCAAGTTTCTTCAGTTTTCGTGTTCTGTGGAGAGACAGGTAGGCGGAGTGCCGCCTGATGCTGTACCCATCCGGCATGATTTGCTCGACCTGGAATGCAGAGGGGGCGATGGGGATGCCGTAAAGGTCTGCCGCTTGCCGAAGCCCGTCCGCTTTGTCAAGCGCGATGGAGAGATCACATGCGTTCTGTAGTTCTGCGATGAACGAGAGCGGCAGGAGTTCTCCGCCGCCGAACGAAAAACTGAAGTTGTAGTAGAGAAGGACTTTTTTCATGATGCGGAATCCGCGCGTTTAGAACATTTGAACTTGCTGGCTGAGAAATAGACGGTGAAGAACAGTTCCGCAGCCCATCTGAAACGCGGGTGAAGCACGAACACGCGTACCCACCAGCAGGCGATTTTCTTGGCTTTTGAAACAAAAGAGGAAATGACCTTGAGGTTTCCGAACCCGTTCTCGAATAGCGTTTCAAGCGTTTGGAGACGGTGTGAACGCGGGACTGTCCGCATGTTGCGCGGATCAAACCAGAAGTAAAAGAGCCAGTCGAGCCATTGCCGTGCCCAGCAGGAAGAGAGGCGGGGATTCAACTCCGGCTCCTTTGAATGGATGGCGTGGAAGGAGAGAAGCGAGCGGATGATGATGGCGAAGTCTTTGAGAAATCCGCCAGTCTTCGCTCCGGACACCGAGACGGAGTTGCCTTGGATGCGATACAGGTAAAACGGTTCGTGGAGCGGGATGACCCGCTTGGCGAGATAGAGTGCGCGTGGGGTGAACTCGCTATCCTGGCGGCGCAGACCGTGAATACACTTGAGGTTCTCCGTGACCAGAAACTGCCGCCGGAACACCGTCAGCTGAAGCATGGGGCAGGGATTCCTCAGGTTCTGCAACGTGAATAACGCGGCATCCGGTCCCGACAACTCGCGGTTTAAGTCTGCTGGGTAGTTGTCGCGGAGCTCTTCATCCTTTCCGGTGATGTCGTTGTGGACCTGAATGGCACAGGGGTAAAGGTCGGCACCGGGGCGGGCAGCGATCTTGTCGTGAAGACGCTGGAGACAACCTTCCGCAATCGTGTCGTCACCGTCTAGGAAGATGATGTATTCGCCGGTCGCCATGTCCATACCGGTGTTGCGCGAGGCGGAGCAGGAACCGCTGCGCGGTCCGGTGAAAACCTGAAAACGAGAATCCTTCGCCGCATATTCGCGTACGATTTCCGCAGTCTTGTCCTTGGAAGTTTCAACGCCGATCAGACACTCCCAGTCCGTGAACGGCTGGTTTACTACAGAATCCAAGCACGCGCGGACGTATGGTTCTACGTCGCAGCAGGCGATGACGATGGAGAAAAACGGAGTCATGGAGATTGCGCTTCCTTTTGCAAGATGTGGTTTTCTCCTTGGGGATCTGGATCCCCTGTCAGAATCGGCTCTATGGTGCTGTGTTTCATCGTTTCGACAGCGTGACATTCTATCAGAATGAATCGGATTTTTCAAACAGAAACGAAAATTCAACCTGAATTCCCTTCGCGCCAGCTGAGAGGCGGGGGGGGAGGGACGCGCTCCGTCGCGTCCGCAACTGATTCTCACGCAGAGCCGCTGAGACGCGGGAATCGG
Source organism: Kiritimatiellia bacterium (assembly GCA_017450695.1). Classification (GTDB taxonomy): domain Bacteria; phylum Verrucomicrobiota; class Kiritimatiellia; order RFP12; family UBA1067; genus RGIG8368. The sequence goes on along the minus strand of JAFSTA010000007.1, from coordinate 7,735 downwards.
GAGGGTCGCGCCTCGTCGCGACCGCATTGCGTTTCTGGCATATCCGGCCTTTCCGGAAAATCCGGCTTGACGCGCTTACCCGGCCTACCAGTTGGGTGAACATCTTTTCTGTCGTAACAGTGTGCATTTGGGGCCGAAAAGCCTCTGTCTTTGACACTTTCTCTGCGTACTCTGCAGCTCTGCGTGAGAACCCAAACGGGGAATCTAGGTTCAACATTCAGAGTTCTCAACAAGACGTTCGGGGAAGCGGCACTCCTGCCGCTTCATTCTGTTCTGTTGCCACGGAAAGCGACAAGTGTCCCATCCCCGATTGGGCAACTTGTTTCGCGCTGTTCGGCATTGCGGACGCGACGAAGCGAATCCCGTCCTCCGAAACTCCGAGACTCCCCATAGCGAAAGCAATACCCGCCCTGCCGAAACGGACGCGACGAAGCGCGTCCCTCCTCCACGCGCGCGACCGCCGCCCACCGGATCCGGGAGGGTCGTGCTCCGTCACGACCAAAATACACGGCATTGCAACGACGGACGCGACAAGCGCGTCTCCCAATTCTCCCAGACCCGAGACTCCCCTTTGCGAAAGCAATACCCGTCCTGCCGAAACGGACGCGACGAAGCGCGTCCCTCCCGTCCTGTATGGGGAAAACGACACGCGACATACGACATATGTCTGTCGCTTGTCCATTCTTCTCAGTTTCCCCGCTTTTCAGCTTTTCAGCTGGTGCGAAGCGCCCCGCTTTTCAGCAGACGCGAAGCACTTACATTCCCGTGCGGAAATCGGGCGGAGGGTTAAACTCCAAAACACCGAAACTCCACGGGGCGAAAGCAAGATCCGCCCTGTCCCCCGCTTTCCCGGCTATTCCGTCATCACATGGAAATAGTCGCAGACGCGCGACACATTTTCGGGTACGGGGACGGTGGAGAGCCAGCAGGCGAGGGAATCTTCATCGTCAGGATCGAACCCGTGCATGCCGTTGAGGGGCTTTACGCCCATGTCGGACGGGCAGAACTGGATTCCCGCGTCGGCGAGGAAAATCGCGTCCCCGAATTTGTGGTCCTCCCGCCAGATGCCGTGGCGTTTCATTTCGTCGTCTGTTAGCCAATGACCGGGGAAGTTGTCGAACGCTTTTCGAATCGTTGTCTCCGATTCGGGTGTCAGCCACCAGAATCGCGCCATCGTGGAGTCGATCGCGCTCGCGTAGTCCTCTCCCCATTTCAGTCCCGTCTTTGCGATTGTAGCTGGCGCATCGATGGTACCCCGCAAGGGGGTCATGCCGTGGTCGGAAAAGACCGTCAGCTCAAAGGGGCGTTCGCCTTCGCTCAGGGCGCGATGCAGATCGCGAATCGATTCGGCGTACTCCTCCACCTTCCGCTTCAGGACCTCGTCGCGTCCCACATTGTCATGCTGGAGCGCATCGAACGCGGCGGAATAGACAAACGCGCGATCGACGGCACCCCGACGGAAGAGATTGGATGCGACACGGAAATTCTCATTTTCGGGCAGGTGCCAGTCAGAAATATGGTATCGCATTCTTTGTGCTTCCCAAACATCTGCCAGGTTTTTCACGGGGGCGAGTCCACCCTTCACGAATAGATCGCGCTTCTCGCAGTAGTCCAGTTTGGGCAACCGTTCAAGCGGTATGCCGTAGAGCTGGAAATATCCCGTGAAGCCATAGAGGCGTTTGATCCATTTTGAGAGGATGTTGCGGACACGGCCCCGACGCCAGAAACCACGTGGACGAAGGAATGGCGCAAGAAAACGCATCGCCTGGAATGGACTCTTGGTTGGCGCATAGTCATAGAAGGCTAAATGTCCGTGTTCGGATGGTCGGGTGCCGGTAAGGATCGTCGGGATGGCCGTGCAACTGTAACCGAACTGCATCTCGATCGAACGTCGATAGGGAAGCAGGTCGGTCAGGAATCCATATTTTTCAACCTGTTTCCAACCAAGCGCATCGACAAAGACAAATACCCTGACGATCGGATCTGAGTCTTGGCTCATGTTGTCTCTCCATTCTCGTCGCGATCGGCAGTCGCGTCCAGCGCTTCGGCCAGCGCGTCCACATCGCCGGGCGGCACAAGCGTCGCCTTCCCGTGACACGCTTCCGGCAGTCCCCCGATCGCAAACGCCACGACTGGTTTTCCAAGCGCAACGGCTTCTGCCGCGACGAGGCCGTACGGTTCCTGCCAGAAACTCGGAACAACCACGCACCGTGCCACGCGCATCCACTCCTGCGGATGTTTTTGAAAACCGTACCAGCGAATCCGGTCGGCAAGTCCGAGTCGTGTTGCCTGCGCCTTCAGCCTGGACTCCATGTTTCCTGTTCCGACGACATCAAGCGTGCGCGGTGTTTTCATCTTGGCCATTGTTTTCAATAACAGATGCACACCTTTTCCTCGAATCAGCTGACCGACAAAGAGCAGATCGATCGGTGTTGCGATTCTTGTTGCGTCGTTATCGAGAACCGTAGTGTAATCGGGCAGGGGAGGCGGGGAGACGGCGATCCTGTCCGCGGGGATGCCGTTGGCAACCAGGCGTCCTTTCATAAACTCCGAAATCACGATAATCCTACTGAAGCGGGAGAGAACGCGCTTGCGCCGCGCCTGAACGAACACGCGATGCAACGCGGCCTTCCAGGAACGGCAGAGCGGTGCGCAGAAGAGACACGGGAACAGGCCACTTGACCGTGTACAGTTGTGCTGGAGCGGTGTGTAGGCGTAGGCGCGTGGACAGATCGGTTCGTGGTCATGGACATAACAGACCGTCTTCTCAGCGGGAAACTTTTCCAGCGTTGCTACGTCTGTGCATTTGTGAACGATGATCTGGTCGCAAGAACAAACGGCTTGAAGATCAAAGCTATGCAGGATTTGAACTTGATGCCCTTCCGTGCGCAGTTGTTCAGCTTGACGTTCCGCGAAGACTTCGATGCCACCGCGCACATTGGACTTTTCGAGAAAGAGGAGAATTTTCATCCTAGATTCCTCATTTGGGTTCTCACGCAGAGGCGCTGGGGCCGCAGAGTACGCTGAGAAAGTGGCGAAAAACAGAGGCTTTTCGATCCCCCCAGCACACACGTTATGACAGAAAACGGATTCACCCAAATGGTGAAAGTCTGAAAAACTCCGCAGCGCCATGATTTTTCAAAGTGTCCAGCAGAGGAATTTAGGTTCATTGTCCGATCCTCGCTTTCCTTGCGGCGTCGCGTAGCCCTCGCCAGTGGGAAATGCGCTGCACGAGCCGCCGTGCTGGTGCGGACAACGCTTCGCGCCACCAGCGGGGATGCGGGAACAGATAGAACCAGTCTCGTAACATCTCGCGAGCTGCCCCCGCCATCTCTCGCAATAGGTGGGGACTGTCCCCAAATATCTGTGCATCCGCTTCCCCTTCGCCGCGAAAGCGTCGCGACAGTTCGCGGAGCGTGTAGTTGTGCGAATGTTCGACGCGGGCATCGGGGCAGTAGATGAGTTTCACGGGATTCTTTTCCCGTCGCGAATTCCGCCATGTCCACTCGATGTCTTCCGAGTACTGGATTTCCTCGTCAAACGGCGATTCGACCAGCAAGCGTCGCCATGTCGCGGAACTGGCGAGAGAGAAGAAAAATCGCCAGGTCGCCTGCACCGCTCCGTCCCCGAACGCGCGTTCGTGATCCTTGCGGACGAGCGCCCGTGCGTTCCTGCGCGGCAACTGGTTTGCGAAGGTGAATATCGGACGGTCTGGTTCATCTCGCAACGGTTTCACCAATGCCGTGAGCCATTTCTTGTCGAGAGGTATCGCATCGGCATTGTTGAAGATCACGATCTCCCCCTTTGCCGCGCGTACGAGTGCGTTCAGAGTCCGTCCCGGCTTGTACGCCCCCTCTGGGCGTTCGACGAAGCGCACGGGAAAACGCGCCGCGATTTCGCGCGAGTGATCCGTTGAGGCATCGTCGCACACGATGACTTCAAACGGGAAATCGGTCAGCTGCACAAAGATCCCGTCCAGTGTCCGCTCGATGAACGCTTCATCATTGTGTGAGCGCACGAGGATGCTGGCGAAGGGGCGGTTATCCGGCATGGCCGACCTCCTTCAGCTTGCGAATGAAATCTGCTTTCGCCGTTTCGAAACGCGTTGTCAACCGCTCGTACGCAGCTGCCTGTACCGTGTCCCAATCTCCACGATCTTGGAGGGCATGTAGCACATGATCCGTCGTCTTCTCCCAGTCGCAGTCGAAGACGCTGCCTTCCACCGAACGATTGAAGTTGGCAAGCCAGTTGGCAAGTTTGGATCCGCGCGCGATGCCGAGAATCGGAGTCCCGACATTGGCGGCGAGGATCAGCAGATGCAGACGGCTCGACAAGACAACGTCGCATCTTGCCGCCGCCTCCGCCACTGCCTCTGGCGTGGTTCCCGTGATACACTCAACCCCTAGCGTCTGCAACAACGCGCGGTCGGTTTTCGGGTTCATCGGAATACCCAGCACGCGAACACCGGTGCCCCGTACGGTCGTGATTAGGTCACGCAAACCATTTAAATCGGAAACTTGCCGTTGCGTGGAAATACAAAGGCCGAGGGTGCCAGGTTTTCTAGTATCTCGAGCATTGCTAGAATCCCTAGATTCCCTAGAACCTCTAGGCTCCGCCCCCCGCAGCAAGATTGCAGAATCCGCCGCGATGTGAGCATTGCGAAATCCCAGAGATGCCAACATCGCCGCGCTCTGTGGATCTCGTAGCCACACGCCCTGGCACTGCGGAAGGATTGCGGAGATTCGCTTCGAGAGTTTCATGAGAAGACGGCGTTCGTACCAGCCGACGAGTCCGAGACAATGCAATAAAAACCGCCGTTTCCCGTGTGCCTTAAAAAATACGGGGTTCAGTTCATCGTCCATTCCGACGCCCCAGATGAATGTGGGAACACCTTCACGTTGCGCGGATTCCAGCAAATCCAACGCGATATGCGGATAGTCCGAAAGACCGGTGGCGCCGCACCAGACGTAGGCGTCATGGTGTCGCACTGTTTCGGCGAAACCGCCCGTTCCAGCATTCGCGAAACCAAAAGGGGGAACCACCGTGACACCCAGCGTTTGCGCCGTATCCGCATCCGCCGTTGCCACGGTCAGCTCGACTCCCGGAAGCGATTCCTTCAACATCCGCACGACACAGGCGAGGATCGCCTCGTCGCCGATGTTGTCGCATCCCAACGGAATCCCTCCCAACAATACTTTCTTAGCCATGCCTTCCTCCCAGGTCGGAAAAACTTTGTGGTATCAAGGCAGACACCAGTATCCCGGAAGATCGCGGATGTCCTTTGCTGGAAATGGGCGTTTCGGTGGCGGCGTGGATGTGTTGGGCTGTATTAAGTATCCCGTCACGCTTGCGGCGGGGGCGATCGTCTCCCATACCGTGTATTCGCTCGCGGCTACGGTTTGGTTTTCGAGGTTTCCCCAACGTCGCCAGATCGGCCATGCCTTGGTTTTCGATCGGTCTCCGCCAAACACCATCTCCACAACCTTCGCCGGTACGCCGTAGGTCCAGCGGTACGGTGTGATACCCGGCACATACTCGGCGATACCGTCCACATACGACGGCAGATCGAGGAAGGCGATTGGATAGACTTCTCCCAAACCGCTCGTCAGCGTCGTGCCCTGCGGATTGCACCCGTTATGAAAGTCATTCGCAAGGGCAATCGCATCAAGGTATTTCTGTTCCCCTGTGATTTGGTGAGCCACCATCAGGTACTGGGCACGTACCAGCGGATGTGCATGCCCTAACCCCATTGTATGCACCCACCCTTTCTGCGGCGCCCACCACGGGGTACGGTAGGCATACGAGGTGCCCAGCTGGCGCAGGGCTTCCTTAGCCGCATTGAGTTTGCTGCGCTCCCATCCTTGGAAGAATTCCTCCAGTTCCTTCGGATATCCCAGTGCCTTTTCGCCGGCATACAGAAGCGGGATCCAGGCGAAACCTTTTTCCCCGCGCTCATCCAGTACCCGTTTCATGTCGCGCGTCACGGTCTCCAGATAACGGGATTCACTCGTCAGCGCGTACAGGTTGACAGCGGCTTTTACGAGGTAGTTGGCTGGCAGTTCCTTGTCCTCGTCCCAATAGACGATCTCCGAGCGGGTGAAGAAACGGAAGCGTTTGTACTTTACTTCGTAGATTTCCGTGCGAGGCTTTTCCCGTAACGCGAAATCCCACGCGCGTTTCGCGGATTCGAGATAATGGTCGCGAAACACGGGATGGCACCGGGCGAGAAGGGAAGCGTGCGCGGCGTACATCAGCGAGCTGCGGCGTGTTGCCTGCGCGAGCGCGTAGCGCATCTCATCTCTCTCTGCTATGTTCCCAGGTCCCGGATGCGCGACGCTTTCGATCCAGGTGCCGACTCCACCGTCCTCCTGCTGTCCTGCCAGAAGGTGCTTTAAGCCCCATTCCGCTTCGTCGAGAATGTCGGGAATCCCATTGTTGTTTTCGGGAATCGAGAGCTGTCCGTCCCGGAAATTCGTGGGCCGCATCAGATAGACGGCGCAGAGGTCATTGACGATGTTCAGGTGCGCGGGACGGCGATCGTAGTCCGCCGCGTCATGCCACCCCCCGACGAGTTGCAGGTGCTCGCCATTCTCCCAGTCCGTGTTGTGCCGGATGATGTCGAACCAACGGACTTCTGGCGTCAGCTTTCCTTCCTCCGAGGCGAACGTACCGCGCACAACATCTGTGTGACACGCGCCAGCCGTCCAGTGCGTGTACGGTTCTTCCTTTGCGATACCGCACCGCTTCTGGTAGAGTCCGCCCATGTGAACCCGAAAGGCATCTTCTGCAGAAGTCGCGGCGATCTGGAAATCCCTGCTTCGTCCGACATCGGGAATGCGCAGAAAATATCTCCCCGCGTTCGTCACGGATGAGAAATCCAGCTCGTAGGTTATTTCACCAGTGAAGGGGACTCCTTCTTGGGTGAAGCCGTCTGGAATACGGTGAATGGGAGGTGTCGCGGAGTCGAGTACGACTTTGCCAGAGTCGGCGGAGACGAGTTGCCATCCCGTCATCGGTTTTTTCGGTTTCCATGCTCCGAATTTCGGGCCAAGCCATGCTCCAATGTAGGCGAACTTCGGCATGGAAGGGAGATAACCGACTTGGTTTACCTTGAAAAGCTCGCTCGGTTGATCCGGATCGTATTTTTCAAAAGGGGTTTCTCGGAGAAGGAAACAAGTGTACAGGACACGGGCGGTGAGTGTCTTCGCCAACGGATCTACCAGTCCGTTCGGCGACTTCCAGAATCCCTTCTCGTGGGAAAGCTTTTCTCCCTCTATCGGGTCATCCGTCTGGTACACACTTGTGTACGGATCCAAAAATCGCAACATCGCTGCCGCTATCACAGCACCCGCTAACATTTGACTATCTCTCCACTTTTGCCAACCGTCCCCAGACGGTCATACGCCAGTCGGCTCCCGCCTGTGAAATTCAGTGCCCCCAATTATACAACGAATTCTGCCGATTCAACAGAATAATTTTTGGGATGGGGCTGTGGGGGCGCATCTGCGTTTTTCACCGTGATCCGTGTCGATGCCTGCGATACCGAAACGCGAAGATTCAACCTCACGCAAAGTCCGCCACGTTCGCAAAGGAGGGAATCATCCTAGATTCCTCGTTTGGGTTCTCACGCAGAGCCGCAGAGGGCGCAGAGCAGGCTAGAAAGGCCCGAAACAGCGGAATTTTAAATGAAAAAAACGGTATGGTCGGACTGCAAGGAAGGGGACGATCCTTCACC
>JAFSTA010000082.1 GCA_017450695.1 Kiritimatiellia bacterium | reverse complement strand
GCAGAGAAAGTGCCGGAAACAGAGGCTTTTCGATCCCCCGCGCATACGTTACGACAGAAAACGGATTCACCCAAATGGTGAAAGTCTGAACAATTCCAAAGCGCCATGATTCACCACGGGATATACGGAACTTACGGAATCGCCGTTCCAAGAAACCGATGTTTTTCCGTGGTTTCCGTGGTTTTTCAAAGTGTCCAACAGCGGAATTTAGGTTGAATTATACAGATGCGCCCTGAATGCCGTCCGTTCGAAGTTCGAGAGTGCTTCGCGCTGCCTGAGAAGTAGAGAAGCCATTCAGGGGAAGCATACGTGTCGCCAGTCGCTTGTCTTTTGTCAGGACTCGGTAGAACTCGATTGTTTTCGTTCTCCGGTCTCTGACGCCTTTCGTGTCCTACGAAGTACCCTCCGCGGTCGATTCCGCGTATTCCGTGGTTTTCCTAGTGTCCAATGGTTACCAGCCGCTACCAGCCCTTACTCGAACCAGACAGGGACGCCCCACTTGCCGACAACAACCGTCTCACCTTCGGCACATTGTTTTTGGAACAGTGTGACAAGGTTGCCGGGGTTTCGCGGATCGAACAGACGGATCTCCGGAAGGGCCACGCGGCGGAATCCCTGATCCTCCAGCGATTTCTGCAAGGAGTCGCGGTTGCGGGCGGGCATCGGCGTCAGAACGCCCAGTACACCCGCTTTCGCGCAACTGATGGTCTGCTTGCCCTCCAGCGGAATACGCAGGAACTTCACGTTCTTCCAGTTCTGCGGCAACTGCCCTTCCGCCACCTCGTAATGCCGGTCTGTAAACAGGAGCGCGCCTGAACGCAGGGGAGCGGACGCATATCCTTCGCCACGCCACACGCCGTTTCCCTTGACGGAAATCGGGATTCCGTCCTGGTTGTCCGCCGGTTTGGGTAACCCGACCGTGGGATATCCACGGCTCTTGGAGATGAGGCGACGCATCCGCACTTTCCCGGAGACGTCCTTGCCCGCCAAAATGTCCTCTTCGCGGAAGGTGCAGAAGTACACTTCCCGCGAACGGGTACGGTCGTAATCGTAGGTAATGTAAATCGTCCCGTCCGCCGTCTGCTGTCCATCGGGATACGAGACCCGTTCCCGTTCATCGAGCATGAGTCCGCCTTCCCAGGTCGCGCCGTCGTCGCGGGAAAGATAGGCGGCCAGTAGCTTGCGCCCGACATCCTGATCGACCGGCCCGTGTTTGACAAGAAGCAGGTGGCCCGATTGCAGTCGGCGGATGAAGAAGCGGCTGGAGGTATGCTTCACGTTCTTCATGTATTCCAGCGGAGACCAGGTCGCGCCCTTGTCGCGTGAGATCGCCTCGCGGATTCCTGTCTTCGAACGCGAAAGGCACCAGAGGTCACCGTTCTTCTTCTCGACCAGCATGTGTTCGTCGAAGAGGCGGTCCACCAGCGGCATCGAGGCGCCGCCGCGCAACGCAAAGGTCTTGCCTCCGTCGGTACTCGCATAGACGCACGAACTGGCCTCCTTTTGCCACTGCGCAAGCGGGAAAAGCCATTCGCCACTTGACAGGACGATGGGCTTGCACATCATCACGCCGCACCCCACATATTGCGGAGACGGCAACTTAGCGGGCGGCTCGTTCTCGGAATCGATCACGAGCATCCAAAGCTGGTCGTACGCGGGATCGGACCCCACCGTCCCGATCCGGTCGGTCCACGTCCAACGCAACATGCCGTCGGGCGAAATCCACAGCTCCGGATCAAAGGCGCGGCGCGGACGATTGCCGTCCGGATCCGCCACCAGCACCTCTTTCCACGTCTCGCCCCCGTCCGCGCTGGTGGCGAGCACGCAGTAGTTGTTCTGGTCTTCCGACGGCGTGATGCCGCCGTACCATGTTGCCCACATCCTTCCCGTGCGCGGGGAGACGGCAATCGAGGAGATGCCGACATGCGCCCGGTTATCTACCCCGTGGTAGGCGTCCGGAGGGAACACCCTCGCCGGCAGCAGAGGACGCCCCGATGCCTTGCTGACAATCTGTTGCAGACGCACCTTGCCGGAAACGTTTTTCCCGTTCAGCACATCCTCTTCCTGGAACGAGGCGAAGAGGACTTCCCTTGCACCGGTTCGGTTGAAATCATACGTGATGTAGATTCTGCCGTCTGCACGCTGGTCTCCGTCGGGATAGGCCGCACCATTCCGTTCATCAAGAAGGAGACCGCCTTCCCAAGTAGCCCCGTCATCGCGGGAGAGGAATGCGGTAAGCTGGGTACGTCCGACATCTTTATCGATTGCCCCGTGCTTCACGAGAATCAGGTTTCCGGACTGGAGACGGCGGATGAAGAAACGGCTACAGGTATGCCGAATCTTCGATTTCTCCATCGGCGTCCACGTAAGGCCCTTGTCGCGTGAGATCGCCTCGCGAATGCCTGAACACACCCGGCTCAACATCCAGAGGTCCCCGTTCTTCTTCTCGACCAGACAATGCTCATCACAGTTGCGGTCTTCCTTGGGAATCGACGCACCGCCGATCGCAGTCCAGCTTTTCCCCTTGTCGGAAGAAGCCGTCACGCCAGAACTTTTTTCCGAATGCCAGTTGCTGTTCGGCAATAGCCAAGTACCGTTCGAAAGTTCCAGGGGCTTGCACATCATTACCCCCTCCGCCACACAGACAGGTGGCGTAGGCGCGTCCGGCACGACATTCGCGTCGGGGAACGTCATCATCCAGGTTCCGGCGGTTTCGAGCGCGGGACCGGTACGGTCTGCCCAGAACCAACGCAGCTTGCCTTCGGGCGAGACCCACACCTCGGGATCGAACGTCCGGCGTATTCCCATGCCGTCCGGATCGACCACGAAAACCTCCCGCCACGTGCGCCCGTCATCCTCGCTGGTGGCGAGTACGCAGTAGTTGTTGTCATCCTCCGCCGGACTGGGACCCGCGTACCACGTCACCCAGAGCCGTCCGTTCGGCGCGATCGCCAAACTAGGGATTCCCGTAAACGCGCGTTGCGTCACGGAATGCCTGAAATCAGGTACGATCATTTCTTGGGGAGGGTTCACCCGATCCGCGTAGCCAATCGACCAGACCGCGCAGAACGCCGTTATCAATCCAATCTCTCTTTTCATTTTGCGATTCCGTCACTTTCTTGTGAAGCCGAGCGGAGTGAAAACCTCTCGGCTATCGTTTTTCAACTCTGAACCATACGGACTGCCGGAAAGAAGTTGAGTACCCTACTCTCTCCGTGCGTTCCGTGTACTCCGTGGTGGCAAAAATTCCCCTGCTGAGCGGGAAATCCCAACATAATCATCCCGAACCTCATGGCATCTTACCGTATCGAAATCACTGTACCGCCGGGAGGCAGCGGGTCTTCAAGTTGGAAGTCCATCCAGCTCCACATGGAATGGATCGTCCCGTTCGAGGCGTTCTTCACGTGGTTGGTCATCACGGACCCCGATCCTTCGTCCAGCGGGAAGTATCCGATTAGCCCCGATTCGGTACCGCGCAACTTGTGCGACATCATTCGGAGGATTTCGTCGCCGCTGCATGCCCGGTTCCAAATCCGCACCTCGGCGATCGAACCGGAGAAACTGTCCGTTGACGGACCTTCGCGACTGGCGATCCGAATCGTCTCGCTCTGGACAATGGGCGAATCGACATAGCCGGTGACCGTCTTGACCGCCACGCCATTCCGGTAGAGCTTCATCGTATCCCCTTCTCGCGTTGTCGCCACGTGCGTCCACTGGTTCAACGGAACCGTCGTCGAGTCAGTGATCCAGCTGCCGGTGTTTCGCTCGTTGGAGGAATCCCAGATCCCCACGGCGAGTTTCTGGTTGTTGAGGGAGAAGAAGAGCCGTCCGTCCAGATTGTTACGGAACTGCGTCAGAATCACGTTGCGTTCCGGGGCCGCCGTAGGATAGAGCCATGCCTCCAGCGTGAAATCATCGGTAACCTTCAGATCGGTCGTCGCATACGTGCTTCCTTGCGGGTTCAGGAATGACGCGACCCACCGGTTGCCCACGTTCACCTCCGCCGGCTCGTCCACCAGTTCGGGAATCGCCAGCGAGTTCAGCCAGGCTACGGCGGGCCCCGTGTTCACACAGGCGGCGCCCGTCACCAAGTTCGTTATGACGTCACCGGTATCCTGGTCGAGTGGCCAGTATCCGAGCAGGCCTTCTTCCCTGCCGGTCAGGTGGCGCCAGTAGTTCGTAGCAATATCCTCATCGGAACGCATACCGCTCCAGATGCGGACATCGCGAAGATCACCGAGGAACGAGTGATTGCCGGGTGCCCCCCCAATCGTAACCGGTGTCTGCAGCGTCGGGTAGAAGGAAGGGGTCGAGGTCGCGACACACTCGCCGTTGACGTAAAACTTCACTTCGGACATGGAACGGCTCATCGCGATATGTGTCCAGGCCCACAGCGGCAAGATGTCACCTCCATTGGGATAGGCGTTTCCGCTTTTGGTGTGTACGTAGAGCCCTACCTTGCCCTCTCGCAGCTCGAAAATCTCGCGCCCGTTTTGTCCGGCCACATAGACACCGATCAGGCGGTTTTCCGCTCCATACCCGCAGGGACGGGCCCATGTTTCGAAGGTGTAGGAGTCGTTCGCCCCGAGCATGATGTCCGACGTGAAGTATTGATTTGCCTTGTCTCCGCAACGTAGGGAGGCGTTGTTCCAAGTCCGCTGGGCGCGCGGAACGAGTGCAAGCGTCTCTTCCGCCACCCCCTCGAGGTGTCCTTCCGGCGGGATCATGTTCTTCTGGTGCGTTTTGGTGTTGACAATCGAGGTCGCGTCGATGTCATCCAGTCTCCAGTATCCGATCAAGTCTTGTTCGAAGCCGTTCAGGCGGTACCGGTAGTCGCGCGAAATTTCGCCCGCGTTTCGCGCCCGACTCCAAACGCGGATTTCGGAGAGCTTCCCTTGGAACAAACCGTTATTGCCACCGTCCGTACTACGAGAGACGATTCCACCAATCGTGAATGGTTTGTTGGGTACCCCGGCAATCTGTCCGGTATGGTTATGAATGGAGTCCAGAACACCGTTGACGTACATCCGCGTATCGCGGTTGTTCTGCACCAGCGCGATATGGGTCCACTGGTTGAGCGGTATGCTCGCGGTGGAAAGGTATCGATAAGAACCGTATCCCGTTCCTCCGCCGAAGAAAACACCGATCTTGTCGTTCGTGCCGCCGTTTCCGGAGTTGTTCCCGATATAGACCAGCATACGCCCCAGCACCCCGCCCGCATATTGACCTACGATGCGATTCTCCGCAGCGTACGCGCTGGGATTCACCCACGCCTCGATCGTGTATGGCCTGTTATTCCCAGTGGGGATTACGGTATCCGTACAGATGGCGGTGGCAGTCGCTCCGTCTCCCGACAACGCTTGCCCGATGACTTGCGGGGGTACCGTGTTGAGCGGATAGACGGGTTCGCTGACCGGCTGCTCCAGGCGGACGGTTTTGCTGGAGTCGCTTCCTGCTGACACATCAGCCTCTTGGAATGTCGCCATGAGAATCTCGCGCCGTGTCGTACCGGAGCATTCGTAGATCACGCGGATCGCACCGTTCGCGTCTTGGATCGCATCCGGGTAAAAGAGGTTGTCACGACCGTCCAGAAGCAGACCACCGCCCCAGGTCGCGCCGTTGTCTGTAGATACGTACGCATAGAGATAACCTCCGGTCGCTGATGCCAAAGTACCGCGCTTGACCAGCAGGAGATGACCGTTGGCAAGGCGGCGGACGCAGCATCGCGCGGAATCGTAGCCGTTTTGGAACGAGGTGGTCGCCGCCATCTCCGGCCATGTCGCGCCGCCGTCCGTCGAAACAGACTCGTAGGTACCGGAGAGTGTCTGAACCCAACCATGCACTTCGGTCGCGGAAACCGGAACGATCACGGGATGTTCAAAATTGCACTGGACCGCTGAGGGCACAACCGCGCCGCCGCGCAGGGAGAAGGTCGCGCACTGGTCTGCGGAGACGACCAGCAACGAACTGGGCGAGGAGAAGAGTTGCGCAACGGGAAATCCCCACGCGCCGTCATCCAGCACAAAAGGCTTACCGCCAAGCGCACCCGGCCAGATGCAACGCACGTCACTCGGCGGCGACGACGGCATGAGTGTTGCATCCCCTACAACCGCCATCCACACTCCATCCGTGGCGGCCCCAGTCGCGTCCGTTGGGGTGGCGGTTCCCGTGCGATCCGTCCAGAACCAGCGCAACACGCCATTCGGATCAATCCACACCTGCGGGTCGAACGCCCTGCGTTTGGTGCTGGAGGAATAGAGATCCGGATCCGCGACGAACACCTGTTCCCAGGTTTCCCCGTTGTCCGCGCTCGTCGCCAGAACCGCATAGTCATTCAAATGATCGGGCGACGAATCCGGACTCGCGAACCAGGTCGCCCAAAGCCGCCCGTTCGACGCGCACTCGATGCTGGGACGCGCGACTTTGTTTCGCGAGTACGCCACATGCGTCAACTTACCCACACCAACCAGCGTAGGCGCAGCGCTCCTCTCGGCGTACACAAAACACGCGACTTCCGCCAATACCGCGACCATCATCCATCTCATCCACATCGTTCAATCCTCCTGTGCTGGAAACAACACCAAATCCAATCTGTCTCCCAAACACATCTTTAGTTTACCAAAAGCAACAGGGGCAGGAAAAGGGTAAAGTTTAGCGGATAGCATGGAGATGGGACAACTGGGACGAATGGGACAACTGCGACAAGTGCCGCCCGTCGCGTATCGCACGTCCACCGTTACATTTTCTCGCGCAAAAATGGGAGGGTCGCGCCCCGTCGCGTCCGCTGTGACGCGAACGGACTGACCGCCCGTTCTACGGGCAAGTTTTCAGACAGGATTTACAGGATTCACAGGATTGGCGGCAGATCCGAATCTTGTAAATCCTGTTAATCCTGTCAAAGTCATTGGGGCGGCCTCACACGTCGGGAGGGGCAACGTCCTCGTTGCCCGAATGCCCGAATTAGGCGGTCGCCCCGTCGTGTCCGCACTGCTGAACACGCTTGCCCGGCACTTGCGGCAACACTGCCGCCTAAAAATTATGCAGGATAATCTGGATGGTTTGTGGCGTTGCACCGACTTCGCGACAGACGACAGGACATTTGGCAAGGAAGAGAAATGCGATGGGGCGATCCGTCCGATCACTCATCGTTTCAAAATTCGCCTGTCCCTTTGCCACCACGAGATCGCTCGCCTTCAACGCTTTCGCGAAGGACTCGCCGCAGGTCGCATCAACAACCCCCGGAACGCCGTCGTCATTCGACACGACACCGCCACGCGCATACCCATCCGGATAACCGGAGGCGGCAAGTTCCGCTCGCGTCAGGTCGTTGAACGCGGGGCGTCCACGAACGGCAAGCGTAAGCTTGTCACGATACGGCTCCATCAGCAAACGGTCGAAGACCGCCTCCCCGCAATTGTCGAAGATCCACAAGATCGACCGAGCGGAATCCATCCGGCACTGGAGCTGCGCGAGCGCATCCGCATCCACGGGTTTCGTAAAGGCCGTGGCCACCGTCTCCAACGCAACCGCGATATCCAAATCGTCATAGATGGAAAAATCGAGGATGTTGCCGGCAACGGAAAGGCGTAATCGGCTCTCGAAACTCTGCGGATCCCATCCCGGGATTTCGGGCAGATGCTCCATCAGCTTTTGCGCCAGTTCCGTCGAGGTATCCTTTTCCGGTTTCCACGGGTCGGGAACAGCGCCGTCGCACTCCGCCAGCGCGTTGTCAATCAGTTTCCGCGCAAGGCATGGTGGCGGCAGGGAAAGGTCTGCCTCCGCCAAAATCTTCAGTCCTGATTCGGCCATGCGACGCGCTAACGCATCATCGCCGCAAGCGGATTTCTTTGCCAGCGAGATCGCGTTTTTCGCCAGGCAGGGAAGACAATCGAGACAGGCCCTCATTCCGCAACCCCTTCCTGTACCAGAAGTGTCTTGCAGTGGAAGCCGTCCCTGTTCAAGATACGTGCGAACGCGGCAGAACCTTCGGACATCGGAACGCGACTCGTCACGAGATCCTTCAGATTCAATTCCCTACCCGCATGGGCCAACACGGCTGTCCAGTCTGGATCCATCACCGAGTTCCATGAACCATTCATCGACAGTTCCTTGCGTAGGACGGAGGAGTAGAGCGATTTCTCGAACAGCCAGTCGTCCGCCGGATTCCCGATCCAAAACACGTGGCCTTTTCGGGCGCAACAACGGACCGCTAGAGATCGCGTGACCGAGACACCGCAAGCCTCCGCCACGACATCAAATGAGTCCAGTTCGCTTTCCCCAAGCGCACGTGAATCAACCGCACGGAATCCGAACTTCTCCGCAAACGTGAGTTTGGCAGAATCGATATCCGCAACAGTCACCTCACCCGCTCCGCGAATCCGCAGCCACTGGGCGGCGATCAGTCCGATCGGACCGCCGCCGATCACGAGCGCCCGTACCCCGGGTTCGACAGGGGCGGAATAAACCGCGTGGTGCGCGACGGCGGCAGGTTCACACATGGCGGCCTCTTCCAGCGTCACATCATCAGGCACAGGCAGGATATTCGACTCTGGAACATACAGACATTCGGCGAACGCGCCATCGCGGCGCGATCCGAAATAATCGTAATGGAGACAGAGCTGGACATATCCCTTCTGACAAGCGACGCACGATCCGCACGGCAACAGCGGATAGACCGCAACACGGGTACCAACCGGGAAGCTGCCGCCGTCGGGCACGGTTTCGACAACGCCGGAAAACTCATGCCCCATCACCAGCGGGTAATGGTACGCACCGTTTTTGAACCCGCGCCCCAGATCGCTTCCGCAGACGCCTGCCGCCGCGATTCGAATCCGGTACCAGCCGGGAACTTCCTGCAGTTCATGCTCTTCCCAACTGAGGACTCCGTTTTCTTTCAGTACCAACGCTTTCATCAGGCGAAGATCCTCCGCTCGAATTCCAACGCCTCTTTCGCGTCGGCATCCATCTTCTCCTCTGTAATGCCGGGTTCCAGTTCGCGCCAGATCTTAATATCCGCTCCGACCTGGCCACCCATGCGAACGAACGGCTCCATCACCACATTCCCGTCGTAGCCAATCTCCTTCAATGCGGCGGCGATCTCCTTCCACGGCGTACGCCCGCGACCGGGAACCCGACGGTTGCACTCGCCCGTATGGAAATGTCCGAGCAAACCTTTGGTCGAACGGATCGCGTCCCCGATCGAGTCTTCCTCGATATTCATGTGGAAGGTGTCCAGCATCACTTTCACGGACGGGAGATCCACTTCGCGGACGAATTGAACACCTTCCGCCGCCGTGTTGAGGAGATACCCTTCAAACCGATTTAGCACCTCCAGGCAATAGTCCACGCCGCAGTCGGCGGCAACCTTACCCATCTCGCGAACATTCGCCACGCTACGTGCCCAGTCACCAGGTTTGTCGATCGGCTTCGAATAATCCACCGGCCAGTAACTGTAGATGCCACCGCCGATCGTATGGATGTCCAAGATCTCCAGCCGATGCAGGAGATCGGTAAAGAACGCCTTGGCGTTCTGCTGCACGGCAGGATCGGACGAAGCGAGATTCTGGCTGGCGGCAGGACCATGCCCCGCAGTCAGGAAGATTCCGCTGTCAGAGGCTGCCGCCCGAAGATCCAGCAACTGCTGGCGCGAGTATTCAACCAACGGAGTACATGCGATCTCAAGGCAATCGAAACCAAGTTTCGCCACCTTCTCCACATACTTCAAATAATCCGCACGCCATTGGTCTTCCCAGTACGCATAGTAAATTCCAAACCTCATCGCATCATCCTTTCGTTGTTATGTCGTCATACCCGTTCGGTTTCACCCACCACAGGGCGAGGAAGAGAGCCGCGCCCACAAAGGTTGCCCCGATTACCACCGTGAACGGAACCGTCCATCCACCCGTCTTGTCCGTGAGCCAGCCCATGCCCCAACCGGACATCAACACACTGGCATACGAGAAAAGCGAGGTGAACCCGACAGCCGTCCCCGCCAATTTCTTCGTAGCCAAATTCACCGCCGTCGCGCCCGTCATCCCTGCGGACCGTAAATACAGAATCCCGCGCCGGCCAAGGCGAGAATGTAGAGGTACAAAGGACGACCGGACGGAAGGAACCAGAACCCCGCCATACAGGCGGCAGCACACAGCATCATAAAGAGGCAGACTCTGGGCGCGCGTCCGCCAGCCAACCGATCTGTCGCCACGCCGCTGAAAAGGGTTCCCAGAATGCCGGCAATCTCAAAGACCGCCACCGTCCATCCGGCCCCGGCGAGAGAAACCCCCTTCGCCTCCTTCAGCAACATCGGCCCCCAGTCGAGAATCGCAAAACGCGCCAGGTAAACCATAAAGCAACTCGCGCCCAAAACCCACATCGTCGGATTGAGGTACACACGCCGCACGGCGGACGGACCGTCCGAATGGTCGGTCGCCTCCTTGCGAACTTCGGTTCCCGGAAGTTCCGGCAATCCTTCGGCCGCGGGAGTGTCGGGAAGCCAAACCAGCAGGACGAGCAATCCAATCCCGGCAATGACGGCAGGAATCCAGAAACACCAGCGCCACATGCCGATTCCCACGCCGTCATTCCCCAACGCGCCGAGTCCCATGATGTACCCGCACAAAACGGTTACCAAACCCGCGCCGATGGAATGCGAGGAGTTCCAAATGCTCAGTTTCGTCGCCAGTTCGCCAGGCGGAATCCAGTGGGCGATCAAGCGAAGGCAAGGCGGATTCCCCATCGACTGGAAGAAACCGTTTGCGACCCAGGCGATGCCGAGAACCGTAATCAGAGCGGTCGTGAACGCCGCACCTTCCGTCCCGCCTTGGATCAACTTCGCCAGAACCGGACCGAAGCCGAACGCGACGTTGCAAAGCAAGGCAAGGAAAAGCCCCGTGCAGAGGAAACGGCGGGAATTACATCTGTCGCTCAACGGCCCGCAGACGAATTTACCAAGACCGTACACGACACCGTGTAGGGTCAGAAAAACGCCCAGCGAGGTTTTCGTGATTCCATAATCCTGCGCCAGCCCCGGCATCGCCAGCGAGAGGTTCTTGCGCAAAAAGTAAAAAAGCGTATAGCCGATAATCGTCGTAACCAGCATCCGATACTGACCACGGCGAAACCGACGTGCCGTCTCTATTTCACCTATCAAATTCATGCCATCATTTTATCGAATCCTTACCTCCGAACTCAATGAAATTTTTTCACTTCTCTCACTTCGACCTATGAGTTTTACCCTTATTTTTGATGAATTTTCCTCCATCTCAATACCACCTTCCCTTTTGCACTACCTTTGAAACTCTTTTCTCAAATTTTTCATTCCCCCTATTGACAATGCAGAATACTTTTGATAACATAAACGCGTGTTTACATTACACAAGGGCATTTTACGGAAGGAGTCAAACGATGGAACTGTTGATCCTGTTAGTTGTGATTGTATTCATACTGATACCGATTCTGCAATTTGTTCTGATCGGAAAGACGAATCGGATTTTGGAGCGGTTTGAATGCCAGGAAGAACTGTTGAGTCGCATACGCGCCGACCAACTGTCGGTAAAAGGTCAAGTACGGAAACAAAACCAAGAGCATGCGGAAACGCTTGGATGTGATAAAAACGAGGAAGAAAACTCGCGGAAAGAGACGACCAATTTGTCAATTGAAGCGGATCCCGTCTCCTCCCTCGCGGCCCTCTCGATGTGCGAAGTCTCCCCTTCCCTTCCTCCTGAATCCGCAGAATCAGAATCGGGACAGAATCCCAACCAACCGACAGAAACCTCATTGGAGGAATCGGTCACCGCATCACCGGAAGAGTCGCAACGACCTGAAATCGAGCCAATATTCTACGAGGCGGTAGGTGAAAAGAGCGAAAGCGCACTGGATCTGTTCTTCTCCCGGATCGGCAACTGGCTTTGCGTGTCAGGGGAATTCGCCCCCCAAGGGATGACTCGTGAATTCGCGTTCGTGACGAGATGGCTATTGAGGGTCGGGATGCTGCTCATCGTCGCCAGTATCGCCTACTTTCTCAAGCTGTCGATCGACCGCGGCTGGGTTGGTCCCGCACAACGCGTCATCGGAACTGCTATATTCGGTTTGGCAATGAGCGCGTATGGCGCATGGCTCATCAAGCGGACCAATTACGGATCGGTCGGCCATGCCCTTTCTGCGATCGGTTTCGCCGCGCTTTACCTCGGATTCGGGATGGCGCACCGGTATTTCAATCCACCTGTCATCGCCTCACCCTCAATCACATTCGCGATTCTGGCAGGGGTCACCGTATTTGGAACGGTGCTTGCCGTTTTCCTGAATTCCTCCACGATCTCCCTGCTGAGTCTGATCGGTGGGTATCTCGTTCCGATCTTGACCCGGCACAATATGGACTCACCCACAGTCCTCTACCTCTATCTCGCCCTACTCAATCTCGGGATTTTCGCAGTTTCTTGGATACGACGCTGGAGTGTACTGAACTTCCTTTCCGTCAGTGCCGCATACGCCATATCTTTCCTGTGTTTGAACCGTTATTTATTTATCACCTGTCATGTGGTCGGAACGTTGATTTTTCTCTTTGTCATCCACACAATCTATTTGGGTTCCGTACTTGCTTCAAACGGCCGCCGTTCTCGCTCCGGTGACATCATAGCCTGGTGCGGCTTGATCCTAAACGCGCTGATGATGACCGGATGGGCGGCAAGTCTGTTGACAGACCACTTCGGGGAACATAGCGCGGGATGGATGTTGCTTGTTTTGTCCGCGCTTTACGCCGGTCTCGCTAGAATTCAAGTGATACGCGACAAGGAGAACCGGATCTGCGCCAACCTGTTAACCCTAATCTCCTTTGCGCTTCTTTGGATGGTTCCTCTGTTCTTCTTCGAAAACATCAAGCTGGCTCCATGCTGGTGCTTACTTTCCGCCGCAACCTCCCTCCTGGCCAATCGGACAGATCAGGAACTACTCCGCATCCTTGCTCGAATCACCGCAGGAAGCTGTTTCATCATTGCCCTCGCAACTTGGGAAACAAATTACATCAACACTCCCGGCGAGAGCCATTGGCTCATGACCTTGGGAAAGGACATTCTTCAATTCGGCTGTGTACCGCTCCTGTTCTCCTATCTTGGATACACGGAAAAACACGATGCCTGGAAGTATGTTATGAATGCCTGTGCGATTGTAACGGGCTTCCTTTTCCTGACGATGGAAACCAGCACATTGATGGGCCAGTATCTGCCCGGACATACACGCGGGGCGATTACGACAGTTTGGGGATTCTACGCCTCCGCATTGTTGACCGCCGGAATTATGCGGCGCGTGAAACCGCTCCGTGTTGTTGGGCTCTGCATACTGGGGATCAGTGTCTGCAAACTGTTACTCTTCGATACGGCACATCTGGATACGCTCTGGCGTGTCGCCCTCTTCGCGATCACGGGTGCCTTGCTCTTGGTGGGCGCATCCCTCTACCTCAAATACCGAAAGAGCTTTTGCGAGTAGGAATCAATCCGGGATTCCATTGAATCCCCACACAGAACCGCAAGAAGTCGAAAAGAAGTCTCGCTTCTAGTCCCGAACCGCTAACAGCGCCTTGAGGTATCCGTTGGCGAAGAGGCGACCGAGCGTAAAATAACCAGCCGTCCCTTCGGGCGTCAACAAACGGTCGCCCGCCATTTCGGGAACATGGTCGCCTCGTAGCGGCACATCGAGTCCGATGTCTCGATAGGCACGCATCAGCGCGAACTGGTCGGTGTCCCCCTGATCGTGGAAAAGTTCCGTGAACTCTTCTTTTGTCCCCTCCACATCCCGCACGTGGATGTAGGCGATGCGTTGCCCGAAGTGTCGCGCGGTTTGCTCAAGGTCCACCCCCATCAGCTTGAAATTCGCCTGACAAAACGTGACGGCGTTTGCAGGTGCGGGATAAAGATCGTATGCGCGGTCATACGCCTCGACACTTCCGAAGATTCGAGCATATCCGCCAAGCGACGGCAGACAGGGGTCATCGGGATGTAATCCCATCCTGATGCCGCACCGCTCTGCCGTTGGCATCACCGACTGGATGAAATACTCGTAGTTCTCCCAAACCTGTTCGGAGCAAAGAAGAAGCGGCTGCGTCGCGGCGTTCTGGTTTTGCTCACGAGTCGTTTCCCTCCAGGAGAAATACGTTGCCTTCGCGCCGCCTCGTCCGTCGCGAACACCCGTTCGTGCCCAACCGGTACCAACCATGAAATTATAGCAGAGCAGGTGGATACCCAACCGATTCATGGATTCCAGAAGTTCGCAGTAGCGATTGAGCGCCACTTGACGAGAATCGCTGGAAAACCTTGCAGTTCCAGATTCGTCGGCTGTCCCATACTCCTTAATCGGCGACATATCAAACGGATCGCCCTCCAACGCAACGACAGTCAGACCTTGCTCCTTCAGGCGACCTACAATGGAAGCGAGCGATTCAAACCGCCACGGGTCCGGGATTCCCGTCAGGGTGGGGTTCACCTTCACAACAACATCCGTGATTCCCATTTGGAGACAAAGTTTCCAAAGAGGATGTGGGGTCGGCGGAACGAATTCAATCAGTTTCACGGCAATTTTCTCCTTCATTTTTGACGTAGCAGTTCGACCATTTTCTTGTCGATCTTGCGTCCCATGACCTCGATGTACTCGGCATCCGCGCGACCAGAATCCACGAAACCGAACGGACCGTCGTAATCCCAGATCGCCCAGCCGTAGCCGCGTTCGCGCCAGCTCGTGAAGTAGTTCTCCATGAACTTCAAGGTCGATTCGTGATCCATCTCCGCAAAACAGCCGAATTCTCCAATCATCACGGGATAGCCTTTCGGGATGCAGTCCAAGGCGGCGTTGTTCCGCGCCTGTTTTTCCGGCACCCACTGCATCTCCTTGTCATCAGGGCTATTCGGCCAGTGCGGCTTCTTAGCGGAAAAATTTCCGCGTACGCCATAGTGCGTGAAGGCACCCGGCTCGTACCCCCGGAAGCACTGTCCCGTCATCGGAATGTGGAAGAAATGCGCAACCGGAACTTTCGCGCAACCGTTTCCGTCCAGCATCACCAGACGGTTGGGGTCCTCCTTGCGGATTTCGTTGATCGTCTCACCGAACACCTGAACGTACTGTTCCGTCGAGAACTGGATCGGCTCGTTCACGGGATTGAAGGACAGCTCGTCGTTTGGAATGCCCTTGTAACGTCGCGCGAGTTCACGCCAAATACGCATGAAAGCGGCTTGCGCCTTGGAATCGGTTTTCAGCGTCGCAGGTCTCCCGAACGGCTCCAGATGGTACACACTGAATCCCGGCGCACGGTAGAGGCAGAGCATCACGTGGATGTGGTGTTTTCGACCGTATTCGACGGCGGCATCCACCTTTTCCAGACCGTCCTCAAGCCAATGTTCCCAGTCGTATGCCGAGACGAGAAAACGGTAGTCGATCGGAAGACGGGCAAAGTTGAGTCCGAGTTTTTCGAGTAGCGCGAATTCTCCTTCCTCAATGGCGGTCGTGCGAATGAACGGGTCGGCGTCGCTCCACGGCGCGAGGAACATTGTGACGATGTTCGCGCCACGCCACGAGCCGACATCGGGGACGACGCACGGAGTATCGCCCTGCGCGAGGCGGCGCGAAAGGATCTTCTGCGCCTTGCCGCCATCCGCCACGGCGAACTGCGTGGGGCGCGTGAGCGTGAGGTAGTCGGCGCGGATGCGGTCTGGCGAAAGCGCCGCCTTCGAGAGGCGTACTTCATCCATGTAACCGCAGAAGAAGCACTCGTGTCCCTGCGGGGCAAGGCGAAGGGCATCGCCGTAGTGCCCGATCGCGAGCGGCCAATCGGAGACAGTCGGCACGAAAGCGGGATTGCGC
Source organism: Kiritimatiellia bacterium (assembly GCA_017450695.1). Taxonomy (GTDB): domain Bacteria; phylum Verrucomicrobiota; class Kiritimatiellia; order RFP12; family UBA1067; genus RGIG8368. Next base: position 10,939 of record JAFSTA010000082.1, on the reverse strand, counting down.
TCCTTCGAACCGAGACGTCCGTTGTAATAGATGGACGCCTCCTGGGTCGTGCCGTCATAGACAACAGTGACATAAGCCCAGATGTCGCGGAAAGAATAGCGGTCGCTTCCGCCGCTCGCGGAGACCTTGAACTCCAGGTTCGTCTTGAACTGACCGCACAGCCAAAGCGCATCACCGCCTTCCGCTACGACCTCAAAGCCCTTCGGGTGTCCCTTGAATGGTTTCGTGGATACGAGGCGGCCCCAGTCATGATTATCGTGCGGTATCGCGCTGTTGAGAAGGAACGAGACCGTGAGCTCGCCCGTCTTACCGTATGCCGTCCAGCGGTCATCCTTCGCTACTTGAAGGTACGGTCCGGATGTCGTTGTCTGGGACGCGGAGAAGTAACACTTTCCCACAGGCCCCTCCGCATGGATGAACTTCCGCGTATCCTTCCCGCGCAGCTCAGCGGCAAGACCGTGTTTCGAGTCGAACGTCACGCCCTTTTTGAACTTCGAGAAGTGCCACACGGCGAGAAAGTCGTCATTCCAGGCATCACGTGGCGATGACGTACCCGTCGCCGCACAGGACGCACCCCACTTCGCCGTGATCGCGGTTGTCTTCGTCAATTCAGGCACACGCACCCAAATGTAGGATGTGCCGTCAGGATCCCACGTGTCGATCTCGTGCGAGAGAGGCTTGCCGTCCGCACCAAAGAACTCGAAATCCTGCCCGTCAGAGGCGGCATCCTCGTATCGAAATCCGGTAAGCCCGTCAGGTATCTTGATGAGCGCGGGAAAATCCTTCAGCGTCTCTGTACCCTCGTAACCCGAAAACACGAGTCGGCACGATTTCGCTTCCGCGGCGGAACCTCTGCCTGCTAAGGAAACGGCAAGGACAACTGCCAACGTACCAAACGCGCGTACCACAAAATCATTTCGTTCCTTCATCTCTTTCTTCTCCCATTTTGTTCAACACCGGTGTCTCTCGTGAGGTTCATGACTCCAGAATCCGCCATAGCCGCGCTTTCGAAATTATTCCTTCCGCCACGCCGCATACGGCGAAAAAACCGCGATCATCGCAACAGAAAAAACGGCGGCAAAAAGAGAACCGGAAGTTCTCGTGCGAATCATGTCACAGCCCTTTTTCATCCTCATACCGAACAGGCGAACCTATTGTTTCGCCGCCGCGCCACCGCTTGGCTGCGAGAAGTGGCGGCGCATCACCTCCTGCGCCGGTTTCCCGCGCACGGTAAAGCCCTTGTCTCCAGCCGGGGCGTCCTTGAACTGGGGACGGTCGTTCTGTTCGTCCCACTTCCACCACATGAACCCGATGCACCACGGCTCCTTCTCAAGCAAAGTAAAGACCGCATCCATGTAGTCCGCCTGTTCCTGTCCGTCGTATCCGCCGTTGCCAGCCCATCCCGCCGGCTGCGCCGCCGCGTCGTGCGTGGAGGTACACATGACCACCAAACCGCAAAGAACGCTTCCGCAAAACGATTTGATCCTCTGTTTCATCATCCGAATTACCTCCTGACGGAAATGATCTCTAAATGCGGTAGAACTTCGAATTGGCGAGAAGCAACTACGGGGCTGTGACACCGGCACCGGAGAGGACGCTGTAACCTCCGCCGAGTTTCGACACGCGGATTTGCGTACGGATTCGGTCGGCAACTTCCGAGACGTGTGAGATGATACCGATCAGTTTCCCGTCTTGCTGGATTCGGCAGAGGGTATCGAGCGCCGTATCGAGCGAGTTGGTGTCGAGCGTACCGAACCCTTCGTCGAGGAAGAGACTGTCGATCTGCAACCGGTCGCTGGACATCTTGGACAACCCCAGCGCCAGCGCCAGCGAAACCTGGAAGCGTTCGCCACCGGACAGGTTGCCGACGGAACGCACCTCGTCCGCCTGGTTGCGGTCGATAACCTGAGGCAGGAGTTTGTCGTTCGCTCCCGGTTCCCAGACAAGCTGGTAGCGTCCCGCCGTCATCTCCAGCAAATGGGGATTCGCGCAATCCAGCAACTGCCTCAACGTGATTCCCTGCGCGTACTGCCGGAAACGGTTCCCGTTGTCTCCTCCCAGCCATTTGTCCAAATTTGCCCAACGAGCCTGTTCGTCTTCTGCGGACGCAAGCTGTTCCTGATACTCGTTCAGGCGTTTTCTGTCTTCCTCGTCACGCAGGAACTGTTCCTCGATCGCGCCGATCAGCTGGTTGCAATTCGCCTGCGCTTCCGTCACGCTTTGCACCTCTTCCTGCAACTCCTCGATTTCGGGAATCCCCTCCGCGATTCGCCGGAACTCGTTCTCACATTTCTCGGACGTGTCACGTGCCTTCCGCAGTTCCGCCTGCGCCAACTCGTCGGAGGTTTTCGCCGATTCCAGTTTCGCGCGTGACTCGCCCGTGAGACGGATGGCTTCATCGCGGTTTTTCGTCAGCTCATCGAGCAAGGCGTTCGGGTCTTCGCCCAAACCGAGCGCGGAGAGCGCTGCGGATTGCTTCGTGACCTCATCCTGCAACCGTTTGCACTCCGTCTCCTTTTGCCTGCACTTCTCTTCATCGGCAACCAGCAGATTCCGCTTCTCGTCGAGCGTCCGGTTCGTCTGACGGATGGTTTCCCGCAAGGTACTGACCTGGTCCCGCAAGGTCTGCTCGTCCCAGTTATACTGCTTCTGCTCGTCCTCCAACCCCGTCTCCGCATCGCGGACAATACGCAAGGCGCGCTCGCGTTCGACACGCGCATTCTCGCGTTCTTCATTCAGTGCGTCAACTTTCGCCTTCGCTTCATCAAACGCCTTTTGGAAACCGTCAGGAGACGGCAACTGCACATGCGCATACGGATGTTGTTCCGACCCGCAGAGCGGGCACGGCTTCCCTTCCTCCAACGCTTTCCGATGCTCTTCCAGGCTTGCCACCTTCTGCGAAAGCAACAAGGCGCGCAAGGCATTCTCATGATTTTCCGCAAGGAGGGGGATCCGGTTCCGGTACGACGCTTCCATTTCCGCATACCGTTTCTCCGCCACAGCAACCGCCTCCCGCTTTTCCTCGAGTTCCTTGGCTTTTACCTTGAACAGCTTCTTTTCCTTGCAGAAGCGAACAGCCAGTTTCACTCGGTCATCCCGTGCGACGGGAGCGTCTTTCGCAACGGCGCATTCCCCTTGTTCCAAGGCGGCGGAAAGGATGCCCAAGACTGCGCTGTCGGTCTGAAGAGACTGTTGGGAACGGGAGATTTCCTGTTTCAGTTTCCGCACGGACTGGCGTATCTCGTCGGCGTCTTTTCCGGCTTTCTCAAAATCCCGCTCTACCACTCCCAGCTGTTGCCGGATCCGAATCGCCTCCTCCACGCGCGGTGCGAATTCGGCAAACTTCGCCTCTACCGCCCGGCGAACTTGATCGTTCCGTTCAAATGCTTCCTCTGCGGCTTTCCTCGCTGCTGCCGCCGCAGTGGCGGCTTGCACACGCACCGTTACCGCATCACGGGCCTCGACGGCATCCTTTTTCGCTTGGCAGAATGCGTTCAGCAGGTTTTGTTTTTCGGTTCGCCTCTGCTCCAATTCGAGAAGGCGGTTTCTGGCGACATCACTTTCTTCCGATTTGGCTGCGCGTTCGTCTTCGCTCAACGGGTGAATTTCCCCGATGCGGTTCACCAGATTCACCACAGCCTGATCAGACTCCCGTTTCTTCTCGTGGATGGCAACTCCGACCCTCGCGTAAATCTCCGTTCCCGTGGCCTGCTCCAGAATCGCGGATCTGTCTTCATCGTCGGCGGAAAGGAACTGGTCGAACTTTCCCTGCGCCAGCATCATCGTCCGCAGGAACTGGTCAAATGTCAAGCCGATGGTCTCGACAATCTTACGCTTGGTCAGCTTCACTTTATCACTGACATACTTGCCCGACTCGCAATCGTAGAGCGTGAGTTTCGGCTCCTGGAGTTCCCCTTTCGGCTTTTCCCAGGCACGGTGCTGTTCCCAGCGGGAACGGAACCGCCCCTTCTCGCACAGGAACTCCACCTCGGACCAGGAGAATCCCTTGCCGCGCGTCATCACCTCATTCGTGCTTTCCGAAATCGACTCGCGGACCGTGCGCCCGTAGAGGGCAAGCGAAATCGCGTCCAGAATCGAAGTCTTTCCCGCCCCCGTGTCGCCGGTGATTAGGAACAACCCATCGACAAATTCCGGGGTCTGGAAATCAATCTGGAAACGGCGTCCCAGCGAATTGATGTTCTCGAATTCAACCCGTAACAGTTTCATGACACACCGCCTATCAGTTGAGAAACCATCCGGCTGTACGTCGCGCGTTCTTCCTCCGTCAGGTGCGACTCCTCGCCGATACGAAGTTCCGCGATTTCAAGCGGCGTCATCGCGCGAAGGCTCTGATCCCGCGAAACCCTTCGGATCCCCTCGCCCGCCTTTGCCTTGGGACGTCCGTCTTCCTTCAACAGGATCGTGATCGGAGAACCGGCCAGGAGTCCGTCCAATTCCTTCCAGAAGCGGGAGAGTTCCCCTTCCCCTTCCGTCACCTGCACCGATGCGCAGAGGTCGCCGCCATTTTCGGCGGGCATCGATTTGAGCGCCGCCTTCAACGCCTTTTTGATTGCCTTGGGATCCCCGCGGAAACACCGCAGCGGAAGGAAGATCGGCACCTCCTCCTGCCGCACCTCGATCGGGTCGCCGGCGCGTTCCCCGAAGGTGACGATGTTGACGAACTTCTTTTGCTCCGCCTCGGCGAAACTCATCTGGAGCGGGGACCCCGCATAGCAGATCCGGTTCCCCTCGCCGACCGTTTGCGGGATGTGCAGATGTCCCATCGCCACATAATCCACCCCCGCGAAGACGGAGGCGTCGTAGGAATCGAGTCCCCCGATCCGGCGTCCCCGCTCGGAACGCAGATCGCTCACCTGCGCATGGGAGAGGCAGGCGTGTCCCATCGCAACCAGCGGCACGCCCGGCGCGGCGGCTCTCGCCGCCGAGAGAACGGCGGCGTAGTGTGCGCGGAATCCGTCCGCAAGCCGTGCGGTTCGAGTCGCAAGCGACTCGCCGCCTTCGTCCGGCGTTCCCTGCGCGGAACGCCACAACGTCAGCAGGTCGCCGTCGTTCAGGTACGGCACGGCCGCGATCCCCAGCGCGACGGAACCATCGGCTTTCGGAAGCACGACGACTTCCGCCGTCGGGTCGGCAACCTGCGTCCTGGCGATGACCGTCACGCCCAAGCGTTTCAACACTTCGTCCGCCGCCGCCAGCATCGACGCGGAATCGTGATTTCCCGCCGTGACGACGATGCGGCTGCAAACACCTTCTTTCGCCGCATTTGCGATGAAGTCGTAGTAGAGCGACTGCGCGGCGGTCGTCGGCTGGCGCACGTCAAACACGTCTCCGCTAACGAGCAGGGCGTCGGGATGCTCCCGTTCCAGCAACTGGTGTAGCCAGTCGAGGAAACGGCCTTGCTCCTCTCCCCGGTCTCGGTCATGGAGCTTCGCTCCGAGATGCCAGTCGGAAGTGTGAACGATCTTGACCATGTACAACCCCTTCCGGATTAGGGATTCCAGCGGTAGAGCACCTTCGGCTCTTCCGACTCGCCACGGAGCAAGGAACGGAGGTCACGGGAAATCCCTCCCGCGGACGCGGAGAAGAAGAGTTCCAGCAGACTGTCTTTCTGGCGGTAACGATAAACCTTCACGTCCTCTTCATCCAGCAACTCAGCCAGTTTCTGCTTCGCGTCAGAGGCATACCCGATCTGGTCAATCAACTTTTTCTCCAAAGCGTCCGGTGCGGCAAAGACACGCCCGTCGGCAAGCGGAAGCACATTTTCCTTCGCAAGCTTGCGGTTTTCAGCCACCAGTCCGACAAACCGGTTGTACAACACGTCGATCACGCGATGCAGCATCTCAAACTGTTCGCCGCTGACATCGTGGAAAGGATTCAGCAAATCCTTGTTCACGCCCGACTTGACCGTCACGTCGGAAATCCCGATCTTTTCCGCAAGCCCCTTGATGTTGACACTCTGGAGAAGTACGCCAATCGACCCCGTTAAAGTAGTCGGGTGCGCATAAATCTGATCCGAGGCCAACGCGATGTAGTACGCGCCGGAAGCGGCGACATCGCCCATGATCGTGACGACCTTGCGTCCCTTCTTCTTCGCCTTGAAGTTTTTGACCGCCTGATAAAGGATGTCGCTCGCCGTCACGCTACCGCCGCCGCTGTCGATGTCCAGCAACAGCCCGTCCACCGACTCGTCTTCCGTCGCGCGGCGAATCGCGCGCAGGGCGAATGTCGTGTTATCCTCACTTCCCCACTGCGACCTTTTCCCGAAATGGATCATCCCGTTGATGGAGACGCAGACCACTTTCTTCTCACCGTGTCCGGAAGACCAGTATTCTTCCAGATTCGGGCTTTCATCCTCGCCCGCAGAAGAAACGGAGAGTCCAGCCGTCGAAAACTTCGCATTCCCGATACATCCCTTGCCCAGGATTGCCATCACAATAAATCCAACAACACCCAATACCGCGCCGCCCATCACCAGGCAGCCCGATTTCATGCACCCGCTGCGAGGGCGGGGCGGCGGCATCACGCCACGATCCATTTCTGTCGTTTCCATTCTTTACTCCTTATTCCTGAATGATCTCGTACAGCAGTTGCGCCCCGGAGACACCCGACGCGATATCAGCCGTGAAACACAACGCACCATCTTTCACCGTTGACCCCAGTTTGTCCAGCCGTTTTCCCGACGTCGCAACGGCATACACCGTATAGGCTCCGGGCTTTTCCAGCCGCAACCGGATCTCCGCCCGTCCTTCTCGGGCGATCAAGTCACCGGTACCCCAGCGGAGGAGGATCTGGCGTTCTTTCTCCGCAAACGTGATTCCCTCCTGCTGGACATCCGTGACATGCGAGAGCAGCATACGCCGACTCCGCGCAAGCTCCAAACCATCCACGGAACTGACCCAAACCGTCGTCGGCGTCTCGCTGATCCGCACCGAAAGCGGCCCCGCCGTGAACGCGCCGCTCTCAGCAAATCCCCCGCACGTGCGGGGCGTGTCGATCGTGAACGAACCTTCCTCGCGGTTCAACGAAAGCCCCGTGGGCTTCTGCGCGTTCGCCGCCAGACGGTCGCGGAAGATTTCGGAGACTCCATTCGTCGTGTACACCTCCGCGAAACGGAACGCGGTCTCGCCCGGCACGGCGCACGTATCCACGCGCGTACTGACCTTCGTCGTCCACGGCTCACGGAAGTTGCGGCGGATCGACTGCTGTGTTGCAGACAGCCTCCCTAATTCAGCGGATGACATCTCCACCGTAGCGGCAGGCCGCAACGGTGGCAGGTCACCGCGCAGGAAGAGGCAGATCGCCGCGCGGTCCGTCGCCTGACTCAACGGATCGTCCGCCAGATTGAAATACCCCAAATGCACGGGCGAGTTGCCGGGAAGATTGCTGTCGCTGTGCGAATAGGCAAACCGCCACACACCGTCCCAATCCTGCAGACTGGACATCGCGCCCGTCAGGATTCCGCCCACGCCGCGATACATTCCCGGACCAGAGAAATTGAATTCCGAAACGGTAAACGGCTTGTCGCCCAGTCTCGTGAAGGCGAGTCCACACATGGGCAACGATTCCAACCGAAGCGGATTCCCGTTGGCGCAACGGCTCGGCAACCGCCATTTCGTCTCCAGAAAATGCGGGTGATCGACATAGAAATGCTCGTCAACATAATCATACTCGGCGCGAACCGACTGCATCGGCGTCGAGGAACCACAGTTCTGGTCGGTCAACGGGATCTCGCAGTGAAGCTCGTCGCGGATCAGCCGCCGCATCCGACGGAAGAAACGCCGTTCGATGTCCGCCCGGAAAATCGCGCACGCGGAACCATCCACACCGGACGAGGAATTTTTCGGCGGCAACTCGGATACCTGATCCCACGAGGGTTCACCGGGGACGGACGGTTTCCCGGCCGACGCGGCTCGCTTCTCCGCCAGCCATTTTTTCCATTCCTGTTTCGTGCAGTCAAGGGCATAGGTATCTTGCCAGTTCCAGCTGATGTTGTTCTCGTTGATCAGCGAGATGGACATCAGTCCCGGTTCCTCCGCGTAACTCCGTCCCGTGTAGGGGTTCACATGCGTGAGGAAGGCGCGGGTGTAACGTTCGAGGTTTTGCGTTGTGGGTTCATGCAGAACAGCCAGCGCCTTGTAGGTACGCTGCTCGATTACGCCCGGCTTGTCGATTCCCACGTCGCGCCACTTGACACGGCGCGAAACGAAGAGGTCTGTCGTCACGTACAACCCGCGCTTGTAACAGGCGGCGAGGAAGTAGTCGAGGCGATCCGCCATCTTTGGGTTCAGCACCTCACCGGCGGGGGCGTCGGCGGTCAAGGGATTGTCGTGGTGGTGAACGCGGATCGCATTGTAGCCGAGCATCCGCAAACGTTCCGCCACTTCATCCGCAACCGCCTTTTCGGGGAAGTTCCCGGAGGAACAAAAGTTGACGCCGTAGAACCGTTGCCTGACGCCGGGACGCTTCACGAACTCGAAATGTCCGTCTTTGACGAGGACGCGACCGTACTTCCCGGCGGGCGTGTCGCTGAGTCCCATGCCTGAGAAATCCAGCACGGATCCAGGCTCGATGTTTTTGGAATAATGCAGCGGAATCCATTCCTTGCCCGGACGCAACACGAATGGTCCCCCCGAAGCGATGGAGATCGGTTCCGCAGCGGTCAAGTCGCACGAGAACTCGTACAGCGTCCCCTTACGGAATACACGATGGGAAAAACCAAAACGGAAACTGTAGGTCTCGCTGTGAAAGCGGCGGTTGTCCTGAATCAGGCAGAACACGGGTTTGTCGAAAGAAAACCGCACTTCCTTCCCGCCCGCGCACAAGACAAACCGGTCGGAATTCCGGGAAAGATTCGGCCCTTTCTTCAACGGGAAAGTGCCCGTTTCATGGGAAAATTTCCAAAACGAGTCAGGAGTCTCCAACAGGGAGGCGGGAAGGCGGAAGGTGGCAACCAGCTGGTTCAATTCCAGATCCCGAACGGGAGTCCACAGATAGCGAATCTTCACGCCTCCGTTGGGTAACGCCGAGATCTCGGTGCGCTCCTCCAAAACGTCCTTGTCATTCTCCTGGAAAGAGGCGTCCTTCCGGTTTCCCGATTCCAGCTGACGCATGGCGTTGCACACTTTTTTCATGCCCGACCAGTTGGTGGAAAAAAGCGTGGTAGAGAATTGAAGCGGCGGCACATCCAACTTGAGTGTGCCGTCATAACACCCGAACTCCAGCGTCGCCGCAACCAACGACGACGGCGCGAAAAAACCGACGCTAAAAACGAGAGCGAGCATCCTTGTAAGCATAATCCCTCACACCTTCTACCAGAACCCCGAAAAAGAATGCAGATATTGTATCAAGAGATACCCGCCAAAACAAGCCGAAAAGCAGAAACACGGCTACTTTTCTGAAGGATGCGACGGCTGTACCGCAAGTTTCAACCGAGATTTCTCGTTTGAAAAGCCACAGAGGCGTTTAGGCTGAATCGACGTGGTTTCGCCGTCCGGATCGGGGAAGCGGCACTCCTGCCGCTTCAGTTTCGCTCCGAAAAGCGAGAAACGTGTCGCTTCTCCGAAACGATATGCGTCCCAGAAAGGGTAAGAGCATGAGCACTGATTCTGGACAGCATCTATTCATTTCGCACTATTTCGTGAGAGCAAGTGAATTGATGATGGAATGCCTCCTGCCGTCATAAGTTCCGTCTCCCCCTCGGATTCAAGTAAAACGCCGCCGGTCGGCAGTAGCGAATCCCAGGAGGACTGCTCAAAAGGCGGATAAACCTCCACGACATGTTTCTTGCATCGATTGCCGTCTCCAGAACATTGCTCTACCTCATCACCGACAAGCACCGGCGTTCCATCAGCATACCTGTTTTTGCATAATTGGCCAAACGCCTCAAATTTGGATGGGATAGAATCGTTAAACCTCCGCAGAAAAATGAAATCTTCTTCATCATCAGTGGTGTCCAGCAGGATTCGTACTCCCGTAAAGAACAAAAGCATCACGCCTCCGTTTGGCGCACTATAATCCTGCGCCGGTTTGGTGTTCGGGGAAATGATGAACTCCACCATCCCTTGCCATTCGGAATATTGGATTTCGTCCCCGAGACATACTTCTTCTCCTGTCTGGTAATAAAACATAACATCCTCTCCTATCGGTGTCAGTCAACGCCTCCGCCGCGCGGTGTACCGACCATCGGCACAGCACCAAGTGGAATGTCAACGCCCCCCCTGATTTCAATCTTATGCAAAGAGCATTTGCACACATCAGGCGGACTTTGCATAACCACAGATAAATGTGTGTGTGTTCCCTTGTGTGGATAATGCGGCTTGCTTGGTGGCACAACGTCAACACGACACCCGATAGTACCACCGGGGGGATCACATGGCCGACACCGCTTGCATTTATCTTTAATGGCTATCGCTGTGGAGAATGCAATGGCGGCTGTTACCGCAGCCTTTATGGCTGCCTTAATCATAATCCGGGCCAACGCCCCTGCAGGAATGACAACAATAGCAGGAAACTCTCCTTGAATATCACTGTATAGCATGGGGAAGTTATTACAAAATGCGTACAGATTAACCCCGCCTTCCTCCTCGATCGGATCCCGCGACATCCAGCGGCGCAACTCCGGCGAATACAGCCGTTCGCCGTAGTCGTACACGCCGAGGGCGGCGATCCACGGCTTGGTCGAGAAGCGGTGGCGGAAGGAGTCTGCCATCATGCCGGACTGCGAGATGGTCGCGCCGAACGCGTCGTACTCGTACTCCGCCACGACCGCGCCGGACTCGCTGACGTAGGCGGTGACGTTTCCGTTGGCGTCGTAGAGCGGGGCGTACCAAACACCATTGCGCTTCACCGCCAGCAGCCCGCCGACGCCGCCCGCGCCCTGCATCGAGCCGGAGAGGTCGGTCCCCCAGACGTACACGGT
>JAFSTA010000081.1 GCA_017450695.1 Kiritimatiellia bacterium | reverse complement strand
GTCGTGAGACAGTTTGGTCCATATCCTCCGCGGGCGCAGGAGGCCTGAGCGGGCCGTCCCCTAGTACGAGAGGACCGGGGACGACGTGCCGACGGTGTTCCGGTCGCGGCGCCAGCCGCGCAGCCGGGTGGCCGAGCACGGACACGATAAGCGCTGAACGCATCTAAGCGCCAAGCGACCCGCGAGACAAGGCCTCCCGTGCGCGAGCACGTGAAGGCGGGTCGGAGAACACGACCTCGATAGACGGGGGGTGCAAGCGCCGCGAGGCGCTCAGCCTACCCGCACTAATGCGCCGTCAGGCCTGGCCGCTTCGGGCGGCCGCGCCGGGGCGCCGCCCTTCCCCCCCCCGATTGCCCCCGGACCGTGCGCTGCTACCTTTTCCCCGGTTTCCATGAAGCGGAGGCCACACCCGTTCCCGTTCCGAACACGGAAGTTAAGGGCCGCGTTGCCGAGGGTACTGCAGGGTCCGCCTGCGGGAGAGTAGGGAGAAGCCGGGACTTCTTTCCCGCGGGGGGCGCGCCGACAGCACGTCGGCGCCCCCCCCCTTTTTTTGTCCATACATCCCGATATGTTTCGTATCCGTTTTATCTTGCCGGTTGTTGCCGTTTGCCTTTCCGCGCATATTTTATCGGCCGCCGGTGTTCAACCGTTTGGTGTCTGTGAACACCCTACCTTTTCGACCCGGTTCGCGAATTCACACACCCAGATGTTGGATGCCGTTTCCGTGGGCTTGTCCGCCTTGCGGACGGATTTTCATTGGACTGCACTGGGGGCGAATCGCAATCCTGGGCAACCGTTCAACTTCACCGTCTTTGATCGTGTGGTTGACCTTGCTGCCGATTGCGGCGTCCAGTTGTTGCCGATATTGACCGCCGCACCCGTTTACGCCCACCCTCTTCATGAACACCTGGATATGTGGACGAATTACGTCGCTCAAACGGTGAACCGTTTTCGTACCCGGCTTCCCTTTTGGGAAGTCTGGAATGAACATAATTTCGAGAATGAAAAACTGTGGGGCAGGAAATCGGAGCATCCTGCTCGCTATGTTCACCTGTTACGTGAGACCTGCCGGACAATCCGTTCCATCGATCCCAATTTGAAGGTGCTCTATGGCGGAACTGCACATGTTCCGATGGATTACCTCGAAAGAACCTTCCAGGCTGGTGCTGGCGATTGGTTTGATATTCTCTGCATTCATCCGTACGGTCAATCCCTCTTGCCCGAGGAGTTTATTCCCTATCAGATGCTTCGGTTGCGTGAACTGATGAAAAAGTATCATCTGGAACACAAGGAGATCTGGGCAACGGAAATCGGATGGCCGACGGGGACGGTGCCAAAGCCTTGGATTTATCAGGCGATCCTTCCTCGTGCCTTCTCTTCATGCGGGATTGATCCCGCGAAGGCCGTAATCGGCGTTATACGAGACTTGGATAATGGTTTTTGTGTCTCCTCGCCCTGTTTCTCTTTACTGGATTCATTTCCCGCTTTCCACCGGGTCCGAGAGGTCTCTTTTTCTGAATTGGCGACACTCTCTGTTTCGGAATGTCCCGTACTCGTTCCCTGTGCGGAGGAAATTTTTCCCACGTCCTATCATGGCGATCTGGTCGAGTATGTCAAAAGAGGCGGCACGATTCTCCTTCCGGAAGGGATTCCTTTCGGATATGATCATCCGACACTTTCAGAAGGATGCGCCCCTGCCCCGAAATCTATTCAAAGGGCGTTGCATATTTCTGTGAACGGATATTGGTCGATGGGCATCCAGGAGACGACCGAGATTGAGATCCCCGGCTTTACGCCGCCGGATCAACGGATGAAGAAGCAGGCCCGTTTCCTTTCAGACCGTAACCTTTCCGGCAGCGATCGTTTCATTCCGCTTGCCTTTGGCGTAGATGCGAACGGAAAACGATATCCGTTTGCTGGCGTGTATCGTCTTAACAGCGATCTAAAGGGAAACGTGATTGTCATGGCGTCCCGGAGTGCCTGTACGAGACATGAGATATCCCGTACTTGGCAGGGTATGATTCTGCCGCGAGCCTATTTGACCTTGCTTGCCGAAGGGGTTTCCCGCGTGTATTGGTACAAACTGACTTCTTCTGGTGAAGATGACTGCGGTAATCAAGAACGAAATTTCGGTATCATGGCGGTAGAGCGAAAGCCGAAACCTGCATTCCTTGCCTGCCGTGTGTTGACCGAGGAGTGTCCTGTCGGTTCCACGATTCCGCGCATAACCAGGAATGGCGATGTGTTTTTTGCAAGCTGGACAAGACCGGACGGCAAAAAGAAATGCGCGGTCTGGTCGCTTGAAAAGGCGGTACAAACCTCGTTATCCTCGACCCCAATTGCGGCGCGGAGTCATCTGGGAGAAGAACTCGCCGTAACGGGGCGTACGATTCTGGCGTCTCCCGCAATCGTGTACTATACTTGTCTATGAGTCTCTTTTCCTTGCGAACGTGGAAATGTACAGGATGACAAGTTTCGCGAACTGTAACCGTCAGCTTCGAACCCGAAACCCTGAAAGCCCGGATTCCGTGCCTCGCATGGTGGCAACTTTGGTTTTGTCTCATGCAGAGATCCGAGTGAAAACCGCGATGGTACGCGACACGCGATGGACGGCGGGCGCTTGCCGAAAGGTCGGAATGTCGTCACCCTTGTCGCCTGTGTGCCTTTCCTGTTTGAAAAACAACTTGCTGGTGGCACACGGGCCACCCCGACCGCGTTCCTTTGCCGACCTTATTGCTCCGGCAATCATGGAATTGATTTCAACCTAAAGTCCTCTGTTAGCTTTCCCAAACAACGGTGTTTATCTCACGCAGAGACGCAGAGACGCGGAGATTCGGCAAATATGTGGCGGTTTGCCGCGCGGTTTTCGCTTCATCCATTTGGTGAAGAATCGATCCTTTCTTTTCGCTTCCCAAACTTCGCTCGAACCTGCAAAATGC
>JAFSTA010000080.1 GCA_017450695.1 Kiritimatiellia bacterium | reverse complement strand
GGCGGACACGACCATTCCATCGGTTCGCTCGATTTGCAGACGCCGGAGAGCCGCGTTTCCAGCGACCGTCCCGCCACGCTGTACCTGAACGATACGGCGGAGAGAGAGACATGGAACGGACGAATCGAGGGAGCGGTCTCCCTGGTGAAGAACGGAGGCGCGTCCGTGCATCTCGGCGGACACAACACCGCGACGGGAACGCTGACGGTGAACGACGGAATCGTGACCATCCTGCCGAACGGAAACTGGGGCGGCACCTCCATCGTGCTCACCTCACCGATTCCCGCCGCCCGTCTCGCGCTCGGCGGCTCCACGCCGTTCGCCGCGCCCGGTAAGACGGCGATCCGGTTGTGGGGCGGCGCACAGATCGTTCTCCACAAGGGATGCAAGGCAGCGGTCGGCACGATCGTCCGGACCGACGGCACGACGCTCGCGAAAGGCGTCTGGGGCAGCTCGAAATCAAGCGCCCCCAACCAGGACGATTCGATTTTCAATCTGGACGAAGACCACACGGGTGTGCTGGAAATTCTCGGAACAGATGGGTTTGCGAAATGATCGTGGGTAGCTTTCGACGCATGGAGTGCGCCGGGCAAACCCCGAGACGTGGACGATGTATGGAATAGGAGGATGGGATGAAGAAGAAGCAGAATCAACATCCGGCAGGGACGTTCTCTCCGGCTCTCACGCGCCGCGCGTTTGTCAGCGGCGCGATCGGCGCATCGGTCATGCTGGGAAGCGGCGGTTTCGCCCTCGGGGCACCGACGAGGAAACAGCATGGCTACGGCGACACCACGTGGTGGGATCCGTATGTGGAGAAAATCACGGACACCGACACCTATCTGCGGCGCAAGTTCCGGCAAGACGTGACGGACAAAACAACGGGAATGGCCGTGCCCGCGCTCCGCAAGGAACTGGCGGCCATCGTCGCCGCTGCCAAGGAGTCCGGCGAATCCTGGCGCATCACGAAGGCGAAATGTTTCGCCTGCCTGATCGCGAAGGAGGCGATCGACGTCTCCCCGCTCGACTGGTTTCCCGCGATTGCCATCTGGAACCGGCATGATCGTCCGATACACGGGGTCATCGGCCCACGCGGCGGCGAGGTGAACGCCCGGATGCTTCCCGAATGGGTGCGGCGGGAATGGCGCGCCGGCAACCAGGACGGCTCGTGGAATATGTGGCAGGACTTCGACCACTCCGTGCCGGACTGGCGCGTGATCATGGCGCTCGGATTCCCTGGCATGAAGAAGCGGCTGGAGAAATACGCCTTGAAGGGAGATCCGTTCTTCGACGGACTCCAGATCTCGATGGATGCCATCCTGGCGGGTATCGACCGCTTCATCGAGCAAGGGAAGAAGAATCTGGCGGTCGCAGCCGCAGCGGTCGCAGTAAACTGCGACCCTCCCGATGGGGATGGCACACGCGGGAGCGGGAGGGCCGCAATTCATTGCGGCCGCTGCGACCCTCCCGATGGGGATGGCACACGCGGGAGCGGGAGGGCCGCAATTCATTGCGGCCGCCTTCGGAAGGAGATCGCGTGTCTGGAACGGTTGCGCGACGCGCCGCCGCAGAGCACCTACGACGCGTTGATGTTTATCTGGCTCTACTTCTTCTTTTGCGAGCACCTCGACGGTATCCAGTGCCGGTCGCTCACGGAGCTGGACGTCTGCCTCACGCCGTACTACGACGCGGACATCGCCGCCGGACGCACCACGGAAGCCGAGTTCCGTGAACAGCTCAAGCACTTCCTCTGGCAGTGGGGCTCGATCAGCAATTACTGGAACCAGCCCGTCGGTCTGGGCGGCACGAAAGCGGACGGCACGAGCGAGTTCAACCACGTCTCGAAGATCATCCTCGAGGTGGTGGACGAGTGCAATCTTACTACGCCGAAGTTCCTCGTGAAGATCGCGCCCAACACGCCGGACTGGGTGATGGACAAGATGCTCGACATGGTGCGCCGCCACCGGTCGCTTTCGTTCATCGGCGAAGAGCCTGTCGCCAAGGCGCTCAAGAAATGGTTACACGCGACCGACGAGGAATGCCGCACGATGGTTGTACACGGGTGCTACGAGTTCAGTCTGCGCGACAGCGCGAACGGCACGGCCGTAGGGCACGTCAATTTCCTGAAAATCGTCGAAAAGATGCTGGAGGAGGCGCGTCTGGGTAAGCTGGTCTGTCCGGACTTCGCCGTCTTCAAGGCAGAGTACCTGCGGCGACTCGCCGATGTCACCGACCGCTGCCGGAAAATCGGGTACGAGTTCGAGAAAGTGCTGCCGGAGGTGAATCCCGCGAACTTCATGACGATCGCGACGGAACACGCGCTGCAAACGCGGCGCGACGCCTTCGCGAATGGATGCAGACTCGGAAACAACTCGGCGGTTCTCGCCGTCGGTCCCGGCACGGCGGTTGACGCGCTTCTCGCCGTGAAGGAGCTGGTCTATGAAAAGAAGGATTTCACCCTTGCCGAGTTGGGCAAGATCATGGCTGCGAACTGGAAAGGTTACGAACCGCTGCGGCTGCGGATGCTGCGTTCGCACCGCAAGTGGGGCAACAACGACCCGGAGGCGAATGCGCTGGGCGGGGAACTCATCGACTGCTTCTCCTCGCAACTGAACGGCAAGCCCAACGCGCGGGGCGGCATCTTCTTCGCCTCCGGCCACTGCGCGCGCCAGTTCATCCACCTGGGACGCATGACCGGCGCGACGCCGGACGGGCGCAAGAAGGGCGAGGAGATGAGCAAGAACCTCTCGCCCACGATGGGGGCGGATGTCGAGGGAGCGACGGCGCTCGTCGCGACGCTCGCCTCTTCGAACGTGACGAAGTTGCCGGGCGACTATCCGCTCGACATGATGCTGCATCCCTCGGTCTGCTACGGCAAGAAGGGACTCCAGGCGATGAAGGCCATCGTGCGGCAGTTCCACAAGAACGGCGGCAGCGTCATCCAGTTCACCGTGTTCAGCGCGGAGGAACTGCGCGACGCCCAGGCGCATCCGGAGAAGTACGAGAACCTGCAGGTGCGCGTCTGCGGCTGGAACGTGCGCTGGAACGACCTCAGCAAGCAGGAGCAGGACGCCTACATCTGCCGCGCCGAGAACGTCATGAAGGGGTGGTGAAAACAGGTATGCGTATCCGCAAGCCGCAATGGACACGACGGTTCGCTACTGGCAAATCCTGCTTTGCGCTGGTGATATCGATCGCGTTATCGGCGGCAGGAGCACGGCAGCCCTGCATCGAGAACCTGAAACATCCGCTGGAATGACATCCCGCGCAAGGAACAGGACGAGTACATCGCCCGCATCGAATGCGTCGGGCACTGAGAGGCGGTTGTAAGGTTGGGTGGTTCGGTGGTTAAGTGGTTAGGTGGTTGGGTGGTTAGGTAGTTGACCCGTCGTTCGGGAGGGGCGCGCCCCGTCGCGACCGGAATGCTGAACACGCTTGCCTATCGGGTGGTTGGGTGGTTAGGTAGTTTGGTGGTTTGGTGGTTCGGGCATTCGGGGAAGCGGCACTCCTGCCGCTTTTCGGCGACTCGTCAATTTAACCATTTAACCATTTCAAAGCGCAGCGATTTAACTTTCCCCAATGTGGTTTGGTGGTTGGGTGGTTGGGTGGTTAGGTAGTTAGGTGGTTCGGCAATCGATTGCAATCGATCGCAGTCGATAGCTATTGATTATTCCCTACTGCCTTCTTCTCGCTTCTCAGCTTCTCAGCTGGCGCATTGCCGCCCGGCGAGGGCGACACCGGCGAGGATGACCGTACCGCCAAGTGCGCCCATCAACGTCACGTGTTCCCCGAGGAAGAGCATGGCGAAGAGGGCGCCGACGATCGGCGTCAGGTAGAGACTGACCGACGTCCGTACCACGCCGAGCGAGCGGCAGGCGCGGTTCCACATCACGAAGCAGAGTGCCGACGCCAGAACGCCAAGGAAACCGAGGTTGAGCCAGTTCATCACGTCGCTGAAGCGCAGGGCGTTCAACCGTGCGTCCAGCGAAACCCGCAGGAAACCGTCCAGCGCATACGCCCCGTTCTCTGTGGCGCCCCACACCGCGAAGGGGGTCAGCAAAACCAGCGCCCAGAAAAAAGCCTTGCGCATCACCATCACCTGCGGGTAGTCGCGGCGGTTGGCGAAGTCCATCAGAACCGAATAGCCAGCCCATGATACCATCGCCCCGAAGGCCATTGCGTCTCCCGCCGGATGGAGGTGGATGTTGACCACCCCATCTACACTCACCAGGACGACACCCGCGATCGCAATTGCCGTCCCCGCGACAAACCGGAGCGAGAGCGAGCGGTCTTGGGTGAAAAACCGCGCCAACAAGGCGGTGAGGATCGGACCAAAGGAAACCAGAATCGCCACGTTACTCGCGTTCGTGTAGCCGATCGCGCAATTTTCGAGAAACTGGTAGAGCGCGATACCCGTCAAACCCATCGCCGCGAAGACAACCTCGTCACGCCACGGAATGCGGCGCACGGCTCGCTCCTTTCCTTCCCCTGCCCGCTCGATCGTTTTCAGGACTGCCCACGCCAGCGTAAAGCGCAGCAACAGGATTTCCAGCGGGGAGAAATCATCCAGCAAGGCGCGCGTGTTCGCGAAGGTCATTCCCCAGACCAGGATCACGAACACGACGGAGAACCAATCCGTGCTTTTCAGGAGTCGGAACATGGGAGCGAAGCGACCGCTATTTCTTCGGCTTCGGAGGCATGGTGTCCTTCATGCCGAGCGCCAGGTATTTCGAACGCGCGTAGTCGTAGTATTCGAGGTTGACGATGTTCGACTCCGGGATCCCGATAGAATTGAGGTAACGGTGGCGCGCGGGAACGTCGTCCCCGTCGGTACATCCGGGAACGACGAGGCAGCGCACTTCCATCTTCGCCTTCGCCGCGACCAGCTTCTGCAAGTTGGATTTGACGATGGCGTTCGGGACGCCGGTGTACTTGCGGTGCAGCGCGTCGCTCTCCGCCTTGTAGTCGGGGAGCCACATATCCACCACCGGCAACAGGGCGTCGATCACCTGCGGTCTCGTGTACAGCGAGGTATCCAGGCAAGTGTGGACACCTTTCGCCTTCAGGCGCGTGAAGAGTTCCTTCGCCCACTCCCAGAAAACGAGCGGTTCGCCGCCGGAAAGGGTGACGCCGCCGCCCGTTTCGTCGTAGAACGCCTTGTCCTCCATCGCCTTGGCGACCACCTCGTCGAGGGTCATCGGCTTGCCGTAGAGTTTCAGCGCACGGGTCGGGCAGGTCGCCTCGTCCATCGTGCATTTCTCGTGGTGCTGGCAGAGGTGCTGGAAGCGCGCCCACTGCGGTTTCGGATCGATCGACTCCGGATTGTGGCACCAGATGCAACGGAGCGGACACCCCTTCACGAAGAAGGTGGTGCGCATCCCAGGTCCATCCCAGATCGCCATTCGTTTCGTATCCAGCAACAACGGCATTCTCATGTTTGTTCTCCTGAAGCGGCTGATGCCGCATATTCTGAGTTTTTCAGTTCTGGGTTCTGAGTTTGTCGCGAATCCTTTTTCACACCTCGTGAAAGCGGCGAAGCGTGATCAGAGGATCGTGATGATCAACCCCTGTCCGATGACGTTGAGGACGCCCTTGCCGCTGAAGTAGGTGTTGTCCTTGTGGGCTGCCGGGGATTCCGCGCCTCCCCAGGTGCCGCTCGCCAGATGCTGTCCGTCAACGATGGCCTCGCGGACGAGGACTTTGACGCCTTCGTCGAGAATCAGTTCGGGCGTACGTGCCGCGCCGGCATCCGTGGAGAAACCGATCGACCCGTCGGTGGTGGTCATCGTCAGGATCGTCTTGCGGCCGTTGGCGAAGCAGTTGTTGTGCGTGAGGCGAAGGCTCGGATGCCGGTTGCTGTTCTCGAAACCGACGCACACGTTCGTTCCCTGCCAGACGCCCGTCTCGCCAATGACCAGCGGTCCGGCGAAAGCGATCAGGGTTCCCGTACTCGTGCTCGTCCCGTTCATGGTGAGTTGCTTGGGACCGCTCTTCCGGAACGAGACGGCGCCGTCGATTCCGCTGTTCACGCCCCACGTAATCCCGTCTTCATAGTAGGCAAGTAGCGACACGGGTTCGTCGCTGCGGATACGCCCCGCGCTTCCGGCCAGGAGGTCGCCGACCTGCTGGTCGAACCCGTGGAGATCCAGCGTACTGCCGTAGCCGAGAATGATGTCGCACTGGTGGTTCAGCACGTCGTTCGTCCAGCAGTGCAACGAGCTGCCGGTTCCGGATTGCGCGCCGCCCAGTTCGATGTACATCCGATTCCCTTGGCTCTTCAGGTGCAGCTCCGTCTTTCCGTGGAAATTGAACGCCTTGCTCCTGTCTCTCAGCTTCTGCTGGATAATCGGGTTTCCCTCGATCACAAGTTTCCGAACTGCCGTGCTTTCAGGATAGAACATCACCGGGCCAGTGAAGGTGCCGCCCCCGCTGAGCGTCAGGGTCGTGCCAGGTTCCTGATAGACCGCGAAACGATCGGATCCGGTCTGGTAAATCGGCGCGGTGATCGCACTGTCACCGTATCCGGGTCTGGCGGAAAATGCTCCGGAAGTCGCGGAAGACGAGCTGGTAAGCCGGATCGGCTTGTCGATCACGGCGCCCCACATCTCCAGCGTCGCGCCTTTCGACTGGTCGATGATAATCTCGCCGCCTTCCGCGCCGGAGCCGAAGGGACGCTGCTTCGAGAAGACCTTCATGACGCCGCCCGCCAACTCCACGTTACCCGCGAAGTCATTGGTGGAGTAAATAGAGAGGCAACCGTTGCCGGTCACGGTGAGCGTGCGGGTGGAAGTCCCGCCGAGGTTCCCCAGTACGCGGATACGCTGCTGCGGTACCGTGGAAAGGTTCCATGTCTGGTCGGCGACCAACGTGATCGGCAGGTTCAGGTCGTGCATCCGCCAAGTTGACGAGACGGAACGGTCAGCCAACACGATACCCCCCCCCCCGAGCGACAGAATACCTTCGGAAGCGGCCGTGAACGAAAAATCGTTCGCCGTGTCGAAACGGATGCCGCCGACGAAGGCGCCGGTGGACGGAATCTGCGCGGCTGATCCGCCCGTGGCGAAGGTCAGCATCGAGGAACCGTTGACGAAATCGGGAAGGGTGTCTCCGTTCCAGTTCTCCTCCTTCGCGAAGGAGGTGTCCGCGCCGCCTTCCCCGTCCCATGTGGCGGAGGGGGTAACCGCACTGACCGCGTCAGACCATGAGACGACATCCTCGTCTGTCACAGAGACAACGGTCTCGCCCGGCTCGAACGCAGCCGCGCTCTGGCTCGGAGCAAATTCGCGATGGACCCGGTCGTACAGATACGCCACACCGTTCGAAACGCACGGCACGAAATCGCGCACCAGCCGACCGCCCTCCCAGGCCTTCGCCCATTTGACCCAGGCGGTACCGGTTTTCGTGAGATTGCCATTCCCGGAATCGCGCCGGTAGAAGATTGGGCAAGCCTTGTGCATTTTCGTGTAGGTTGTTGCCTGTCCCGAAAAATCGGCAATCTGTGTCCCGTCGATCTCCACTCCGTCCGCCCCCAGCGTGTAAGTACGGAATGCGGACATGGGATTGTAATTGCCCACCGCGAAGTTTCCCGAAATTCCGAAGAAACCGTAATAAAACTTGTTGTCACCGTTGGGGAAGAGGAAGAAATACTGGGTCAGTCCGAAGAGACAGACGTCTATCGGCGACTTGCCGCACACCGCGACTTTCGTGTATTCGGTCGGGATTATGTCGGTGTTCGCCCACGCCGAACCGGCAGAGTAGAGCCATTCGACTTCGTAGTCAAACGGGAAGTCCGCAGCCGAACGCCAGAGGACGCGAACCTGATACCCGTTGACGAACCAAGTCCCCGGTACAGAAGCCGTCACCGAGGTCGCACCTGCCGCCACCTTTCCGAGGAAGACGTTGTGCGCCCAGTTGGTGAACGACATTCCCCGGTCCGCCGTGTCCGCCACCGCGTAAAGGACGCCCTCGTCGTGCGTCCCCGTCAGCGTCACCGTCATCTCCGCCGCACCGACGTTGACGGCAGAGATCGCGAGTTCCGGCCCGAACGCGATCGCGTCCGAGGCGGACTCCACGCCGCCGCAATCCTCCGCGTCGGGACCGATCTCGTCGCCCATCGTGAAAGAGCCGCTTCCCGCGTTGACGCAGAAGGTACCGTTCTTGCGGTCGTAGAGCGTCGCCACGTTGTCCTTCAGGCAGGGAATGTAGTCGCGCACGATCTCGCCGCCCTCGAAAATCTGCGCCGCGTACATCGTGCAGCCGCCCATGCGCGCGTTTTGAATCGCGCCGTCCACAATGCGTCCGAAGAGCGAAACCCGGTACGGGGTTTCGAGATAGACGTCAGCCGGATTAAAGGCGTAGTAGCAAATGCCGTCGATGAACGCGCCCTTCGCGCAGATGCGAAGCTCGTGCTTTCCCCTGCCGGCCGGAGCGGACGCGGTGGAAACGCCGACAGCAGACCCCGGTCCCATGAACCCGCAATAGTATGATGTCCGCTCGTTCAGATTCGCTGCGAAGAGGTAACAGCGAGAACCGATACCGAATGGCACGAGCTGGCTGTTCGAGGAGGCGAGCGTCACGCGCACATCGCTGTTCGTGGTCGGCACGAATCCCGTGTCGATCCACGGGGCGTTCGAGTCGGAACGGATGTAGGTGAGGCGGGCGTCGTAGGGCGGCACGTCCGCCAGGAGGAAGAAGCGCACGAAGCCCGCCTTGTTCCGCCACGCCGACGGAACCACGAACGTCCGCGTCGTATCGGCGGCGGCAACGGTGCCGACAGAAATCGTTTCGCGCGCGTTCGTCACCGCGTTCCCGATGTCGGACGGAGACCACGCGGCGACCAGAGCCTTCGCGCCGTCACCCGGCTCTGCCTCCGAGAACTCCAGCGAGACGGCGCCCGTCTCGCTGTCAACAGACGCGACGGAAACCGTGCGCGCAACCGCCGAAGTTGCCATCGCAAACACAACAAACAACACCGAAAAATTCAAACCACAACTCTTCATTTTTGAACTCCTTTCCACTCATCCGTGAATCAAAGTATCACTACTATACCACATTTCTGATTTTCGTGCTGGTAAAATCTGCAAAAAAATAGGTAAAATCTGTTCACTCGTCAAAACGCCGTTTTTTCAGTCCGCCCCCCCCGAAACAGCCGTTGCGTGTAAGCTGGCAGGTTCGGCGTGTTAAGTGGTTCGGTGGTTCGCCCACCGCCCTCGCTTCGCACGGGAATGTAAATGAAGGTAACTTCTCCGATTGTTCACAATTGGCACAATTGTCATCATTGCCACAAATACAAATTGAAATGGAATTGTGATTTGTGAACAATGAAGTGATAGGCAGGGTGGCTCGGTTGTTAAGGCCGTTTCGGCAGTGCGGAACTTGCTTTCGCTACGGGGAGTCTTGGAGTTTTGGAGACATGGGACGGCAGCTCTCCAAGCCTCCCAAACTCCCGGTACCGAAAGGAACATGGATTCGTCGTTTGGGAGGGCCGCGCCCCGTCGCGGCCGCAATGCTGAACATGCCAACCTGTCAACTGATTCTCACAGAGAGGCGGAGAACGGGAAGGGCAACGTCCTCATTGCCCGAATTGGGAGGGCCGCGCTTCGTCGCGGCCGGATTTCGCCCCGACCGGTTCCCGCCCGTTTGGTGAAAGATCGTACCCTTCCTTTCGCTTCGCGAATCCCGCTTGCTCATCAAAAACCGCTGTTTTCGACAGGCTCCTCTGCGACCCCAGCGGCTCTGCGTGAGAACCCAAACGAAGAATCTAGGTTCATTCTTCGGCATCCTTTCCAGTGCGGGTTCATGGCGTGAAGTATCCGTCTATGGCATGCAGCTCCACCGGGTTTCGGTACGCGGCTTGACCGGGCTGAGGTTGTTCTTCGTGTCCCATTCAAGGTTTCTGTCAAGCGGAGTGGGGTTGAAGTAGTACCGGAATTTTACACCTGTAATATTTGGAATATCGCCATCATACTCGTGGCGAAGTTCGATGTCGCCGTATATCTTGCCATAGTACGCCTCCTCGATATTCCCTTCTTCATCGCGTTTTGCCCGTATGCGGAAGCAGTAGTTTCTGCTCTTGTCAATCCCCTCCGTCGCATTCAATCCCGCAGACCGTTGCCGCCAAATGGTCACGCATTTTTCATATCCGCCTGCTGGCGCAGTTCTCACCTTAAGCGTCGCCGATGTGGTGGGCATCGTGCAGATTCCATTATCCTCACCGCAGAACTCAACTCGCACTGAATTTCTATAACGAGGCGCGGTATGACTGAAATTCTTTCCGTCTTCAAGCCGTTCGCGTTGTAAGCAGACAAATTCAATGTCTGCATGCTTCCCGTCGCCGAATGGCGGTAACCAGGCTCCTTGAAGAAGATCATAGGAAAATTTCGACTGGTTATTCGTGATTTTACCGCTTTCTGTTTTCAAGCTTGCCAGCTTCATAAAAAGCGGGATGGGGTGCTCAACCTTTTGCAGTTTCAACGTCACAACCATGTTGTCCGGTTCCCAGACGGGCTGTCTCACGACACAGTCCGTATTGGTGTAGGGGATCTCCAATATCTCCGAATCGTAGTACCCGGCGTAATTCCTGACACGGACGGCGGCCTCTCCGCAATTCGTCTTGCCGGAAAAGCGACACCGCCCCCTTTTGTCGCTCACCAATCTCTGGACGATTTCCTCGGAGGCGTTCTCCCATCGCAGATAGTGGTTTTCGAAGACTCCGATTACAGGGACACCCGACATGGGCTCGCCCGTCTTTTCGTCCACAACGACAGCCGAAAACCTCGCGGTTCCCAGTTGCGCGAACGCGACGAGCAGCGCCATTCCGACAAGCCCTGCTACAACAAGTTTTCTTGCATTCATTCTGTTTCTCCTTCCGTTCCGTTGACGATCATCCTGTAGAACCTGCTTAAGAATCTG
>JAFSTA010000079.1 GCA_017450695.1 Kiritimatiellia bacterium | reverse complement strand
GGAGATCGTCACGCCGCCGGACTTCTTGGAGTCGTACTCGAAGTAGCCCTGCGCGAAGTTCTCGGTGTAGTTGCCGATGATCTTGATGGAGTTCTTGTTCGCGCCCACCGTGCCGTCGGCGCCGAGGCCCCAGAACATGCATTCCTTGCGGTCGCCCTTCGGCACGACGAACGAGTCGTCGCCGAGCAGGTAGCGGCCGGAGACGTCATCGACGATACCCACGACGAAGTGGTCGAGCGGCTTCGCCTCAAGCATGTTGTCGTAGATCTTCTTGCACATCTGCGGCGTGAAGTCCTTCGATCCGATGCCGTAGCGGCCGGCGAGCACCTTCGGGTAGGCGAAGGAGATGATGCCGTCCTGCTTGGCCTGACCGATCGCGGCGCAGACGTCGAGGTAGAGAGGATCGTTCGCGCCGGGTTCCTTCGTGCGGTCGAGCACCGTGATGCACTTGACCGTCGCCGGGATGGCGGCGACGAAATCCTTCATGGAGAACGGACGGTAGAGGTGTACCTTGATGAGACCGACCTTCTTGCCCTCCTTGAGGAGCGCTTCGACCGTCTCGTGCAGCGTGTCGCAGCCGGAACCCATCGCGATCGTGATGTATTCGGCGTCGGGCGCGCCCACGTAATCGTAAAGCTTGTACTTGCGGCCCGTCAGCTCGGCGAGCTTGTCCATGTACTTCTGGACGATCGCGGGGGTCGCCACGTAGTACTTCTCGCAGCTCTCGCGTCCCTGGAAGTTGATGTCGGGGTTCTGCGCCGTGCCGCGCATCGTCGGATGTTCGGGGTCGAGCGCACGCTTGCGGAAAGCCTCGACGTACTTGTCGTCGATCATCGCGCGGATCGTCTCCATCGGGATCTCGTCGATCTTCTGGACTTCGTGGGAGGTGCGGAAGCCGTCAAAGAAATGGAGGAAGGGAACGCGCGCTTCGAGTGTCGCCGCGTGGGCAACCATCGCCATGTCGTGCGCTTCCTGCACGGAGTTCGAGCAGAGCATCGCAAAGCCCGTCTGGCGGCACGCCATCACGTCGCCCTGGTCGCCGAAGATGCAGAGTCCCTGGCACGCGAGCGAACGCGCGGAGACGTGGAACACGGTCGGGGTAAGTTCGCCCGCGATCTTGTACATGTTCGGGATCATCAGCAGGAGCCCCTGCGAAGCCGTGAACGTCGTGGTGAGCGAGCCAGTCGTGAGCGAGCCGTGTACCGCGCCGGCGGCGCCGCC
This sequence comes from Kiritimatiellia bacterium, assembly GCA_017450695.1. Lineage (GTDB taxonomy): Bacteria > Verrucomicrobiota > Kiritimatiellia > RFP12 > UBA1067 > RGIG8368. The sequence continues at coordinate 5,838 of JAFSTA010000079.1, read as the reverse complement.
TTCAGATTCCATCTCGACGATCGAGGGAATCGATCCCCAGATGTTCGTCTTCGCGTGGGCGGCGAGCTCGTCGCACGTTTCTGCCATCGGCGAGGACGGCGTGATCGGGTAGATAGCGGCGACTTCGCTACAGGCGAAGGCGATTTGTGCAACGGCGGTATTGCCGTCAACCATGATTTTCTTTGCCATGTTTTTCTCCTTACAGGTACGAGATGCGGAAGGCACTCCACATCCGCCATCGATTTCAAAAAAGACGGAATCCAGTTTACCCCCTCAAGAACCAAATGTCAATTCGGTTTTAGATAGGTTTAAGATAGGGGAAATCATCGGTTAAGCTGGTAGCCGATACTCCGCGCCAGCTGTAGGGGAGGGGCACACCCCGTCGCGACCTCATTGCGGAACACGCGGAACCGGCTAACTGATCGGCAAGGCTGGGATTTGGAAACAACACAGACAACTTGGGACATCTTGAATTCGGACGGCTCGCAACCGCGAGCCGGATGGGAACCGTCGCGCGGTTGCGCGACGACCGCTAGCGAGTCGTCTGTCCATTGTTGAAGTGGTTGTCCTTCCTCCTCTCGGGTGTTCTCCGCAATCAGTGAACGATTCGGGGGAGCGGCACTCCTGCCGCTTCATTCCGTTCAGTTGCCACGCAAGAGCGGCAAGAGTGCCGCCTCCCCGATTGACCGACTTCTTCCGCTCTGCGTTCTTCGCGCCTTTGCGTGAGGCGATCCTGCTGCCTTCCTTTCGCGTCTCAGCTTCACAACCGTTCAGCTTTTCAGCTGGCGCGAAGAGTCCCGCCTCATTTCCATTCCTGTGCTAAGCGTGGTCTGAGTGCTGACTGGTTAACTGATAGCTGAAACGCAAAAAGACCGCTTTACACCCGAAACGGAATCCAATAAACTTTCTTTGCAACACGTGATGGATCTTGTCGTCTGAGATGACTCGGCGGGTGTCGCCAATCCAGGACTCGCGACGAAGGTATTGCGTGCGCAAGATGAAGCTGGTTTGAATGGAGAGAGCAAGATGGTAGTTGTAAACACGGAGATCATACCGGGAAAATCCATTGTCGAAGTGAAGGGACTTGTCCAAGGCAACACGGTTCGGGCAAAGAACATCGGACGCGACATTGCCGCTGGCCTTAAAAACATGGTCGGCGGGGAACTCAAGGGATACACGGAACTCCTGACCGAATCCAGACGCGAGGCGATGTCCAGGATGATCGCGCAGGCGGAAGCTCTTGGTGCGAACGCCATCATCAACGTCCGTTTCTCAACGAGTGCCATTACAGCAGGCGCATCCGAGATGATGGCCTATGGAACAGCGGTCGTTGCGGAATAACGCTCCCGAAGGAAAACACGATGGACAAACAGAGCGAAGCGACCATTTTAACACTGGCCATTTATGTCGGCTTGCCCGTACTGTTAATAGGTGTCGGTTGGCTCATCGGCGGCATCTCCGAAAGCAGTCACGAAAGTGCGTTGCGTAAGCGCGAAGAAGAACTTCAATACATCGAAGTGACATCCATGCGTACGCCGCCTGGCTTTTCCGCATCCAACAGTCCGTGTGTACTCGTTAGCGGAGAAGCGGTCATCGCCAGTGACGCATTCAAGTCTTGGATTTTCGCCCTCAAGAATATCGTTGGAGGCGAATCCAAAACATACTCACGCCTTTTCGAAAGGGCGAGGCGCGAAGCATTGCTACGGATGAAAGAACAGGCGAGAGGTCTCGGATTCGATGCCATCTGCAACCTGCGATACGACTGCGCGGATATCGGCGGGAATGCATCTGCACCCAAGGGAAAACGCGGAGCCAATATGGCTGTCGCGATCGTTTCCGGCACGGCCTGGTGCCGCAAGGGCAACTGACATGGCAAGCGGGATTGAAGACGAACCTGCACTCGCTGGCACCTCTCGCGCAGAGGACAACGGCGCGGATGCCATTGGCGACGAGGCTGCGTTGATCGGCATGCGCGAGGCGGAATTGGACAGGCTCCGCCAAAACCAGCAGTTGCAAGAGTGTTGGACCAATCCTCCGTGCAACGGGAACGCATTACGATTTCTCGTGCTTTGCCTTGCATCTGGGATCTTCGCCGTTATCTGCACATTTGCCAAAGGGGAGATTGGTCTCGGGGTGCTCGCCATGGTTGTCGGGGCACCAGTCGTGGAAGAAATGGCCAAAATCATCCTGCCCATGATGTGGCTGGAAAAGAAACCTTGGTGCTTCCGATATGCCTCCACGATCTTCTTGTCCTGCCTGGTTTCAGCGTTCGTCTTCGCGTCCATCGAAAATCTCCTTTATTTTTTCGTGTATCTTCCCAAGTTCAAACTTCTGGATTGGATCATTCTCTATCGCCTGTTCGTCTGTACTGCCGTACATGTCGGCTGTACAATCGTTTCCGCCTGTGGGTTGACCAAGGCATGGCGAAAGTCCCGGGATGGTTGCGGCAGATTTTCCGCCGCAGTAGCCACACCCTACCTTGTGACCGCCATGATCCTGCACGGAATTCACAATGCAGCCGTTACATTCTTCTCGCTCTTACAAGGCGAGTAGGACGGGCTTCCTCCTTCGCTGATTGCGGAGAACACCAGAGAGGAGGAAGGACAACAACTTCAACAACGGATAGACAACTCGCGGGCGGTTGCGAGCCGTTCCGATTCAAGTTGTTCTCGATGTTGTTCCTGTTGTTTCCCAATCCCAGCCTTGCCGATCAGTTGGCAGGTTAAGCGTGTGAGGCATTGCGGTCGCGACGGGGCGCGCCCCTCCCGGTTCAGCGTGGAAAAAACTAAACCCCGCGTGAAGCGACAAGAGTGTCGCTTCCCCGAATGCCACCGCTTCTCAGCCTCTCCGCTTCTCAGCTGGCGCACAGCGCCCTCCAACTTCCCTTGATTCGCCTCTTGACGCGAAATTGGGGAAATGCTAGCCTCTCTGGGTTCCCCCGAAGGCCGAGGCGTGTGTAGGTCTCGCCGGGGAGTTGGGACTGTTCTATCTTGCGTGGAGTCGATGATGACAAACCGAACGGATTTCTGTTGCTTGCCTTGTTTTGTGGCCTACCTGGCCGTTTTCCTGTTTTCGTTCACCGTATCCGTTTCGGCGGAGAAGTTGCCGCCGTTGCCCGACGGCGCCTTTACCTACGCAGTCATCCCTGATACCCAGGGATACGACGGGGAGGGACGTCATACGAAGCGGGGGAGGGCACCCGGAGTGGGGCCGACGAGCAATGAAAAATTCACCGCGATTGTCGAGTGGATCGCCGCGAATGTGACGAACGAGAACATCCGTTTCGTGACGCACACGGGCGACATCACGGACATGAACAACGACTTCCAGTGGACTTTCGCCTCGAACCTCATGTCCAGGTTGGACGGCGTTGTTCCTTACGCGATCGTGCCCGGGAACCATGATATGAAGTCTTCGGGTGATACCGCTTTCTTCCGTCGCTATTTCCCGGCATCCCGTTTTTCCAAGAACGCCTGGTACGCGGGAACATTTGCCGGATTCCAGAGTCCCGAGGGATTTTTCTCCTCCGGCGACAACGCCAACTCCTGCTGCCTTTTTGAGAATGGCGGCGAAAAGTTTGTCGTTCTCCACCTGGAATGCAACGCTCCCGATCCGGTTCTCGAATGGGGAAATCAAATGCTGTCGAAATACGCCGATCGTCATGCCATCATCGCCACCCATCAGGATCTCGGCGCGATGGAGGCGAAAGACGGCAGGAAGTTTTACAACGAGAGCAATGCGCTGAAGGAGGCGGGGAAAGATCCCTGGAGTTATGAACCCGACCTCTCGATTTTGGGCCGGATCAAGTGGATGAAGTGTCACGGGAAAAACCAAGGGAATTCCGGCAAGTCGATCTGGAACAAACTCTCCTCTCGTCATGCCAACGTCTTTCTCGTTGTTTCCGGCGACCAGGGGATGATCAGCGTCACGCGCGTCGATGAACAGGGCGTGAACGGGAACATGGTGTATTCTTTGATGTACGACTGCGGTTCGCCGCATCTGCGTCTCTTCCGGTTCATCCCCGCCGAACGCGCGGTCCGGTGTTACACGATTGATTGTCAGCGCGGGGGCGAACTCGTTCACAGTCTCCGCTACTGGAAAGATGACAAGTGGTTCAACTTCACCTTGCCGTACCCGGATGTGCCCAACGCCAATTTGGAGAAGGGGTCGAACGTGAAGAAGGGGGTTGCCGAAGATCCGCAGATTGCTGCGCGCGTCGTCACGTGGGAAGGTGTTCCGAACGCCCGTGACCTCGGCGGCCTTCCCGGACTGGGCGGCAAGGTCGTACGCAGAGGACTTGTTTTCCGTTCTTCGGGACTGAACCACAATGCGCACTACCGCGACAAAGGCACGAAGACGACCTTGCCTCGGGAACAGTGGGTCGGTCCTGGAATCACGCGCCTGACGGAAAAAGGAAAATCGCATCTCCTCAACGACCTGGGAATCAAGACGGACCTCGATCTGCGCAGTGACCCTGAGGTGTTCGGTATGACTGGCTCGCCTCTCGGAGACAAGGTGCGTTGGGTACGCATCTCTTCCTCCAATTACGGCAGCATGGACACTTCCTCCGGACGCGAGGCGTTCGCGAAGGGCTTTCGGGTTTTCCTCGACAAGGCGAACTACCCGATCGTCTTCCACTGCATCGCGGGCGCGGACAGGACCGGATCGTTGGCAACCATTCTCAACGGACTTCTCGGTGTCGATGAGGACCTGCTCTACCGCGACTGGGTGTACACGTGGACGGCGACTGGTTCGTCCCCCAGCGACAAGCACTGGCCGGCGCTGATGAAGGTGTTCGCAAAGTACAAAGGCGCGACCCTCAACGAACGCATCGAGGCCTACGTGCTCTCCTGCGGATTTTCCAAGGACGATATCGAGACATTCCGCGCCATCATGCTCGAACGGTGATTAGGGGCGCTTCGCGCCGGCTGAGAAGCTGAGAAGCGGGGAGGCTGAGAAGCGAGGGAAGAAAGGTAGGCGGTAGGCTTGTATGTCGCAGATGTCCCATAAGTCCTAGATGTCCCACCCCCAACCCCGCCCCCCCCACCGCACCACTCCAACCACCTAACCACCCAACCACCGCACCACCTAACCACCGCACCACCACCTAACCATTTCACCTAACCACGCTCCCCACCAAAGCCGTCTCTTGACATACGGGATGGATTTCTGTATTCTTGTCTCAAACGCATGAACAAATGTTCATACGTTCGTGTTTTGGAGTTCCGTATGGATGATCGAGAGGAAGAGCATGGTGTCCACGGCTGTTGCGGTCATGGTGGATGCGAACACGAGGAGGAAGAACAGAGTCCCCGTGTGAAGGTCATACGTATCGTTGCGGCGATTTTGGCCGTGGTTGTCTTGTGCCTGTTGCCGATGTGGGGTGTTGCGCTTGACGCATGGGTGTCTCGTGCCTTGTTTCTCTTGCCTTTGCTTTGCGTGGGATACGATATTTTCCGGGAGGTGGGCGAGGGGATTGTCCAGGGGAAACTGCTGGATGAAAATTTTCTGATGTCGGTCGCTTCCATCGGTGCATTCGCAATGGGCGAGTGTGCGGAGGGTGTCGCGGTTCTCACCTTCTATCAGATCGGCGAATTGTTCGAGGGGTATGCGGACAGAAAGAGCCGACGCAACATCGTTTCTCTCATGAAGATCCGTCCGGAACGGGCGACCGTTGAACGGGGCGATCAGACAGGGACGTGCGAGCCGTCTCAGGTGGAGGTCGGTTCCGTGATTGTCGTCAATCCCGGTGAACGGATTCCCTTGGACGGTGTGGTTGTTTCCGGAACTTCAACCCTGCACACGGCGGCGTTGACGGGTGAGAGTCTGCCGCGCCGT
>JAFSTA010000078.1 GCA_017450695.1 Kiritimatiellia bacterium | reverse complement strand
GAAAGGTCGGGGAAGTCGGTCAGCGGCGTGTCCACGAAGTCGAAGTACTCGGCGAGAAGCCCCGGCGCGGCCGTCGCGAGGCAGGGCGGCGCGGGCAACAACACGGCGGCGAAGACGGCCAGCGCGAACAGGGGGCGAAAGAGGCTTTGTCTCGTCATGCAGATCCATCCTTAACTTTAGGTGTCGTTATTATTAAAGCAGAAAACCACGAGGACTGTCAATGGAATTCGCCGAATTTTAGGGGGCGGCACACCTGTTTTTCTCCGCTGATCCTTCTGATGTCAGCGATTGGAACGTTCCCTGTTCCTTTTACCCTAGATTCCTCGTTTGGGTTCTCACGCAGAGCCACTGATGGCGCTACGCGCCAGCTGAGAAGCGGGGAAGCTGAGAGGCTGAGAAGCGGGCCGAAAATTGAGGTGTTTTGCAGAATCGAGCGAGGTTTGGAAAGAGAATAAGAAGGGATCGATTCTTCACCAAATGGGTGAAGCGAAAACCGTGCTCCATTTCCCGCGTCTCCGCGTGAGGGAAACTGACGGCGAGGGCGCCGTCGCTCCGCAGCGGTCGCGACAAGCGCTCCCCTCCCATTCTCCGCGCCTCCGCGTCTCCGCGCGAGACAAAAAACGCGTCCCATTTCCCGCACCTCCGCGTGAGAGAAACCGACGGCGAGGGCGCCGTCGCTACGCAGCGGTCGCGACGGGGCGCGTCCCTCCCATTCTCCGCGCCTCCGCGTCTCCGCGTGCGATAAAAAAACGCGTCCCCCTTTCGCACTCCGCGTGAGAGAAGCCGACGGCGAGGGCGCCGTCGCTACGCAGCGGTCGCGACGGGGCGCGTCCCGCTCACAGCTTCAAACTTGGAAGCGGCGGCGGAGCCTACTGCTTGCGATCGATGAGGAGATTGGGGAGTTGGGCGGCGTCCGAATTGTACACGCGTGTTTCGAGCCGTGCCGCACATTCGATCCAGGTGTTGCCTCCCTGGAATTGACCGCATTGATCCGCCCGGCAGGTGTAGTCGATGCGGAAGGCACCGCTCGGCAAGTTCTCGAAATAGAACTCCGTGTCTGTCTCGTGTACACGCTGTTCGTAGGTCAATCCGTTCTGCCGGCGGATTCCGGGGAGTTCCTCGCACCTCACGCCGCCGGGGAGGTCATCGTGCAGTCTCACGTAGCGCAAGGAAGTGACGGATTCGAAATCCAGGCAAACCACCACTTCCGTCCCCGGTTCGAGTACATCCCGCACGGGCATCAGATCGCCCGTCACACGATCCCGTATGCCGAAGCGTTTCCGCAGATAGAATAGCGGTTTCCCGTCCCTGTGAATCGACTCCGGATTTTCGCGATAGTTCCAATGAATCATCGCGGGGGCAGACGCCCCGTTGTTCCGCCCGCGTAACGTGATGTTGCCCATTTCGGAAGAGACTTCGGACGCGGGTATCCGTTCCTCGGAGACCCCATTGTTCTCCGCATCCCGCCAGGTCACGTTTCGCGCGCCCAGCTTGAGTTCCGGAAGCGGAAGGGAACCCGAATCCGTCCGTTGCCCCGTCAGCAGAATCGCGGCGGCAGCTTCCACCGTTTCTCGTGCGCTTCCCCACCCCGACTCTCCGCGATGGAGAAGCAACCATGTCAGACATTCCTTCCACGCGCCTCCATCCCGCGCGAGTTCGAGATACGCCTCCAGCATCCTTGCCACCGGGACGCAAGAAATGTTCAAGTCAGGCAACCGTGTACGCACGGCATCCGCGAAAGACTGGAGAATCAGCGGCGGCAGCTCTCGATCCCCCATCCGATGGAATGCCAGTGCCACCAGCGTTCGATCGACAACCTCCATTTCCTTCCACGTTTCCCGTGCCTCCGCCAGCATCCGCTCCCAGTATTGTTTCTGTTCGGCGTCCATCGGTACATCGGCGAGGGAAGAAGCGCGGACGTACAGATACATCGCCTCGGTGAAGGGCCGCGTTTCATCCCCCCGTCGCCCGCGCGACTGGGTGACTTCCCGCATCTTGCGGTCGAGCTGCGGCAACGCGGAACGAAGGATCGGATACTTCTCGCCGGTCAGCCGTTGCAACCGGACGAGGCCGGAGAGGATGGAGAGCGAAACATCCAGATTTTCCTCTCCGCCCGAAAGCCACGGCCAAAGCCCGCCGGAAACCTGTAGTCCCGCCAAGCCCCGCATCGACTCCTCGCGGATCCGGACTAGGCGAAGCGTATCGGCGCGGGAAAGCGCGTTCGTACCCGACCTCTTCGCGTCAGCCTCGCATACCGCCGCCGCGAACGCGCGCGCGAACAGTTCTTCCGCACTTTCGCAGGGCGCGTCCAGAAGATCCGCGAGAGAACGCATTGCGTATTTGACGGGTGAGACGACACCCTGTACGGTCAACCCTGAATGCCGCAAGGTGGGCGACTCCAGCGAGGCAACCAGCGGCATGAACTCGCACCGGCGGGACTCCTCTCCGGCGGCGGGCAACGGGAATGATTCCCGCACCGTCACCTGTCGCGACAAGACGGGAATGACGCCTTCCTCGCTGTCGCGGAAACGATCCGTCGTCTCGGCGGTCACGCGATAGGTGATGCCGGTCGCACCGTCCGGAATCTGCAAATGCCATTCGACCTGCGCCGTACCCTGCGCATCCAGACGGAACTTCTGTACGGCGGGAGCGAGAAGCGTTTCCGACCGCACCTCCCCATCCGCACCGCGCACTTCCACAAACAGTCGCGCCATACCGTGCCGGGCGTTTTCGGAATCATGGGTGACACGGGCGGAGAAGAAGAGATGATCTTGTTCGCGCACGAAACGGGGCGGCAGCCCCTGCACCGACAGTTCGCGGCGCGTGACGATCGAAGCGTCATCCAGTTCGGCGAACCGCAGTTGCGAATCATGCGCAAACAGACGGAGATGCCAAGCGGTCAAACTCTTCGGCGCCTTGAACGACAAGGTCGCCACGCCGTTGGTATCGGTCTGCACGGCGGGGAAGAAGCATGCGGTTTGCCGCGTCGATCTGCCGACAGGGAGGACGGACGAGGATGGTTCCGGCAAGGGCACGCGGGAACGTGCGGCTGTCGCCAAGTGAAGCGGGGAGACTCCCGTTGGGGTTGGCTCGGGCTTTGCCGCGCCTCCCTTTCTCAACAGGCGCGTACGCAGCAGTCGCGATCTCACCCCGCCGAAAGAAGCATCCTCCCAACGGGGCACGATCTCCCGTCGCCATTGCCGGTAACGCGGCGTGTCCGATTCCTCCGGTTCCTCACGACTCTCGCGTTTCCAGGTGTTTTCGAGAGACGCACGACCGTTGCCGAACGAGAAGCGCACGGACTCCGCCGCACGTTTCGTTTCTTCCGCCGCAAACGGCGTTTGGAAACGAGGCCACGCCAAAGGCGAAGCGGCGTCGAGCGAACGGTCGTACATCGTGGCGGTCACGGAGGCGGCAACCGGCGCACCATTCGCGTCGGAAACCCGAATCGCCCAGTCCACCTCTTCCTCGGCGGCGAGGCGGGAGGAGAAGCGTTCCCACCGAAGCGAAAGTCGCCTGTTTCTGTACGGCACCGAAATTCGTTCCCGACGCGTATAGATACGGTTTTCCCGAACGAAGCAGGTGACCAGGAAGAGTTCGCCGCACATCGCGTCGTCGATCGGGAACTCGAAGCATTCCTGCGAGCATCCCGGTGTATTGAACCGCTCGAAGAGTTTCGCGCCGTCTTTCAGAAGCGCGGTGTAGAAACGGGCGTCCTGATATCCCGTTCCCCAGAAGAAACGAAGCGTATCGCCCGGAGCGAGTTCCCGCTTTTCGACCGCGAGAACGTCGGACACGGGAAACGCCATGCGTTTCGCCGCCTTGTCAAAAACCGCGCAGGTCTTTTGCGCGGCCACGCGCTTTCCCGCGTGGTCGCTGGTCTCGAACGAGAAGCGATACATTCCGGGAGGGAGCTGGACGCTTCCCTTGGCGAGGCCGTTGGCATCGGTCGCAATCTGCTGCGACGCGATCTCGTCCTGCTCCTTCCACATCTCCCAGTCGCGGCTGGCGGCATCCTCCTCCGCCAAATCGGGAACGACCAACCGTTCCTCGTCCGTCAGCAAGGGATCGCGATGAACGCGGGTGGGCGTCCGCACCGTAAAAATCCGCAGCCGCCCTTTCGTGCCGACACCGCCGCCGTTCAGTTGCCGAACCGCGACGCGGAACGAGACGGGGCGATCGGAAAGCGTGTACTCATCCACCGTGACATCCGATTCCCACATCGCGGAGGCGACGCGGCACGACCAGTCGGCGGAGTGCGTTTCGCCGGAACGATCCGTCACCTCCGCAACCACGCGATACCGGTACACATCCTTTTCGCCGAGTTTTCCATCCGCATCCGTTTCCGCCGTGAAGAGAATCGGGAAATGCCCACGCGAATCGGTTATGATTTCCCCGCTTGCAATCACCTGTTCTCCCCCCGGCGCGGCTCCGCATTTGCCGACCATGACACGCCACGCGACCTTGGCATCGGCAAGGGGCAGTTTCCCGGCCGTCTCCGCAATCCCTTCCGCGAGCACCTGATCGCCGAAGCGGATTTCATTCTGGGCGACACGCAAACGAACGGCGAACTTCTCGCCCGCGCTTTCCGTCACCGGAATCGCGACGGATTGTTTCTCCACGCGCAGGGAGAAGGTGCCGACCTCCTTCTCCGGCAACTGAAACGCCCCGTGAATGACGCCGTAGGCATCGCTCTCCAGTTTCAGCGACGCAATCCCCTTGCCTTTCGGATTCGTCAAGGAAACGGAAACCGTGCGGTTGGAGAGAACATGGAACTGATCCTTGTCGGGATTTGAAACGTAACAGACGCCGGAGAAGGAAACCGTTTCGCCGGGACGGTACGCGGCCCGGTCGGCAAAAAGCGCGACCTGCTCTCCCGCCGTCTTGCGTTTCTCCCGTCTCCAGGACGACTCGAAGGGGGCGAACGCGCACCGTCCGTCCGTCGTCCACGCCACGATCCGTCCATCCTTGCGGAAGGAACCGAGGTCGAACGCGCCGTTCTCATCGCTAGTCGTTTCGGAGACGGCACGCCATGATTTCTTGGCGCCCGACGAGGCCTCCCACAGCTGGACGGTCGCCTCCGCAACCGGCATTCCATCCGTCGCGCGCAAGACAAAACCCGAAGGTTGGTCTGTACGTGTGACAACCGCCAGATCTCCCGCGTGGATCAACCTGACCGCAACGCCCGTTCCGTTTTTTTCGAAGGTCGGATCGTCCGAGGCAATCAGCGCATACAGGCCGGGGGCGATCCCCTTGGGAATCGGAACGGAAAACCGGTGTTCCTTGTAATCGCTCGCCGGCGGCAGCGTTTGTGTCCACGAGCGGGAAGCGGGCTTCTGAAGCCGCGCCCACTCGACCGGTGCGAGTTCCATGACCTCGCGCGGCGTCAACGGGATCAGGCGAAGAAAGATGTCGGACAAATTCCGGTACAGAACCGTCAGCTCCGTCCACGGCTCACACCACGACTCTTCCGTCAGGACGGAAAACGACGGCGTTTCCAACCGCTCGATCAACTTGCGGCAGGCCACTCCGCCCACGCTTTCCGGGAAACGCGCCACGGCACGCGAGGCGATCAAGTGCGCCAAGCCGAAGTCCTGCCCCCCGCCGCAGGCCAGTTCCGCACGAAGCGCGGCCGCGCGCACGGAAACTTCCATCGCGCGGTTGCGCGACATGAACTGGTCGAGCGCATCCGCGTATTGCTTCGCCCCGCGCGGCCCCGTTCCGAACTCGTAACAAAACTGCAGACGCGCCAAGTCCGCGTCGGCAAAGGCGGTCCGATCCGTATCCTTCTCGTGGAAACGGAGAAGGTTCTGAAGAAGGCGGATGCCGCGAAAGAGGACGGACTCCGCAGACAGGGAGTCGGGAACGAACTGCTGGAATTTCTCGGCAGAGGCGAAACAGGCGCCGGACGGCTTCAACGTCCAGCGTGTGTCGGCGGGACGGGCGTAGGCGGTCTGACGGTAGAAGTCCAGCATGTCATAGACCGCGAAATCGTAAAGCGTCGGGCGACAGGCGTCCGGAAGCGCACCGGATTGCAACAGCGGCGCATAGGTTTCGACCGGAACCTGTTGCAGCTCGGTTTCAAAAGCCAAGACCCGCTTGAAACGGGATTCGATCTCGGCGAGAATCCGTTCGCGCGACCATGCCGCCGGATCGCGTTCCGCGTCTCCGGAGGAGGCAGACCGATGGAGGAAACGCCAATGGTTCTCGCGATAGTAGGTCCAGTACAGATGCGCGACCAGCAGCTGCAAGCCCGGACGCATCGGTTCGGGTGCCACCTCTGCGAAATCGGAAAAGACGGGAAGCAGTTCCTCCATCTTGGTCTTTTCGAGGTCGAGGGAAACCAGAATGCGGACGGCGGAACAACGGATCGCCTGCGCCCATTCGCGAAGGGAGACGGCCTCTTTCTCGATCTCGGTCAGTTCGCGGATCGCGGTGCTCGGATGACCTTGCGCGACCGCTTGATCCACCCGTCCCCAAGCCGCGTCGAAATCGAAGGCGAAGACGCGCCCCGCCAGAAACAGGCCGAGCAGGATAAGCCGGGCGCTTCGCGCCAGCTGAGAGGCTGAAAAACAGGGGAAGCGGGGCGCTTCGCGCCTGCTGAGAAGCCGAAAAGCTGAGAGGCTGAGAAGCAGGGGGGGGCGCACCAGCGTGTTAAGCCGGGGAAGCGGGACGCCTCGCGCCTGCTGAGAAGCTGAAAAGCTGAGAGGCTGCGTAAGCGTGTGAAGCCGGGTATTTCCGCGTGAGCGCGGGCGGCGGACTACCCGTTCGGGTCCGAGTTCTAAGTTCTGTGTTCTGTGTTGGTGGTTCACGAATCTTATCCTCGGGGCCATTCCGATCCTCTCGCAGGTGGGGCAGCTCGCCCGGGGCGCCGATGTCAGGAGAAGAGGCAGTTGTCGATCAGACGGGTCTTGCCGTCGTACACGGCAAGCAACACCGCGTTCCCCTTCTGGACAGTCTTGACGGGATCCAGCGTCTCCGCGTCAACGATCTCCACGTAATCGACCTGGAGACCGTCCGCTTCCAGCGACTTGACCATGCGGGCGACAATCCGTTTGGCGGATGTCTGCCCCTCGCGGAAGAGGCGTTTCGCGAGATGGAGCGAACGGCTCAACCCGACCGCCTGTTGACGTTCCGTTTCCGAGAGGTAGGTGTTGCGCGAACTCCGCGCCAGCCCGTCCGGTTCCCGGACAATCGGGGCGACGACGATGCGAATCGGGAAGTTCAAGTCGCGCACCATGCGGCGGATGACGCACGCCTGCTGGAAATCCTTCTGTCCGAAGACCGCGACATTCGGTTGCGCGAGGTTGAACAACTTGGCGACGACCGTACACACGCCCCGGAAATGGCCGGGGCGGCGAAGACCGCAAAGGCGGTTCGCCAATACCTCCTCCGTCACATGGACGCTGGCGTCGGGGGCGTACATCGTCTGGGGAGTCGGCAGGAAGACGGCGGCGGCTCCGGCGGCGCGGCACTTGGCCAAGTCCGCCTTTTCATCGCGGGGATACTTCTCGAAGTCCTCGTTCGGCCCGAACTGGATCGGGTTCACGAAGACACTCACGACCACCGCATCCGCATACTTCTTCGCGGCGGCAATCAACGAGAGATGCCCCTCGTGCAGGTAGCCCATCGTCGGGACGAGTCCGACGCGCACACCCGCTTCACGCTGTTTCAGCGCCCAACGCTGGAGTTTCTGAGGATCTCTGAATACCAACATTTCCCAATCCTTTCCTTACCGGTCCGTTAGCCGGACAAGCATGTCAAGCCGGCTAACCAAAGTAAGCTGGTTAGTCCGCAACCCGCTCTTCGCACGGGAATGTAAATGAGGATAAGTTCCTATCCTTCAAACACCGAACCACCTAACCCGAAACTTATGGGTAAGCAGCATGGAAAGAGCGAGACACCGGGGAAGCGCACGGAAGCACACTCCGCTCGCGCGAGGCGCTTCCCCGACCGATCAATCGTCATCCGTCATGGAGGCGTCCACGACATCCTGACGTTCCACTTCGACAGCGGGAGACGGAACATCATCAACCTCCGTACTGGCGGAAATCTCGGGGGATTTCTTACCCTTTCCGGAAGGAGTCGCCGACTTCTCCTTGACAGGCGCGTATCCGTACCCGTAGCCGTACCTGCCGCCGTAGGAGTAGCGGTAATGGTAGTCGTAAGAACCGAACTGGGAACGGCGACCGAAGTCGATGTCGTTGACGATCACGCCGATGACGTGCGCACCCGCCTCGGAAAGCTGCCGCGCGGCATGCTTGATCGGCTGGAAGCGCGTCCGGTCAGGACAGCACATGATCATTACGGAATCGACGAGCGAAGCCAGCGTCATCACGTCGCCGACGATACCGAACGGCGGGGAGTCGATGATGATGCGGTCGAAATTCTCGCGCGCCCACTTGAAGAACTGCACCACCATGTCGCTTCCCATGATGTTCGCGGGGTTGACATCGGACGCGGCGCGGGAAAGAATCAAGGACAAATTCTTATCCACGCCGGAGGCGACCGGCAATTTGTCGAAGACAGACTCGTCACCCGTCGAAAGGCTGTGCGAGAGCGAGAGATAGTCCTTGTGCGACTTCTCGAAGATGCGGGCCAGACGCGGGCGGCGCATATCGAAATCGACCAGCAGCGTCTTCTGTCCGGACTGCGCACACGACTGCGCCAAGCTACAGGACGTAACGGTCTTGCCTTCGCCCGGCATCGTACTCATGCAGAGCAACACCTTCGACATATCGTGGTAGCGGGGCGAATCCAGCAAGTTGCGCAAACCGGCGATCGCCTCGGCGTATTGCGAGAACTTGTCGTCCGAAACCAAGCGCGCCAGCTGCTCGCGTTTTTTGCGGCGGACGTGCGGCATGACGGCCAGAACCTTGAGGCGGAGGCGCGACTCGATATCGGAGATCCCGACAATCTTGTCCTCCAGATGGTCCAGCATCATGACGAACAGGAAGCCCAAGATCAGTCCGACGGCAGGACCGGCGGGGAAGATCACCATCGGATTGGGAAGGATCGGGCTGTTCGGCTTAAGGGCGGGGGTGACGGGCTTGATGATAGCCGTGTCTTCGTCGGCGGAGAGCTGCGCCTCGTTCTTACGCTTGAGCAACGCCTTGTACTGCATGTCGGCGACCTCGCGCTCCAGATCGAGCTGTTCCAGCTCAACCTGGTTCTGGTCGATCTTGACCTCCAGTTCCGCCAACTCCTTGTTGATCTCCTCCTGGCGCGCCTTCAGCGGATCGAGCTGACGACGCATCAGGTCCAAGTTTGCCTTGCAGGTTTCCAGTGAACGTGCCACCGTGTCGTGGAACTGATTCTTGTAAATCTCAACGGCCCGTTCCTTCACAACGACATCGGGATGGTTGGCGGTGTAGCGGGCCAACAGCGAATTCTTCTCGGCCTGGGCATTCAGCCACTGCTGGTAGGAATGCGCGATCTCGCCCGTGCGCGGAACCGAATCCGGCAACGACCCGAAACGCTCGGGGGTGTTCTGCACCAGTTCCAGAGTCTTCTGCAGCTCGACACCAACGGCAATGCGGCTTTCGAGCGACATGATGTCCGACGAAATCTTCAGCAGGGCATCGCTCTGCATCGTCTTGCGGCGGCGCATGGACTCGATCTGGTTGTGCGTGGCGAACTCCATGCGGCGGCGGTTCGCCTTCTGCATAGACTGCTTGATCTCTTCCGTCGTGTTCGCCAACCAGGCGACGGCGACCTCAGACTCGTTACGGTTCTGGTCAGACGTGGCGTTCACCGCGACCTTGGAGTAGGCGTTCGCCAGATCGGCGGCAAGGGCGGGATTGGTGGAACGGACCGCGATGTGAATCAGACGGGACTGACGCTGCAACGTCAGCTTCGCTTCAGAGAGCGCCTGATAGAGTTCCGCGTCCTTCACCGTGGAACTGGGATTGTCGCTACGGTACTGCGTGACAATCTGCTCGAAGACCTCACGGCTGACCAAGCGCGCCAGACGGGTATTGAAAACCTCCGCCATGTTCGACCCCATATCCAGCTCCATAACCGCCTTGTTCAAGCCGGTGTACGAAGCGCCGCGGATACGCATCTCGATCAAGGATTCCGCCTCGTAAATGACAGGCGAGATCTTGTAGATGGCGAATGAGACGATAAAGCCGATGATGATGAACACCACGATCGTCACCCAGCGTTGCATACAGACGCGCACCATGCGGCCGATCGTCATCTGGCCCATCAGCGAATCGTCATCGCCGCCACCGCCGCCACTCGAACCGCCGTACGCGCCGCCGTAATAGTACGAAGCACCGTACGAACTGTACGCGGGAGACGAATACGCCTGCGGAGAAGAGCCGCCATAGTACAACGCGCGAGAAGAACCGCCATAGTACATCGGGCGGCTGGACGATTTCGAACTTGAACTTGAATCACTCATCTATTTTTCCTCTCGTCAACTAACCACTTTTCTTGGCGGGCAGAAAACCCGGAAACGCCGCAAGTAAAACAACCCACGACAACAACAAAGTCTGGGAATGGAGCGGGCTGCCGAACCAGGCCCCCGCGCCCACCAGCAGAATCGCCGGAACACCCGCCCAGCACATCGGGGAAATCTCGAAAAAGCCGAACTTGGTTTGACCGTTCTCGCGCACGAACAGCAACCGCATCTGATCCACAATCGGGATCAGGAAGCAGATCAGCGCGGCGAGAAACAGCCCCGTTCCCAGCAGTCCGTATTCGCAAAGCGTCTGATAGTAATCATTGAAGACCAGATTCTGATTCTTTTTGATAATTTTCCATGACTTGGTGTACTGCTGCGCACGCTTCCGCCGATCCAATTCCTCATCGCCGCGGTCCAGTATCAACCCGACATAATGCTTGAACCCATTGACGCCGACGCCCCGCCACGGATGATCCTGCCAGATCTGCAGCGCGGCGTTCTGACGAAGCTCGCGTGACTCGCTCCAAGTGGAAAATTCCGCTTCGTAATCCCCTTTCTGCAGGAATTGGATCTTCTCGCGCAACGGATTGTCGGGGACGACGTACGTTGCCAACGCCCAGGCGGCAACCAGACACGGGATGACGAAGAAAACAAAACGGAAACAGGCTAGACCGTTGTCCATGCCGGAGATAAACACGGCGGAATAAACCAAGAGGAGGAAGGCCACCAAGAGTACCACCAGTGCGAACGCCGTGTTCAAATAAAGTACAGCCGCCGTCAGATTCGAGACAATCCCGAAAAAGAGCAGGCAAAAGCGCATCAAACTCGAACAACGATGCAGGTAGGATTCCAAATAGCAACCAAAAGAAAGGACCGCCCAGAAACCAAAAGTCGCCCCCATCATCTGACCACCGGTCGAACGCACAAAACGCGCGGCAAATCCATCCCCGGAAGCAGGTGTGGGCGGATTCAAAAAGAGATTCAACTCACGCCCGAGAAAAATCTGGAGTACAAAATAAAACGCAACAAGCCCGCTGATGATGGCAAAGTTGTTCACCACCATCCGTTTTCCACCCTTGCTCACCGCATCGCGAAGCGCCAGCCCCGTGACGAAACAAGCCAGCAGAACAAAAAAGGTGAAGTGGGAAAATGGACTGGAAACAGAAAATGGCAAACCCTTCGACGGAGGGGCGCTCATCTGCCAGACGCCCGCGATGGGATCATACTCTAGCGCACAGTTGCTGTTCCACATCTGGCAAAGCGCGAACAGGAGGATGGCGATTCCGATGAAGAAGTACGGATCATGCAGGATGTTACTGACGACACGGGCGCGCGCCTCCACATAGTTTTCCCCCGTGTGAACCGAGGGCAGGAGGAACAGGAACTCGATCGCCAGAAGAGAAAGCCACAGGAGAGAAATGCCGTACGCCAGCGGGCGATGGAACAGGAAAGAGAACAACGTCACTCCCAAAACCACCAGGTGCAACGCCAACCCGTACTTCGTGACAAGTCTTTCCAACATTTTCTCTCCGAAAAAAAGACCGCCCACACGTCATTCCAGCGCAGGCGGTTTTTTCAGCAACTCAAATCAACCTAGTAGAAGAGCTTCAACCCGGTTGACAGGATGTAACGGTCATATTCGCTGTTGCTGTTGTCGGAGAAACGCTCCGAGTATTCAGCACCGACGAACACCGAAGCGTAACGGGCCAACTGGTAGTTGGCACGGATACGCGCCGCCAACACATCGGTGTGATGATCGTACTGGTAGGTCTTGTACTCGTCCTCTTCACGACGCCACGCCAGATTGAAGGTGGTGGTGAGCCGTTTGTAGGGGCGATAGGTCAAACCTCCGCTGAGGGAGTAGATCTTGTTTGCCTGATTCGCCTTGCTTTCCGAAGGCTGGTAGTAGCTGGAACCCGAGAACGAGGCGGCCCACTTCTGCGACAACAGCCAGTTCAGGTTCGCCGTGTAGATCCACCCGGTGTTGATATCGTCAGTCGCATAGTCGAACCAGCTGACACCGGCGAGCAGACGGTAGGTGATCCGTTCCGTGGCGCGGGAGCTGATACCGCCCTGAATATCATACGCGTAGCTCTCGTTCTTCAGGCCGTTGCGGGTAGCGTTGTCGCTCTCATACCCCTGCACGCCACCGGCCAACACCCAGTTGGTCTTCTGCGTCAGGCGACGGGCGAACTCCAGTCCGGCGGACCACTCGTGCCAGCCGTACAACGGAGCGTAGCGCTTCGAGTCATTCTTGTAGTCGAGCTGCGAGTAGGCGGCGTCCACCGTCATGCGGGAAACCTCGCTCAGATCGTAGCTGAGTGCGCCCGTGAACTGGATCTGGTCACGCTCACGCCAGTAGCCACGGCCACCGTCAATGATCGAGTCGCTTTCCTTGGTGTGGACGAAGCGCTCGCCCAAAACCAGCTTCCAACGCTCACCGTCATACCACAGCTTCAGGCGTTCGCCCCAACGGTGCGTATCCAGCTCGTCATACTTCATGTACATGTCGTAGCCGTAGAACGCGCTTCCGTCCAAGCCCCAATTGTTTCCCTTGTACTTCAGATCCACGCCCGGGGTCACGGTCAGGATGCTGTCGTCGAACTCACCGCGATGAGCAGAGTCCACATTGGAATCATAGCGGTACTGGAGGTTCACGTAAGGAGAGATGTTCAGGTTGTTGAACTGAAACCCACGATCGGCGGCGGAGGCGGTCGTAGCCAACGCACCGACCAGACCTGCGCACGTCAGGAGCCCGGAAACCTTCATTGTCATTTTCATGCTGTCAATCCTTCTTTCGAGTGATTTAAGACCTATGGGTTACTGCTTGTGCCCGCGATGCTTGGTCGAGGTCGCATACGGATCCACTTCCTCCGTGATGATGGAAATGATCTGGTTCTGGTAACCGCGAATGATCGTTTCCTGTGTCACGGTCGTCTGCGCAGGAACGCGAGGCATTCCCGCACCCATGCTCGAAGTATCGAAATTGGCACCGGAATCACTGAACTCAAAGAGTCCCGAATCACCCGTATCACCGGCATCCGCAAGCGTCGTGTCCAGTTTCGGCGAGTCCGGATCGGACTCCGAGGAACCGGAGTCTTTCGCGTTCTGCGCGGCGTTCATGTCCGCGAGAATCCCGTTCAGCGTCTGGCTACCGAGCGCGGAAGGAATCGTGGCGTCGGCCTTCGCGTTCTCAGACCCGCCCTCGCCCTTTTCTCCGGACTCGGACGAAGAACCCTTGGAGGAGGTCTGCTCAGGCTTCACGGCGGTATCCACGTCGGCGGCTGCCGTCAGCGCGGAATAATCATTCTTCTCGACGGCGGCGGGAATCCACTCCGCAGCCAGCTTACGAGTCCGCTCATCCGGCATCTTCGCCAGCAACTGCTTCGTCAAGTCCTCCTTGTTCTTCGCGCCGCGGATGAACGCCAACGCCGCAAAGCTGTCACGAACGGCGGGATCGTCGGTCGATTGATTGCGCTTGGCGCAGACTTCCAGCGTATCGCTCGCGAGCTTCGCATAGTCCTCGTCGGACATCTGGTTCAGCTCCTGGTCGAAACGCTTGGCGAGTTCCGAGGTGACCAGAGGCAGGTATTCCACGGGAACGTCCGCGAAGACTTCCGCTATGACGTTCTTCTTGTTATCGCCCTGCTTGCCCGAGATACACGCGACGGCCGTGCGGACAAACGCCGCGCCCTTCTCCTCGTTGCTCACCGGCATACGGGAGACGGCCTTCAGCGCCATCTGCGTGAACTCGACACGGTCCTCCGGAGAAACCTGCGCAAGGGTTTGCGTCAGCGCTTCCCCGCTCTTCGCCGCGTTCCCGATCTGCTTCATCCATTGATCGCGCGTCAATGTCTGACCATCAGCCGCAAACAGCGACCCTGCACTTACCATCGCGATGGCAACTGCCATACCGATTTTTGTGGAGATACCTTTCATACTCTCTCTACTCCTTTCGTTTATTTCAAAACCCAATCAATACCAAGACTCCGGAACCCAAATCACGTCACCCGGCTTCAAGAGAATGTCCATCTCAGACCTTCCCTCCTTGCCGATCTTCTCGATGTCCACGATGAACCTCTTCAGCGAGCCGTCCTTCTGGCGGCGCGTGACGCGAATCCTGCTCTTGTCCGCCAACGCCGTCGCGTTGCTCGCCAGCATCAGCGCCCGGACAACCGTCAAATCCCTCGTCGATGGCATGTTCACCGGTCCCGGATGACCGACCGACCCCATCACCAGCACCGTCCCCCACGGGGACTTCATGTTGGAATTCGCCACGTAAGCAAAACTGCATGACACCTGCGGCTCAATGAAGTAAGCCTTGTAAAGGGATGCCAGCTTCTCCTGCAAATCCACCAGCGTCATCCCCTCACATTTCACCTTGCCGATCAAGGGCATGAGTATCTCACCGTTCGTATCAACTTCCTTCTGCCCCTCCTGCACGGCGGCGGCACCGGATGCCGTCACGGAAATCCGCAAGGTCAGTCCCGCGACAATCTTCGGCTCTCCGTCTTCCACGTACACAGCCTGCGCGTCAAACCCTGATCCGTCATCCGGCGAATCAAAGAACGACCTGAAGAATTCGCACCCCTGCACCAGCAAGAATCCGCAACAGATCACGAACAACTTTACAAAAAACTTCATACCATTTCTCAACAATGGCTTCCTTCGTCAGGCGGTCCAACAAACCTTTGACATCCAAAACGGGACTACTTTACCATTTTTTCGGACACCTGTACAAGCCTATTTTTTAAAAAAAATTGAAGTGGCCAATATCCTGATTATTTACCGCCAATTCCCTATTCAAATCTGAACTGGCAGCCGACAGTTTTGAACCACTCCGCGCAGACAACCACACGGTGCGAGATTTGTTTGCCCCAAGCCCCCCCCGCTCACGCATTGCGTGAGTGATTCAACCTAAATTCCGCTGTTGGACACTTTGAAAAAACCACGGAACACACGGAATACACGGAAGATCATCCGTTCCATGGAATGACGATTCCGTGAGTTCCGTGGTGAAACATGGCGCGTTAGAATTTTGCGGACTTTCACCATTTGGGGGAATCTCTTTTCTGTCGTAACGTTGTTCGTTGTGTGGACGAAAATCCCTGTTTTTCGACACTTTCTCTGCGTACTCTGCTCCCTCTGTTGGTAATGCGTGAGAACCCAAACGAGGAATCTAGGTTCATTGTTCACAAATCCCAAATGTTCAAAAATACCACCAGTGCCACAAATACAAATTGATAGTTGCGATTTGTGGACAAGTATGCCAATTGTGAACAATCGGAGAAGTTATCTGAATCGAATCACTCGCGCAATGCGCGGGAGGCTAAAAGCTAACTACTAACCACTAACCGCTAGCCGCTACCCCCTAGCGAATCATCAACAGGAAACCGGGGTTGACGACGTACAGGCCGTCGTCCATCACGATGAAACTGGGCTTCACTCCCGTGTCCACGCTCTTGAACTTGACCGTCGCGTCGGGCTTGTTCGCAGCCGTCCAGGAGATAACCGGCGTGTTCGGGGAAACATGGCGGGCGCCGAGTTTCACGCCTAGCGTCGCGCCCGGCTCGAAGGAAAGCGTCCGCACGCCCTTCGCGTTGACACTCGCGGTGTTAAACGGCGCGATGACATTCAGCGGGGTGGTGAGTTCGCTCAGGTCGATTGTCGAACCATCATGCAGCGTGGAACCGTGGAAGACACCATCCGAGCCCGTCTTGAACGTCCCGTACACATCGATGTCGTGTCCCCCCATATTGTAATCCACGCTGGTGTTCATCTGGAAGTAGTCGCGCACGGCAAACGGGCCTCCGATGTCTGGGGCGCAATTGATCTTGATCAAAAAGTTGTTCGTGGCCACGACCGTGTTCGTGGTCATAAACCATCCGCCGCTCTTGATGTAGAGGCTTCCGTTTTCAAGTGTGGCGTTTGAAAGGCCGAACTTCCTCTGCGACGCGACCGTTACCATAAGCTCATGTCCGCCGAGATCCGCGTAGCCCGGGTCGAGAAGATTCGTCGAGCCAATCCACCCAGTTTCACCTTTGCCGATTCCAGCTGTCGTCTTGATGTACGAGTCGGCGTCCAACCGGAGTTCCGTCAAGTTGCCATTGGCGTTCTGGAGCGTTCCGCCGGCCAGCACGTACTTGTACCCGGTGTAGCCGAAACGGGCGGCGAAATCGACAAGCGAGCTTTTCGCGCTCGCATTTCCCGAACCGTTTCCGCGCAGGACGACCTCGCTTCCCTGCTCGCCGAAGAGGTCGCACAGGTGGACTGGGTCTGAGTTGATTCCGGGAATGAGCGTCCCGCTGCAGACCTCCGTTCCGCCGACGTATGTCTGTCCCGTTTTTGTGAACCGCACGTCACCATTCCCTTCGAGGAAGAGGCGCAGGTTGCCGCTCAAGGCCAAGCCGGAAAGATTCAGTCTCGTGCTGCCGCCCGCCGAAGTGTCGATGTGCAACTCGCTCTGCGTGGGCTTCAGGTTGAAGTATTCGAGCTGCACGAGTTCGAGATAGCCGTCGCTGTTGGTCTGGGGTTCCAGGAAGGTGATGCGGTAGTACCGGTACGCCGTCGTGTTGGCGAACGAATAGGTGCGATGCCAGTTCGCGTCCGGCCACTCCGCTTCGGCATGGCGCGCGTCAAGGGGCGTCCAGTTCGCGTTGTTGTCGTTCGACCCTTCGAATTTCCAGATGCGCGGAAGCCGTTTGGAATAACCGCCCATCGACCCAGTCCAGATTCGGTAGGCGTCCACCACCTTTGCCTCGCCGAAGTCGTATGTCACGACCAACGGAAGGTTGGCATCGGTCACGATGACCCGTTTCGTCTTGTCCATTCCGCCACGCGCGTAATTGTTGTTGAAGAGGTTGCTCGCTTTCGTGTTGACGGCAAAGGTGGTCGGCGACGACACGTTTGCGGCGGTTGTCGTGGTGAGGTCGTAGGAGTGGCTGATGTCGTGCCCCTTCACGGTGCAGGTGCCTGTGAGTGCGATGGAGGAGATATAGAGGCGGTGACCGTTCAGGTTGATCTCCGCATTCTCGGAAACCTGCAGTTTCGTGCCGAGTCCGCGAATGTCGCAGTCTGCCGTGAGGATACTGTTCGCCAGGACGCAGACGCCGCACGTGAGGGTCGTGTTTGTCGGAACCTGGATGTTCAGCGAGCCTTCCAGGAAGACCCGCGTCGTGCCGCTCGGCAAAGCACCCGCGATCACGTCGCCCCCGGCGTTCTTGCAGGTCCAGTTTCCTGGGTTGGTCAGATCGCCGTCGTTCGCGGCTCCGGTCCACCACGCCCATTCGGCGGCGTCCGAGAGGTAACCGTAGAAGAGGCCGCGCTCCGTGGCGATAGGCGCGACGCCCCCGGCTGCCGTTGAGGCGTCGAACAGGAAGGTGACATTCTGCGGCATCTGGTCCCATGCCACGATACAGTCGCCGAGTGCGAAGGTACGTCCTTCCGCATCGATCGTCACGGTCGCGCCGGCGTTGAATGTCAACTTGAATTGATTTGCGTTGGTACTGGCGCTTGCCGAGTTGAACGTGCCCTGCTGTGCCGTCAGGTCGAGCGTCGATCCGTCCATCATCCTCACGGGCGGGAAGTCGGTCGTCTCGGTCGTGAAACGCCCGTACACGGAGATGATTGCTTTCCCGGTCGAACGCAGCGTCGTCCTGCTGTCGCTGCGTAGCGTAAGATTGCTGACGGACACATCGTGCCCCAAGTCCGTGTACGCGCCGAACTCGCCCGACACGTCGAAGGAGGTGGATGGCGCGCGGATGCCGTTGCAGATGGTGACTCCCTCGCTTCCCTCGATGCGGATCGAGCCGGCTGAAATATCCGCGTTGACAAGGCGGAACGTCACGCAATTCGTGACGGTCAGGAGATGCCCGCCCAGATTGACCGACACGGCTTCGTTGTCATACCCGCGTATGTTACTTTCCATCACCGCGACGATACGGGAATCGTCCGTCAGCGTCAGCCCGCCCAGCATGGATACGGAATGGCCCAGGTTGGTACCGGTATTGGCAACGGTACAGCCGTTGAGGGTGAACGGATAGACCCAGCAGTCGCTGGAGCCGTTGAAGTCGAACGTCGTCCCGTTTCCGACGATCATCTCGCAACCGAGTGTGCCGAACGGCTGATTCGCCCCGATCTCCGCCTTGAGCGTTCCTGCCGCCACCAGGTTGCCGCCCGAATACATTTGACCGGCCTTGGCGGCGACGAACTCGCCATCACCATCCTTGACCAGCCGGACGCCTCCGAGAATCGTCACGGAGGAATTCGTCTCGAAGATGTTGGCGGGGACGTTGACATGCAGCTCCGAAAGGGAGGGGTTGGCGTCCATCGTGCTGAAGTACTCCAGCTGGACAAGTTCCAGATAATCGGTTGCCGTCGCCGCCGTGAACGTGATGCGGTAGTAGCGATAGGCCGTGGTATTTTCAAACGAGTAGAGGCGCGCTTCCACGCCGTACGCCCAGTTCGTCTCGGAATCGCGCGAATCGAGCTGCGCCCAGCTCTCCTTGTCGTTGGAGCCTTCGAACGTCCAGGACTTGGGGCTGCGCAGACGGAGTTTGTTGTCGCCGTAGGGGCCGCTGTACACCTTGTACATATCGACCGCCTTCGGCGAATCCGCTCCAAAATCGTAGGTGACGGCAAGCGGCAGGTTGCCCGCGGCGATGATGACGCGGTTCGTACTGTTCACAAGGCGCAGGTAGTTGTTGTTGAAAAGGTTGATCGCTCTGGTTTCGCCGTAGAGATCACCGTTCCCGGTGGTGTAGGAGACACGCTCCTCGTTCGGATCCGGGGCGGTGAGGTCGGCCATGCCGGCGGTGAGCGTGCCTTCCCCGGCGAGTCCCTGCACGGTGAGGTTATATCCGTTGAGATCAACCGTCACGCCGCTTGCGACGGTGAGGACGCCATCGACCGTTTCATCGGCGGTGAGCGTGTAGTTCACGTCGATCGTACGGTCAGCGGCATACGACGGCGCAAGCGCCGCCACACAGTAAATGGCCGCCACGACGGTGACGGAACGGGTTATTGCAGATCCTGATTTCATCTTGCGTTTCCTTTCCTTCTCTCGGCTTGATGTTGTGCATTTTATCGGATTACCCCCCCCCCGTAGTCAAGGCGAATTTTTAGAAAAGCGGGTAGTTGGTAGCTAGTGGCTGGTGGCTTGTAGGTGGTAGCGGGTAGGGTTGGGCAATCGATTGCAGTCGATTGCGATCGATCATTCACGACTCCCTACCGCCTCAACCGATCCTCATTTCCATTTCCGCGCTGGCGCGAACCTCCCGCGGCAAGCCGCCATTTTCACCTTGCCAAGCGGGGCGGGAAGTGGCAAAATAAAAAGCCGTTTTTGAGACATCTCGAAAGGATTGAGCATGAGCATTCTGGAGAAAATGATTCCGCGCGCCAAGGAGGCGCATAAAACCATCGTTCTGCCGGAGGGTCAGGATCCCCGCGTGATTCAGGCCGCCGTCCAGGCGAAGCAACTCGGCATCTGCGAACCGATCGTCATCGGTACGCCGGAGGAGATCGCCGCCGCCGAAGCGTCGGCGGGCGTGACGCTCGCCTCCGCCGGAATCCGGCGCGACGACCACACGGCGTCGGCCCTGTTGCCGGAACTGGCGAACGCCTTTTACGAGCGGCGTAAGGCGAAGGGTATGACGCCCGAAGAGGCGATGAAGACCATGACCTCGAAGCGCATCTATTTCGGGAACATGATGGTGAACCGCGGGTACGCGGACGGTCTGGTGGCCGGTTCCATCGCCTCCACGGCGGATATGTTGCGCGGCGCGTTCCAGTGCGTCGGCACCGACAAGGGCATCAAGCTCGCCTCTTCCTTCTTCATTATGGATCTGGCGAACCCGACGCCGTCGGGCGACGAGGTGCTGCTCTTCTCCGACTGCGCGGTGAACATCTGCCCGACGGCGGAGGAGCTGGTGGATATCGCGCTGGCGACGATCGGCTCGTACCGCAAGCTCGTCGGCGACAATCCCCGCGTCGCGTTCCTCTCCTTCTCGACCAAGGGAAGCGCGAAGCACGAGCTGGTCGATAAGGTGCAGAAGGCCGCCGAACTGACCAAGCAGCGGCTGGCCGAACTCGGCATGGATGTTCCGGTGGACGGCGAGATGCAGGCGGACGCCGCGCTCGTCCCCTCCGTGGGCAAGCAGAAGAACCCCAACGGCAGCGTGCAGGGGAATGCGAACGTTTTGATCTTCCCGGACATCCAGGCCGGGAACATCGGGTACAAGCTGGTGCAGCGCCTCGGCGGCAACACCGCCTACGGGCCTGTCCTGCAGGGTGTGGCGAAGCCTGTCAACGACCTGTCGCGCGGCTGCAACGCCGGTGACATCGTCGGGCAGATTTGCATTACCGCCCTGCAGTGTTGTTAGTGAGTGAGTCCGGCGGCTGTCGGTGTTCCCGGTGGCCGCCGTAACCGTAAATGGAGAATACTATGTCCTTACAAATCGTGGTCTGCGGTAGTCTGGTGCCGGATCCCCTGCAGACGTTGGAACCGGTGCAGACGCCGAACGGTCCCGGCCTGAAGAACGAAACGATGCTGCCCTCCGTGCTCGACCCGTGGGCGGCATGCGCGCTGTACGAAGCCGCTCACCTCGCGGAACAGGTCGCGGGCAGCCAGGTCTATCTGGTGAGCCTCGGGCCGAAGGCGAAGCTCCAGCAGCTGATGATGTCCGTCGCGCAGAAGGTCCCGTTCCAGCTGGTCGCGGTGGACGGTTCCGCCAGCGGGTTCACGGACTCCGCGCTGGTGGCGGAGGAGCTGGCGAAGGCGATCGAGGCGATTCCGGGACTCGACAAATCGAAGCTCCTGCTCTTCGGCGGATGCGCCTCCGCCTCGCACGACGCGGGCGTGACGCTGCAGCTGGTCGGCGAGCGCCTGGGTATCCGCGACCTCTTTACGGGCGTGGACGAACTCAAGGTGAACGCGGACGGTTCGTTCTCGGTGCTGGAACGCATGGAAGGCGGCTGCTATCAGGCGTCCACCTGCCAGGGCGCCCCCGCCGTCATCGCGTGGGCGACCGGCAGTCTGCCGGAGCCGCCGAACAATCCGCGCGTCGGCATGGCGAACATGCGCCTGGTGATGCCCGCGCTGATGAAGGCGAAACCCGCGCCGCAGGTCGGCGTCGGCGGCATCGCCTACGACAAGACCGAGGTGCCCGCGCAGAAGCGCGACACGCGCGTGGTCAAAGACCTTTCGACCGACGAGATCGCGAAAGAGATCGTCGAGTGGATCAACCAGTAAGGCGACGGAAAGGAAGAGAGAAATGAAACTGATTGCTTTGTTGCACACCCAGGCGGACGGTTCGCTCGCGAAGGCCGCGCTGGAAACGGTCTCCGCCGCCAAACAGCTGGGCGTCCCGTTTGCCGTCGGTATCCTCGGCAAGGGTGCGAAGGCGGCTTGCGGCGCGGTCGCGGCCTGCGGCGCGGAGGGATTCTTCGCGGTGGAGGGCGAGGCGTTCGAGCAGCCCCGGTACGCGACGGACGTTGCGGCGGAAACAGCGCTGGTTCAGGCGGCGGGCGCGGATGTCGTGCTGGCGGCGCAGACCTCGCGGTTCGCGCGCAGCCTGCCCGGCGCGGCGTACCGTCTCGGTGCGCAGGTCGATACGCACATCGTCTCGCTCTCGCTGGAAGGCGAGAAAATCACCGCGCAGCGGTGGTACTACCGCCAGCGCATCCTGGCGACCTTCTCCCGCGCGGCGCGTCCGCTAGTGCTGCTGGTGGATGCCGGATTGTACGAGCCTTACGCGGGCGAAGCTGCCGCCGCGACCGTGCAGGATGTGGCGGTCGCGTTGACGGACGCCGACCGGCGTACGACGGTCACGGGTGTCCAGGCTTCCTCCGCCGACGGCCAGACGATCCGTCCGGATGCGAAACTCCTGTTCGTGGCGGGCGCCGGCTGGACGAAGAAACAGAAGGACGGAGCGGTCCATACGGACGAGGCCGGCGCGCTGATCCAGGGCTTCCTGCAGAAGTCCGGCGCGTCCCTCGGCAGCTCGAAGTCCGTCGTGGATTTGCAGAGCGAGGGACAGCAGGGCCTTTCCTTCATCTCGCACATGAACCAGGTCGGGCAGACCGGTTCGACGCCGCGTCACCCCAAGGGACTGGCGACCTGCTGCCACGGCGAAGAGCCGCACGTGGTCGGCTGGCGCTTCATCAACGAGCGCCGCGCCGTCAACACCGATCCGAACTGCGGATGGGCGCAGGGCAAGGCGGATGTCGTGTACGTCGCCGATGCCTTCGAGGTGATGCAGAAGGTGAACGCGCTGCTGTAACGACGGGCGGACGGGCGCTTCGCGCCAGCTGAAAAGCAAGGGGCGCGAAGCGCCAGCGCGGGAATGGAAATGGGGATCGGTTCAGGCAGTCGGGAGTCGCGAATGATCGATCATGATCGACTGCTATCGATTGCCTAACCACCCAACCTTAAACTGCGGCGGGAATGGGAACGGGGATCGGTTCAGGCAATAGGGAGTCGCGAATGATCGATCGCGATCGACTGCTATCGATTGCAATCGATTGCCCAACCCCCCAACCTCAAACTTAGAGGCAAGGCTAGAGGTTCTAGAACTTCTAGTCATTCTAGATGGTTCACAGGGCTGTCAGTCCGTTCGCGTCGCGAAGGATCCGTAGCGGGCTTCCAGTCCGTCCGGAGGCGCCTTCCGCCGTGCGCGGTATAGCTGTGCCGCCCTGCGTCAGGTTTTCGTGGTCGCGCGAAGCGCCCTCCGCGGTATTTTCCGTGTATTCCGTGGTGAAGTCTCAACGTGGTGAAGTCTCAAAACGGTACCCCGCCGGGTGAAAATCGGAATTGACAACTGGGCGTTATCATGCTACAATGGTCTTTGCTTATTTTGTTGTGTTGAGTTGATTATTTTCCGGTCGATCACCCCATCTTCGCGGTATGGGGCGGAAAGGAGTTCACGGGATGAAGAAACGGGGTTCGCTTCTGTCAAGGTTGAATGCGGTTTTGGTGCAGGGGGGGGTATTCACCCTCGTGCTGGGATTTTCAGTTTCGCTCCGTGCGGAAACGCTCACTTGGACGGGGAACGGGGCAAACAAGAAGTGGTCAACGACGGGGAACTGGGATCCCGCGCAGGCGATGACCGCCAGCGACACGGCGCAATTCCAGACGGGTACGCTGTCCTCTGACACGATCATCTACGATACTGGGAATTTCGCGAACATCGCCGTACCGTCGGGCGCGTGGACGGTCAACGTCTCGTCGGCCACCTTCACGTACAAGCCGATCACGGTCGCGAGCGGCGCGAAGTTCGCGCTTTCAGGCGCGGGCTCGCGGACAAACCCGTTCTCGACCAATCAGAACGCGAATGCCGTCGCCGGCCTCCTCGATCTCGGCGGTGCCAAGCAGACCATCGCGGATACGATGGGCAACGACGTGGGATTCTTCCGCAACGGAGGCGAGATAAGGAACGGACTGGTGACAAACACTCTGGCAACAACAGCCTATTTCCCCAACACGACTTTTACGGTCGGTCCAGGCGCAAATCTGTATGGCGCCATACGTGTTCGTTTTCGTAACGGCGCGAAACTTGTAGTTGATGGCGGAACGTTCAGGACTACACACGTCACCTCCTCGAACAACAATCATCCGATCGGGGAAAAGCTCAACAACGTTGTCGGCAATGTGGATGTGGTGGCACAAAATGGAGGAAAGTTCATCGTGACCGCCGCCCCCGTATGGGTCGGCTTTACCTCTCACGCAACGATGGTTGGCGATCATGGTATGATCGATCTTGGCGGGCAAAACATTCTATTCTCGATCTATAACAACATACAATCCGTCCTGGTCTTGACGAATTCCACGTTCACGTGCGGAGTGGTACAGTTCGGATATGATACAGGATCCAGTTACGCCTCCCCTGGCAAACAGACTTTGATCTTAAAGGATTCCGTTGCCAACGTGACTCGATTTAGCGGGGTGGTAATGAATCCGAGTTCGTCCATTCTTTTCGACGGAGCGACGCTCGTGCCGAAATCGGCTCGGACAGACTTTCTGCCGGCAAGCAATAAGATTCCGACGCCGACGATCGGCGCGGGTGGGCTGGTCGTTTCCAACAACTACGACGTCGCGATCGCCAAGGGGATGGCGGGTACGGGACGTTTCGTGAAGGCGGGCAAATCCACGTTGACGCTTTCCGGCGTGAACACGTTTACTGGCGGCATCGAGGTGAGGACGGGGACGTTGGCGATCGACGCGGGCGCGTCCTTCGCGAATTCGACGCTGGCGATGGCCGACGGTACGAAGCTCAAGGTGAAATACCTGCCGGGTTACGAGTTCGCCACGACGAACCTTACGCTGGCTCTCGACGCGAACACGGACGGCAAGGTCACGATCGAGTTCGATCTGACCGACGGTTTCCCGGAAGAAGGCCGGACATACAGGCTGCTCGCGCCCGGGCTGGACGCGGCAACCCTGAACAACCGCATTTCGGTGGTTCCAGACAAGGCCTTTACGTTCGCCTTTGCGCAAGATGGCGCGCTGACGGTTACGCTTGAGCACACGCCGACCACGCGCGTGTGGACGGGCGGCGGCGCGGACGAGAAATGGACGACAACGGATAACTGGGACGTGAACCGTGCGCTCGGCCCGCTCGACCGGGTCGTGTTCGGCGGCACGGACAGTCACTCCGTCTTCGATGGTACGGACGGGCTTCCCTTCTGGGACATCACCGTCAACTCCGGCTGCCATACGGCGAATGTCGCGACGGCGTCTTTCGCCAACGCGCCTCTTGTGGTCACGAACGGAGCGGCGTTCGTGCTGGAGAACGCGGAGGGCGTGACCAACCCGTTCTCGACGGTGGCGAACGAGAATGCGGTCGGCGGCCTCCTTGATCTCGGCGGCGCCACGCAGACCATTACGACCACGACGGCCGGTAACGATACGGGGTTCTTCCGCGACGGGTGTGAAATCCGCAACGGAACGCTAACGGTCAATCCGACCTCGGACGCCCTCTTCAAGAATACGAGCTTCACGGTCGGTACAGGTGCAACTGTCGTAGGACCGCTGCGTCTCAGTCTCGACAACGCATCTATCGTCGTCGATGCCGGAACCTTAAACACCACATACGCCGATCCCGATTTCGGCAACAATCCAATCGGCAGAAATCACGAAGGGATCATAGTTCTGCGGAACGGCGGACGTTTTCTGGCGACAAGTGAAATTTGGCTGGGATTCAACGCCAATGCGACAATGGTCGGCGAGGATGCCGTGATCGACGTGGGCGACAATGCCTTTTACATGTCGATTTATAACGGGTCCGTTCTGGCGCTCACAAACTCCACGCTCACGTGCGGCAGATTCCTGTTCGGCTATTCATCGGGAACCGCCGTTGGCGTGCAGACCGTGAGCCTGAAGGATACAGTCCTCAACCTTTCCAAATTCGTCGGGCAACGGACGAATGCGGCCTCCTCGTTCCTCCTCGACGGCGTGACGCTCGTGCCGAAAGCGGCCGCGACCGACTTCATACCGGGTAACGCGAACATGCCCATGCCGACGATCGGCGCGGGCGGATTGACCATCACCAACGAGTATGACATCACCATCGCCAAGGGGATGGCCGGCGTGGGCGGTCTCGTGAAAGAAGGCATCGGCGCACTGACGCTTGCGGGACCAAGCACGTTCACGGGCGGCATCGACGTGCGGAAGGGTACGCTGGCGTTGAATCCGGGCGCCTCCTTCCCGGATGCGGCGCGAATCGCGATGGCCGACGGCACGACGCTGCGGCTGGGCTTCTCGCCGGAGGGCGGGTTCGCATCCACGAACATCGCGCTGGTTCTCGACGCGAACACGGACGGCAAGGTCTCGATCACGTTCGACGTCTCCGCCGGTTACCCGGAGCCGAACAGACCCTACACGCTGTTTTCATCCGGACTGGATGCGGCCACCCTGAGCCGCCTCGAGATCGACCCGGCCTGCACGGTTGGCTTTGTGGAAGGCGGCGCGCTGACGGTCACGTTCAATCCGAAGACCCATGTGTGGACGGGAGCCGGCGCGGACGCGAAGTGGACGACTGCGGGGAACTGGAACATCAACGACCCGGTCTTCGTCTGCGACCATGTTATTTTCAGCGTCGGCGGTTACTCCATCTTCGACTGCGCGAACGGCCTTCGCCTGGGGAGTATCACGGCCGGATTCGGCTGCCATACGGCCAACGTCGAGACGGCGTGCTTCGACAACGTTCCGATTACGGTCGCGAACGGGGCGGCATTCGTACTGGAGAACGCGAACTGCGTGACGAATCCCTTCTCGACGGCGGTGAACACGAACGTGATCTCCGGCGTCCTCGATCTCGGCGGCGCCGTGCAGACCTTTGCCGTCACGCAGGCAGGGAATGGCACGGAGTCATTCCGTGACGGCGGCGAGATCCGCAACGGCACGGTGAAAATCTCCGGGAGCGATGAACAGCGCCTGAACGGAACGGCCTTCACATTCGGAAAGGGTTCGCTCGTCTCTTACGCCTCGCGTATCTACCTCCAATATGGCGCCCATCTCACGATTGACGGCGGAACGTACACGAACACGTTTGCGGGCAACAACCACGTGCTTGGCGCCAATGACGGCGTTTCCTCGCTGGAGGTGTTGAACGGAGGGCGTTTCGTCGCGAAGCGTGAGTGGTTCGTCGGGCACACCTCCAGCGGTTCGCTGATCGGCGACGGCGGCATCATTGATGTCGGCAACTATCCGCTCTACCTCTCCAACAACAGCAAGGCGGTGTCCGTGCTGGCGTTGACGAACTCCGTGCTGACGTGCTCGGCCATCCAGTTCGCCTACGGCAGCAGCAACTACAGCACCCAGACGCTGGTGTTGAAGAACACCGTTGTCTATCTCTCGAATTTCATCTACAAGAACAAGAAAGCCGACTCCTCCATCCTCTTCGACGGCGCGACACTCGTGCCGAAGGCGGAGGCGGTGAACTTCATGCCGTCGGGACTGCCGTCGCCGACGCTCGGAGCAAACGGACTCGTCATTTCCAACGCCTTCGACGTGACGGCGGACGTGGGCATGAAAGGCACGGGCGGCCTCGTAAAGATGGGCGGCGGGAAACTGACGCTGACGGGCAACCAGTCGTTCAGTGGCGACGTAGTCGTGTCGAACGGCACGTTCACCTCATCCTCCACGTTCGCGGGCGGTCTGCGGGTGGCGTCCGGCTCGACGATCGACGTGCCGAACGCGACGTTCGGCGGGAACATCGCGTTCGAGGCGGGTGTCGTTCTGCCGGCGACAAACGGCGTGGACTGGACAACGAATCGATTCGTGCCGATCGCGAAGACGACGGCGAATGTCAGCTATCCCTCCGGATCCGATGCGGACGGACGCCACTTCTTCGTCCGGGTACAGGGCGGCTTGCACACGCTGTGCTACGGGAGAAAGGGCGGACTCGTCCTGTCGGTCCGGTAAGCGGGGCGCTTCGCGCCAGCTGAGAAGCTGAAAAGCTGAGAGGCTAGTATGCGTGTCGCGCCCGCTGCGTAGCGACGGCGCCCTCGCCGTCGACTTTCGGGGAAGCGGCACTCCTGCGGCGGTGCCGCTGAATGGACCTTTGGTCCTAAGTGGGCTACGCCCTAAATGGGGCTATGCCCCTAAGTTGGCAAGTGGACTTCGTCCTAAGTGAGCCATTGGCTCTAAGTTGACTTAGCCCGAATCGGGAGGGGTAACGTCCTCGTTGCCCGAATTGGGTCGTGTTTGCCGGTCCTCCGTAGCCTTGCATAGGACGGGGCGCGCCCCTCCCCTCCTGACATGCGACACGCGAGACGCACCCCGTGCCACTTCCCCGCCTCCTTCTGATTCCTCGCAGATCGGGCTTGACTTTTGTCCGCTTTTCCCCGAAAATAATGGCTTTCTGATAAACCTGTAACGAATTTCACCGGCGGACGTTTGTGTGTCCTACCGGTAGGAGGTAGTTGTGGACGATAGTTTGATGATGATGCGGCACAGCGCGGCCCATGTGATGGCTGCCGCCGTCTGCCG
The DNA here is from genome assembly GCA_017450695.1 of Kiritimatiellia bacterium. Classification (GTDB taxonomy): domain Bacteria; phylum Verrucomicrobiota; class Kiritimatiellia; order RFP12; family UBA1067; genus RGIG8368. Next base: position 9,524 of record JAFSTA010000078.1, on the reverse strand, counting down.
TTTGTACAAGGATGCGAAGATTGACATCGGTCCGGCGACCGATGAGGGTTTCTATTACGATTTCGACCTGGAGCACAGGTTGACGCCGGAGGATTTCCCGCAGATTGAGGAAGAGATGCGGAAGATCATTGCCGCCGACCTCCCCTTTGAGCGCAAGGAGGTGACGCGCGAGGAGGCGAAGGAAATTTTCAAAGACCAGCCCTATAAGCTGGAGCGCTTGGCGGACGTTCCCGAAGGGGAGCTGATCACGGTTTATTACACGGGCGAATACGTGGATCTCTGCCGAGGCCCTCACGTCGAGAGTTCCGGCAAGATCGGGGCGGTCAAAATCCTCTCCATCGCCGGTTCTTACTATCGCGGCGACGAGAAGAACAAGATGCTGCAGCGTCTCTACGGCATGGCGGAGGCCTCGGAGAAGGACATCGAGGCGAAGCTGGCGTGGATCGAGGAGGCGAAGCGCCGCGACCACCGTCGTCTCGGCAAGGAGCTGGATCTGTTCAGCATCAGCGATTCCATCGGTCCCGGTCTCGCGCTCTGGCACCCGAAAGGGGCGCGTATCCGTATCGCGATCGAGGACTACTGGCGCAAGCAGCATTTCAAGGCGGGCTACCAGATGGTCTTCACGCCGCACATCGGGCGCAGCTACCTGTGGGAGACGAGCGGGCATTTGGGGTTCTACAAGGAGAGCATGTTCCCCTCCATGAGCGTGGCGGAGGGCGACGGTGATTCGCGCACGGTCGAGCCGTACTACGTGAAGCCGATGAACTGCCCGTTCCACATCGAAATCTACAAGACGCGGCGGTACAGTTACCGCGACCTGCCGCTCCGCTTCGCCGAGCTGGGCACGGTCTATCGGTACGAGAAAGAGGGCGTGCGCCACGGGCTGCTTCGCGTGCGCGGGTTCACGCAGGACGACGCGCACATCTTCTGCACGCCGGAGCAGATCGTCGAGGAGATCAAGTTCACCGTGAAGTTCGCGCTGGCTATCCTGCACCGTTTCGGGTTCACCGACATCAGCGCCTACCTCAGCACACGCCCCGAGCATTCGGTCGGCGAGGAGGCGCGCTGGAACCAGGCGACCGACTCCCTGCGCCAGGCGCTGGAGGCGGAAGGGATCGCCTACCAGGTTGATGAGGGCGGCGGCGCCTTCTACGGGCCGAAGATCGACCTGAAGATCAAGGACGCGCTGGGGCGCCCGTGGCAGCTGGGCACCGTGCAGTTCGACTTCAACCTGCCGGAACGCTTCAACCTCTGCTACGTGGGCGAGGACGGCAAGGAACACCAGCCGTACATGGTACACCGCGCGCTGCTCGGCAGCCTGGAGCGGTTCTTCGGAATCTTGATCGAACATTACGGAGGCGCGTTCCCGACCTGGCTGTCGCCGGAGCAGGTGCGCATCCTCCCGATCACTTCCGGACAGGCGGAGTTCGCGCGCGAGCTGCGCGACCGTCTGCTGGACGAAGACATCCGCGTGACGGTGGATGAGGAGAGTGACAAGCTCGGCGCGAAGATCCGGCGGACGCAGCTGGAGAAGGTGCCGTTCATGGTCATCATCGGAAAGCGCGACATCGAGGCGGGCGTCGTCTCGGTTCGCAGCCGTGAAAAGGGAGACCTCGGCGCGATGACGCTGGAGGAATTCCGGAAGCTGTTCAAGGAATCCTTGAAGGCATAGGGGTACAAAAACAAAGGAAAGAAAGTGACCGCAGCTGCGGTCCAACAATGGAGGTGAGCTATCGCTTCGTTCATCAGGGTTAACTTCAAGATTCGCGTTCCGGAGGTTCGCGTTCTCGGAAGCAATGGTCAAATGCTGGGCGTGATGCCCACGCGCGAGGCGCAGAAGTTGGCGGACGCGCAGGGACTGGATCTCGTCGAGGTCTCGCCCAACGCGCAGCCCCCCGTCTGCAAAATCATGGACTACGGGAAATTCCGTTACGAGGAAAGCATCAAACGGAAGCAGGCCCGCAAGAGCCAGAAGACCGTTGTGGTCAAGGAGATCAAGTTCCACCCCGGCGTGGACACGAATGACCTCGGGCACAAGTTGCGCCAGATGATGGGCTTCTTTGAGTCCGGTTTCAAAGTCCGGGTCTCGATGCAGTTCCGCGGACGCGAAAACGCCCACAAGGATCTGGGCGCGGAGGTGATCCAGAAGGTAATCGAGGCTTGCGCCGACAAGGCGACCGTGGAACAGGCACCGAAACTGGTCGGAAAAACACTCGGCTGCCTGCTCGCGCCGCGTGCGGCCGGCAAGTCCGGCGGCGGCAACCAGCCGTCCCGTCCCGCACAACAGAAGGATGACGCGGACGATTCGTCCGATAGCAAACCGAATGCGTAACCAACGCGGGAAAGGCAGCTTTCCCGCAAACCGCGCCGCCGTGCAAGGCGTGCGCGTTTTTTATCGAAAGGACTCTGCACTATGATTAAGGCAAACGACGATGTGATTTCATTGGCCGCGAACACGATCCGCGGATTGGCGATCGACGGCGTTCAGGCCGCGAACTCCGGCCATCCCGGTGCGCCGATGGGGCTGGCGGATATCGCCGCCGTTCTGTGGCTGAAATACCTGAAGGTCGATTCCACGAATCCGAAATGGGAGGACCGGGACCGCTTCGTGCTGAGCGGCGGACACGGTTCCATGCTCCTCTACGCGATCCTGCACCTGATGGGGTACGGCGTCTCGCTGGACGACCTCAAGAACTTCCGCCAGGTCGGCAGCTTGACCGCCGGCCATCCGGAATACGGCCACACCCCCGGCGTGGATATCACGACCGGCCCGCTCGGGCAGGGACTCGCCGCCGCCGTCGGTATGGCCGCCGCCGAACGGATGCTCGCCGCACGGTTCAATGTGGAGGGGCAGCAGCCGCTCGTGGATCACCGTACCTGGGTGTTCTGCGGCGACGGCGACATGGAGGAGGGCGTCAGCCACGAGGCTTGCTCCCTCGCCGGACACCTTCAGCTCGACAAGCTGGTCGTTTTCTACGACAGCAACCGGATCACGATCGAGGGCAGCACAGACCTCTCGATGCACGACGATCCGAAACTGCGTTTCAAGGCTTACGACTGGCATGTGCTGGAAATCGACGGCCATGACTTCGAGCAGATCGACAAGGCGATCAAGAAGGCGATGAAGCTGACCGGCAAGCCGGTCCTGATTATCTGCCACACGCACATCGGTCAGGGATCCCCGAACAAGCACGACACCGCCGACGTCCACGGCGCGCCCCTCGGAGAGGAGGAGGTCGCCTTGACGAAGCAGGCTCTCGGTCTGCCCGCCGAACCGTTCTACGTGCCGGAGGAGGTCCGCGCCGCGTTCGCGGAGCGTGCCGCCAAGGGCAAGCGGATCGCGAACAAGTGGCGCCGCTACCTGAAGGAATGGCAGGCCGCCAACCCCGCCCTCGCCCAACAGTGGAACGCCTGTCAGAATGATGTGATCCCGGAGAACATCTACGAGCTGCTTCCGGCGTTCGACCCCGCAAAGCCCGTCGCCACCCGCGCCGCCTCCGGTACGGTGCTGAACGCGCTCGCCAAGTCGCTGCCGCAACTCGTCGGCGGCTCCGCCGACCTCGCGCCGTCGAACAAGACCTACCTTAAGGAGATGGGCGACATCGCGGCGAACCAGTTTGCCGGGCGCAATTTCCACTTCGGCATCCGCGAACTCTGCATGTCCTGCGTGATGAACGGCATTGCCGCCCACGGCGGGTTCCGCATCTTCGGCGGCACCTTCTTCGTGTTCAGCGACTATTGCCGTCCCGCGTTGCGTCTCGCCTGCATGATGAAACTCCCCGTCATCTTCGTCTTCTCCCACGACAGCTTCTATGTGGGTGAGGACGGGCCGACGCACGAGCCGGTCGAACAGCTCGCCTCCCTGCGCTGTATGCCCAACCTGACGGTGATTCGTCCGGCGGAGGCAACGGAAACCGGCGCGGCGTGGATTGCCGCGCTGAAGAACAAGAAGGGGCCGACGGCGATTCTGCTGACCCGCCAGGGACTTCCGGTCATCGACCGGGAACACTCCCCTTCGGCGGCGAATCTGGAGAAGGGCGCCTACATCCTGTGGCAGTCGCGTGACGTGGCGAGTACGCCGGATCTGATCATGATCGCGACCGGTTCCGAGGTCTCCCTCGCGCTTGAAGCCGCGCGGATGATGCCGGACAAGAATGTCCGCGTCGTCTCCATGCCGAGCTGGGAATTGTTCGCCAAGCAGAACCAGGGATACCGCGACCGCGTGATCGACGTCAACTGCAACCGCCGCATGGTGATTGAAGCGGGTTCGTCGTTCGGCTGGGAAAAGTTCCTCGACAACTGCCGCGCCACCGCGTTCATCACGCTCGACCACTTCGGAGAGTCCGGACCTTATAAGAAACTTGCGGAGAAGTTCGGTTTCACGCCGGAGCATGTCGTCGCGAAAGCGCGTGAGCTTTTCCGGAAGTAAGAAAACCCCATCCGGCGCGTTTTCGCGCCGACGCAGAATCACGGACGGCAGCTCCACGAGTGGGGCTGCCGCCAGTTTTTTCAGGAGTCTTCGCCATGTTACGTGTCTCTGTTCGCCTCGTTTCTCTGCTCGTTCTGTCCGTCTTGTTGTCGGGATGCGGAGGCCCGTCTCCCTCCCGCGTGGTCAAGCGGGCCGCCGACGCGGTTCTGCAAGAGGATCTTTCCGGCATCGAGAAAAACTTCCGAAGCGACGCGGATTCGCGGAAGCTCGTCTCCGACCTGAAAACGCAGTATTTCTTCCAGATCCGCACGGACACGGCGTTCCGCATCCGGCTGCAGAAAGTCGCGTATGAGATCGAGTCGGAATCCATTGAACAGGAGGATGCCGCCACCGTGACCGTTCACGTGTCGCAAGCGGACCGCGACGAGGAAGTGACCGTGCATGTGCCGTTGAAGAAAGAAGACGGCGACTGGAAAATCGACATCGTCGAACTGGCCCGCAGAATCCGCGCCGCATGGAATGGATGAGAAGATGCAGCTAAATGGACCTTCGGTCCTAAGTGGGCTACGCCCTAAGTGACTTAGCCCCGCAGGGGCATTTAGGAGCGAAGCGACACTTAGCACGAAGTGCACTTAACCCCTGCAAGGGCTTGCGGCTGGCACCGCCTAAATGAATCTAGCGTCCGTTCAGGATCAGGTCGCTGAAAGCTTCGTGGAAGACACGGTTTTCCCGTTCGCCGATCTCGCACTGCTGTGCGTTTCCCTTCGCGTCGGTTCCAGACAGGCGGACTCCGGCGGTCTTGCGGATCTGCAGGAAGTCGCGGTCGGGAGCGGCATCCTTGGCCAGGTCTCGCGTCATGTTTTTCAGCGTACAACCGCGCAGGTTCGTCTCCAGGCAGATCAGCGGGTTCCGGTCTTTCTTCGTCGTCCAGGTTGTGAACCCGTCGATCACGATGTTCTCCAGAAGGCCGACGCCCTGCGGTCGTTCCTCGTCGCGGAAGAGCGGGGTGCGGCAATAGCGCGCCCCGTCCGCGTTGATGCTGTAGCAGCGGATTCCCGCCGTGAGGTTCTCGATGCGGATATTCCGGATCGGGGAGATCACGCTGAGGAAACGGACGGCCGTATGGCAATCCTCCGCGAAGATGTTGCGGAAGACGATGTTCTCGATCGGACCGCAGGTCATGCCGAAGTTCTCCAGCCGCGCCATGGAGTCATCCGCGTTCAGCGCGAGCAGGTCATCGTTCGTCTGCCCCTTGGAAACGGCGCGGATATTCTCCACCACGCCGTTGAAGACGAATCCGTTGAAGTGCAGCCCGTCCTGGTTATACGCCTTGCGCTCGCTGAAAAAACGGATGTCGCGAATCTCGAAATCGTACAGCTGGCACATGCGGATGTTGTAGGTGACAGAGTTCGCCAGGGTCATGTCGCGCAGTTTCAGTTTCCGGACATTGCGGAAGTTCATCGTAGTGCCGGACCAGGCGTCGGGCTTGAAGATGTCGCTCTCCTTTTTGTTCAGCCGTCCCTGGTTGTTCCCGTCCCAGATGCCGCCCTCAATGGTAATGTTCGCATTTCCCTGTTCGTGGTCGGCATTGTCCAGCAGGAAATCGCCGCGCTTGTGCCGTGTCTCCCCGCAGAGGAACAGGCGGGCGTGCGCGGCGGCACGGATTGTCGTGTCGGAGGAGACCTTGAGCGTCTGGACGATCCGGTAGTCGCCATCCGGAATCCACACGTCGAGCGGCCGCGCCTTGCTGTCCAGAACGGACTGGATCGCGGCGGAATCGTCCGTCACGCCGTCGCCCTTCGCCCCCGCGTCCCGGACATTCACCGTCCGGGCGGAAACCGACCATCCAATCAGGCAGCACAACATCCAAGCCAGCGGTATGCGCATCAAGACTCCTCCCCGTCCTTTGTTTCCTCAAAAACAGATTCTTCGGAGCCGACATCCTTCCCGTTGCCCAAAACCTCTCGAATCCCCTCCGTGTCCGGATTCGCCTGCGGCTTCCCGTCGGGTTTCTGCACGGGTTTCCCCTGCCCTTCCGTCAACTCCATCTGAACAGGCGCGTCGGATGCCGTTTCCTCCTTTTTCTTCTTCGTGTGTGCCGCCTTCCGTTCGGAGGGCTTGGAGCGCTGGAGGGTCGGGTCCAGTTCGTTCAGCTCCTTGAGCGTACTCAACCCGAAATGATCCAGGAAGGTCGTGGTTGTACCATAGAGGAAGGGGCGGCCGGGCAGTTCGCTGCGCCCGACGATGCGGATGAGGTGAAGTTCCATCAGCGATTTCACGATATGTCCGGCATCCACACCACGGATTCCCTCAATCTCCGACTTCGCAATCGGCTGCCGGTAGGCGATAATCGCCAGCGTCTCCAACGCAGGATGGGAAAGGCGGTTCGGGCGATCCATCTTCAACAGGTTACGCACCCAGCGTCCACCGGCGGGCTGCGATTGGAAATGGAAACCGGCGCTCGTCTCGACCAGCTCGAATCCCAAGTCCAGCCGGGCCAGTTCCTTCTGGATGTCCCCGATCGCATCCTTCACCTCGCGCAAAGGCTGATTCGCGAAAAGCTGGACGGTCTCGTCCTCCTCGCCCCGTTCCTTGCTTTCCTTCGCCACGTTCTTGAGGCAGGCGCGAATCTCCTCCGCGGTCAACGGATGGTCGGAGGCGAACAGCAGCGAACCGATGACCTGCTGTAAGCTTTTCGCCATCGGCATCTTGATTTCATTATCCATACGAATCTACTCCCGTTGTCACGAGCGGTGGCGGCTCCCCGTTTTCAAACTCCCCAGGCAGGATCGTGATTTCCTGAAACGAATCCGTCTGCTGAACCAACACGCGATGCATCCTCAGCAACTCCAGCAAGGCAAGGAAGGTCACGATAATTTCCCCGCGCGGCGTCTCCGCATGGAAGAGGGAGGAGAAACTGACATGCCCCTGCTCCTGCGTGAGGGACTCAATCATCCGCATCTTGTCCGGAACCGTCCAGACGGATCCCTTGAGCTGCCCCATTTCGAATTCCGGCGCACGCGCCAGCACTTCCTGGAACGCAGTCAGGAGATCGAACAACCCGATGTCGCCCAGCGCCAGCCCCGCGTCCGCAACGGTCTTCTCGAAGACGGGACCGTCCCCGCCGAAGGAGAACGCATTCTCCTGCCTCTCCTCGAAGTACTGGAGACGCAAGGCGGCGTCCTTGAACTTCTTGTACTCGATCAGCTGGCGCACGAGGTCGAGACGCGGGTCAACCCACTCCTCGCCGCCGCTGTCGTCCGCCACACGACGCTCGACAGGGAGCAACATCCGGCTCTTGATCATCATCAGCGTGGATGCCATAACGATGAACTCGCCTGCGACATCCAGGTTCAGTTCGCGCATCAGCTTCAGGTACTCCATGTACTGCTTCGTAATCCGCTCGATAGGGATATCATAGATATCCACCTCGTCGCGACGGATCAAGTACAACAGGAGATCCAGAGGCCCTTCAAAGACATCCAGATTGACTTTGTAATCTTCCGAGAATAACGCTTCTTGACCCATACCGTCCCGCGTTGGATTGGTTGGCTGAAAAACGTCCGCTTAGCAGAGACCCGTCGCGCGCCGCGCCGCGTCCAGCGTCACCGTCGCGGCGGCGCGTGCCCGTTCCGCGCCCTTGCGCAAGACCTCTTCCACGTAATCGAGATTCCGTTCCAGCTCCTCGCGCTTTTGGCGGAGCGGGGTGAAGGTCTCGACGAACTTCTCGTACAGTTCCTTCTTCGCAGACCCGTACCCGTAGTTACCGGCGCGCAGGTTCGCCGCCATCTGCTCGCGTTCCTCCTGCGAAGCGAAGAGCTTGTAAAGCAGATAGACATTGCAGGTGTCGGGATCCTTCGGCTCCTCCAACCCCTTGCTGTCCGTCACGATCCGCATGATCTGCTTCTTCGCCTCTTTCAGGTCGCCGAACAACTGCACCGTGTTCCCGTAACTCTTGCTCATCTTCTGTCCGTCGATGCCCGGCACGATCGCCACCTCGTCCGGAATATACGGCTCCGGAATCTTGAAGGTCTCGCCGAACTCGTTGTTGAACTTGATCGCGATGTCGCGCGTCACCTCCAGATGCTGCTTCTGGTCCTTGCCCACCGGAACGAGGTCGGACTGGTAGAGCAGGATGTCCGCCGCCATCAACACCGGGTAGGAAAAAAGCCCGTGCGTGGCGGGAATCCCCTTCGCCAGCTTGTCCTTGTAGGAGTGGCAGCGCTCGATCAATCCCATCGGGGTCACGATCGACAGCAGCCACGTCAGCTCCTGCACCTCCGGCACGTCGCTCTGACGGAAAAAGACGGACTTCTCCGGATCGAGTCCGCAAGCCAGGAAATCGAGCGCGACGTTCTTCGTGTTCTCACGCATCTCATCGGGATTGTGGACGGTCGTCAACGCATGGTAGTTCGCGATGAAGATATAGGCATCCCCTTTCTCCTGAAGGGTGATCGCCTGCTTCATCATGCCGAAATAATTGCCCAAATGCAGTTTTCCGGAAGACTGCACACCGGATAAAATTCTCATCTTTTCTCCTCTCGCGAAAAAGAAATAGTATAGCGTTTTCCCCAGCTTCCTTCAATACGGAATTGTACCCCTGTCGGGAGAAGCCGGGTAAGCGTGTGAAGCCGGGTAAGCTGAGAGGCTGAGAGGCAAGACGTTTTCAGCGTTGCGGTCGCGACGGGGCGCTACCCTCCCATTTTCCGCATGAGGAAATGGTACGGTGACGTGCGACACGCGACAAGCGCGTGTCGGAAAGCCGGAATGTCGCTGCGTATGTCGCGCGTCCCATTCTCCGCATGCCTAGGTGTGATACGCGCTTCGCTCCGAAAGCCCACTTAGGCGGCGCCAGCCCGCCACTTAGGGCGCAAGCCCACTTAGGCGGCGCCAGCCCGCCACTTAGGGCGCAAGCCCACTTAGGCGGCGCCAGCCGCCACTTAGGGCGCAAGCCCACTTAGGCGGCGCCAGCCCGCCACTTAGGGGCGCCAGCTCACTTAGGCGGCGCCAGCCGCCACTTAGGGCGCAAGCCCACTTAGGCGGCGCCAGCCGCCACTTAGGGCGCAAGCCCACTTAGGCGGCGCCAGCCGCCACT
>JAFSTA010000077.1 GCA_017450695.1 Kiritimatiellia bacterium | reverse complement strand
TTCTGTCGTAACGTATGTGCGGGGGATCGAAAAGCCTCTGTTTCCGGCACTTTCTCTGCGTACTCTGCGGTCTCAGCGCCTCCGCGTGAGAACCCTGACGAGGAATCTAGGGTCAACAAAGGTTTGCCGAGTTTAAACACAGAAGTTTTCATGTCATGGCCTCACGCCAAGTTCGCCAAGTACGCGAAGTGGCCGACTTCCTTCCCTTTGCGGACTTTGCGTGAGGTTCAATCTCCGCGTTCGGTATCGCAGGCATCGACATGGATCACGGTGAAAAACGCAGATGCGCCCGCTCGTAGCCGGGTTTTCTTTTACGCTTGCCTACCTAGATTTGGATTTGCTATCCTTTTCTTCAGCTTATCGGAATTGGAGTAGCCCATTTCGGTCTATCCGCCCTGGCGGATGAATCGGAGGAAACAGAAAGGTTGGAGAAGGAATGATTAAGTACGTATTGGCACAGATTCTGCGGGGGGGGACAGCCTAGTCGCCCCGGAAAACAGAGGTAACGGTTCTTTCGTCGGTAGGCTCGCGCGTTGCCTCTCCGCTCCTACGGTCGGGACACCGGCTTGCCCGTTTATCACGCGAGCTTTCCTCGCGTGCGCCATTCTTTTGTGCGCATTGTCAGTTTCCGCCGCCGTCACGACCTACACGTCCGGCCCGATGTATGTGTATGGCACGTACAACGCCGCCAATCCCGCCAGCTCGACGGAAGTCCCCACGACGGCGACGCTCGCCTTCTCCGGCATCACGCTCAACGACATCACGAACTACACATTCTCCGGATATGTCAGGTCCTCCGACCGTCCGGCGTTCACGGTCGCGACGAAAGTCGCGATCCACCGCGACGAAAACGGCAGCGCGGACAAGATCGTGGCGCAGTTCCCGAACTGGGACAACGGCGGCTCCAACAACTGCCACACGAAGGTGCCGATCATCGAGTTCACCAACGGGAGCGGCGGCGTGTACGTCAAGTGGCTCGGCGGCAGATACCAGAAAAACGCCAAGGATCTGTACAGGGCGTATTTCACGATGGCCGACGACGGCACCGTGTCACTCAACGGCGGCAGCGGCGGCAACAACTACAAACTCTGCGCCCTGCGCCTCTTCCCCGGCTTCCTGCAGAAGACGGCGATGCCGCTCTGGACGGGGCTGTCGCTGGGCGACTTGACGAACGCCACGCTCACTGCCCGCACGGGAGGCAGGGCGCTGATCCCGTCCATCGAGCCGATCGGGGCGTACAACACATACGCGGCGACGAACGCCGCCGGGGACGTGACGTCGGTCTTCGCGGAATTCCAGTTCCCCGAAGACGCCTGGATCAAGGCTGTTGCCGTCGAATTCACGGAGGAGAACGGAGTCATCTACGGCACGGCACTTCGCAGATGCTGGATATCCGGCGCGACCTACTCTCCGGGCGACTACCGTTTCCGGAACGAGGACGACACGTGGAACATCAACAACGATACGGGTGTTTCCACCGCTCACGACAACGGCAACTACGGCGTGTACGACCTGACCGCGACGTTCGAGACGCCGGAGGTCGAGTACGTGCTGGACACGGACCGGAGCTGGAGCGAGTTCACCGGAGGCACACCGCTCAACGACGCCTCGCTCACGGTGCGCGTCACCGTGACGGGTGACAGCCCCACGCTGACCTTCGACGAGAACGTCACCATCGGGAAACTCATCCTCGCCAACGGACTTGACGAAGGCACGGCCACCAACGCCCTCGAGAAAAGCGGATCCCCATCCGTTTCGATTCCCCTGCTGGAGCTGGGTGACGGCGTCTATTCTGCCGTACCGGCGGCGCTCTCGCCCGCGACCGTGCGCGTCCGCACCGGAGCAACGGTGGCGTACGCGGGGGACGCGACCGTGTCAAGCGCGATCGAAGG
>JAFSTA010000076.1 GCA_017450695.1 Kiritimatiellia bacterium | reverse complement strand
GTGCCAGACCACCGCTATTTCCCGGATTCCGCCTTAGCCGGCTTGGCGTCCGTGGCGGCCTCTTCCGTCTTCGGCGGTTCCTTCGCCTTCACGAAGTCCGCCCGTTTCTTGGTCATGTTGTCCGCGTTGTACGAGGCGATGGTATAGACCCAGTTTCCGTTCTTCGCGTTGAAGTCCTTCACCTGCTGGTCATACTTCGCGTTCTCGACCGTGTTCGTCCCCGTCGGGGAGAAGGTGGCGGAGAGCTTGACGTACCGATCCGTACCGCCCGGAACCGTACTGCCGACATTCGCGGTATAGACCTGCCCCTGCTTGGTCTGGATCGTGTAAACCGCACCGGTGTTGAGTCCCAGCGCATCCGGTGAGAGCGCGGGATCCGCGACCGAGGTGAAGTTCAGGTAGCTCAACGCCGATTCCACGCTGTAGGTGTTGCTGGTGTTGAACTCCTCGTTCGTTCCGATCCCGTCCATCGTCCACGCGCCGTCCTTCTTCGTCAGCTTGGTGTTTTCCGTACCGAACGAAAGGAGGATCGCCGTGACATCGGAGGACGGGACGGAGGCGATCTGCGTGTCCGTCCATTTCTTCGGGTCGCCGTCAAAGGCGTCCAGCGTATCCGAAATCAGCACGACCGCATCGCTACCGCCCGCCTGGACATACCGTCCGTCGGGGTAACCGCCACCGCCATAAGGCGAGTCGCCCGCACTCTGGTGCTGGTGCGTGTTGCCGAGCGTCAGGGCCGCGATCGACTTGCCGCTCGCGTTCTGCAGATCCACGAGACGTCCGCCGGTCAGATCCTTCCCTTCCGCAACATCGCTGACCTTGACCGCCTGCAGCTTCAGCAGGTTCTCGCGAATCTTCGTGATGTCCGCCGGGTAATTGAAAAGGGAGGAGACGACCCACCCCTTCTCCGTGCTGGCGAGCGCGAACTTGTTCGATCCGGCTCCGGATTCGATTCGGGCAATCTCGCTCAAGTCAAACTTCGGCAAAACGCGCTTGCCGATCAAGTCCGGTGCGTTGATCTTGTTCTTGTTGCTGGTGTACCAAGCCAACCCGCCGAGCACCACGGCACCCAGCGCCAAGCCTAACAGTTTCGTCGTTTTCATGTTTCCCAATCCTTTCTCGCGATTAACGCTTGCGGCGGCAGAGTCCGCGGAAGATTCCGAAGCAGATCACCAGCAACGGCACGGCGCCGATGTTGACGCTCTTGAGGAAGGTCCCGAGACGATCGATGTCCGCGTTGAGATTCTTGCGAACGTTCTTCAGCTCACGCTGCGTTTCCCGCTGTTCCTTGCGGAAGTGATCGACCTCCGCCTGCTGTTCTTTCGAGAGGATGAACCGCTCGTTCCCTGTCTTCTGCTTTTGCAAAGCCTGCAGCTTTTCGCGGGTGGCGGAGAGCTTCGCCTCCAGCTCGTTCTCCTTCTGCTGCCACTTCTCCATCGCCTTCACCTCCAACGCATCGACCTTCTCGAAGGGTCGGTTGAAGAAGCCGCGAGAACGGATACCGATCAACTCCGCGCGCCCGGCGAACTGCTCGACCGTGCTGGAGAAGAGCGAGAGGTTGTCGTTCATCGGCTGCAGGATGTTGCCGAAGAGCGTGCGCTGCTCACGGACGCAGAAATCGTCCGCCAGGAAGTCGCTGTCACCGAAGATGATAACCGTGCCCTTGCCCGACTTGAGCGAGGCGACGGTGTTGGTCGCGGTCTCGGTCTTGTTCGTGGTGTCTTCCTTGTACCCGTCCGGGAAAGCGGTCGGGAAGGTGCCTTCCAGACGCGCCGCCAGCACGCGCTCCACGCCATCCGGGTTCATCTGGGAACGCATCGCACTCCGCCCCATCTGCACGCTCATCTGATCGACGAGGCAGGCCTTGTCCTGCGACGTCACGATCACGGGGGTGAACTTGAGGTCGTCCGTCGTCTTCCCGGAGATCGCACCCGCGAAGGGGAACATCACCGAGGAGAGCTGGGAGACGAGGAGATCTTCCTTCACCATGTTCTTCTTGGTCAGGGAGAGGAAGGCGGGGTTCTCCTCGACGCCGCCCGCCCCGTTGTTCAGCTTGGTCGCGAGGCTCAGGTCGGCAACGATCTTCGTCTCCTCGAAGCTGACGCCCCACGCGGTGAAGAGTTTTCCGAGCGTGGAGGGACCGCCCTGAGGCCCGCCCATCATCATCATCTGCTGGTTCTGGCGGCTCGCCATCATGTCGGCGATGCTGAACGGATCGACACAGGCGATCAGCCGCCCGCCGCGCAGGACGAACTGGTCGATCGCGAAAAGCGCCTTGTCCGAGAGATTCTTCGGATGGACCACGATCAACGCCTTGATGTCGTCGTCGATCTTCTCGACGTCGGTCTTCACCTCGCGCACGTCATAGTCCTTCTTCAGTTCCCGGAAGAGGATCCAGCCTTGAGGCGGACGCTGCCCCATCTGCATCATCATCGGGTTCATCGGCTGTCCCAGCACGTCCAGCGAACTCATCACGCCGACGACGGGCTTCTCCGGCCACGCCACACGGGTGATCAGGCGGGTGATGTCGTACTCAAGCGTCCCCTCCGCGCGCTGGTCGAAGCCGGGGATCACCTGCTGCTGCTCACCGCAGACGGCAGCGAGACCGAAATAGACCGGCGCACCGAACATCGAGGTCTGCTGCGGCTGGATGCCGTAACGCTGCGCGCCCTCCTCCGCGTCCGAGTCCGGCTGCGGATCGTAGGACTCCAGGCGGACATGCCCCTTGCCCGCCAGCTCATACTCCTTCAGGAAGTCCTGGACTTCGCTCGCATAGGTCTTAAGCGCCTGCGGCATTTCCGCCGAGGACGAACTGAAGTAGAACTTCAGCACGACCGTCTTTTCCAGCTGCTTGAGGATGTCGCGCGACCCCTGCGTCAGCGTGTAGAGCTTTTCCGCCGTCATGTCGGCGCGGAAGCGCAGATTCTTGAAGATCATGGTTACGGCGCCGATGCAGACCAAGGCCAACACCAATCCGATCACGCCGCTGCTGATTTTCGATACCGTGTTTTTCATTGCCAAATCCTTTCTTCCCTTATGCCGCCTTCCGGCTGTCCGTGACAACCTGCGCCGCCGCCAGCATGAAGACCATGACGCCGACATAGAAGCTGATGTCATAGAGGTCGATCACGCCCCGACGCATCGAATCGAAGTGAGAAAGCAGACTGCACTGGGACACCGCGTTCACGACACCCGTCGGGACGCCCCACTGCGCCAGTGAGTTGACCACCGGGTCGAATCCGATGATCAGCAGGAAGAAGCAGATCGCCAGCGAGATAACGAAGCTGATCACCTGACTCCGCGAAAGCGCGGAGGCGAAGATGCCGATCGCGACAGACGCGCCCGCCAGAAGGAACGAACCGAGATACCCGCACACGATCGTCCCGCCGTCCGGCGCACCCAGCCAGTAGGTCGTCACCACGATGGGGAAGGTCAACGCCAGCGCCACGCCGATGAACGCCCACGCCGCAAAGAACTTGCCCAGCAACGTCTGCGTCAACGTGACGGGCAGCGTCAGCAGCAGCTCGATCGTCCCGTTGCGGCGCTCCTCCGCCCACGACCCCATCGTCACGGCGGGGACGAGCAGCAGATAGACCCACGGATGCCAGAAAAAGAACGGTGTCAGGTTCGCCTGACGGTTCTCGTAAAAGTGCGTCATGCCGAAGGTCAGGAACCCGACCAGCACCAAGAACGCCACCAGAAACACATACGCCACCGGCGAGTCAAAGTAAGACTTGAACTCGCGGCGGAAAATCGTCCCGATTTGCTTGCACGGACACATTAGCACGCCTCCTTCTTTTCAGCGGCATCCGCCGCAGCCAAAATCTTCTTGTTGATCTTCTCGTTCTCCGCCTGTTCCTCCGGCGTCAGCGTCAGCTGGCGGAATACCACGTCGAGATGCCCGTTCGGATCCTTCTTCTTCAGTTCCTCGGGCGTTCCGTTCGCCACGATCTTCCCGTGCGCGATGATCACGCAACGCGTACAGACCGCATCCACCTCTTCGAGAATGTGCGTCGAAACGATGATCGCCTTCTCCTTCGCCATCGACTTGATCAGCTGGCGCACCGCGAACTTCTGGTTCGGGTCCAGCCCGTCCGTCGGCTCGTCCATGATCAGCACCTCGGGATCGTGCAGGATCGCCTGCGCGAAACAGACGCGCTGCCGGTAGCCCTTCGAGAGCGTGTCGATCGTCTGGCGGACGGCCACGCCAAGCGACGTCCGCTCAATGGCGGCATCCACCCGCTGTTTTAACTCCGCTCCCCGGAAACCGCGCACCTGCGCGATGAAGGTGAGAAAATCTGTCACGGTCATACTGCGATAACTTGGCGCATTCTCCGGCAGGTAACCGAGGCACCGTTTGGCGCCGACGGGATCCTTCAGGATGTCGTGCCCGCAGATTTCGGCGGTACCGCCGTCCGGGGCGATAAACCCCGTGATCATGCGCATCGTGGTTGACTTCCCCGCCCCGTTCGGACCGAGGAAGCCCAGCACTTCGCCTTTCTTGACATCAAAGCGAACCTTCTGGACGGCTCGAATTGAACCAAAACTTTTTTCTAGGTCGTTGACACTTAACATGGTTTGTACCCTTCACTATTGCTGCGAACCCCGCCTCCGAAAGGATGCGGAATCCAGCACAATAAGCCTAACGATGCGCTCTTTCCTCGCGCACCCGACACGCCCTCGCGTTGTCGTTTCAAGTTAGAATAGCAAAAAATATGCCGCCTGTGAAGTCAATACTTGCCACCTTGCCGTCCGAGGTTAGCCGTTATCCCGTTTTCAGACGTGTTGAGTGCATTCCTCGTTTGGGTTCTCGCGCAGAGACGCGGAGAGTGCAGAGATCGCTTCGAAAACCGTGACTTTTCGACCCAAACGCATGCGTGACGACAGAAAACGAATTCACCCAAATGATGAAAGGCCGTCCGATCCCGGAGTGCCATTATTCGTCTTAGAAACCACGGAATACACGGAACTCACGGAATCTCCGTTCCAAGAAACGGATGATTTCCCGTGTGTTCCGTGGTTTTTTCAACAGAGGAATCTAGGACAAACGGAATGAGGTCGTCAAGATTCTGATTGACCTGACGTCTTGGGCAACTCGTACTCCAAAGTTATATCGCAACTCGCCCTCTCCGTCTCGGAAAATCCGTTCGACAAGGCGGATTTATAGCTAGCCAAATTGCTCTCGTGGCAATACCAGACCAATTTTTCGAGTTTATCTGTTGTCTTGACTACTCCTTCTAATCCCTGTAATCAAAATACCAACAAATTCAAACACCATTTCACACTCTTGTAAAGTGTAAAAGCCACCCGCTTCATTCATAACACCTGTGCGGTTCGCGGATGCGCCGCACGGGATCGGGGGAGACTAGTTTTTAGGCTGAAACCGCTGCTAGGCTCCCCTATCCCGCTTCCCTTCAGAGGACACAATCCACGATTCCCCACTCCTTCGCCTCCTCTGCGGACATGAAGTGGTCGCGGTCGGTATCCTGCACGACGGCCTCGAACGTCTTGCCGGACATCTCGGCGAGAATGCCGTTCAGGATGTCCTTGAGCCGCAAAATCTCGCGCGCGGTAATCTCGATGTCGCTCGCCTTTCCCTGCGCACCGCCCCAGGGCTGGTGTACCATGATGCGGGCATGCGGCAGCGCGAAGCGCCGTCCCTTCGCACCGGACGCGAGCAGGATTGCCCCCATTGAGGCCGCCTGTCCCACGCAGTATGTCGCCACCGGGCACTTGACCATCTTCATCGTGTCGAGAATCGCAAGCCCAGCCGTGACGCTTCCGCCCGGTGAGTTGATGTACATCGAGACCTCCTTCTCCTGGTCCTGCGCCTGCAGGAAGAGGAGTTGCGCCACTACGGCGTTCGCCGAATCGTCATCAATCTCCCCTCCCACAAAGACGATACGGTCCTTGAGCAGACGCGAGTAGATGTCATACGCGCGTTCCCCGTTTCCCGTCTTTTCCACCACCATCGGCACCAATGTTGCTTTCGTCGTCATTTCATTTTCTCCTTTTTCCGTGTCTTCAGTTCTTGACCTTCTGCCTGTGAGCGTGCGTACTCCCAGAACAACCCCTTACGTATTCGAGTCTCCGTTATCCTCCGACGGCGTTTCATTTGCCTCCCCTGTCTTTCCTTTCTCCGCAAAGAACTCGGCCGCGTCCCGCAGGATCATGGTTTCACCCGTCAACGAGTCATAGGCTACCCGATCCTCCGGTTTCAAGGGAGGCCAGTCCTTCTTCGGATGACAGAGCCGGTTCAGAACTTCTCGCGAAACGATAAATGCCATAACGAGTCTCCTTTCTTTTTGGTTTGTGTTCACTAGGTCAAGGTTTCTGTAAGCTGGAGACGATGCCGATGAACCATCCCGTATCGCAATCCCCGCTTGTTGCGCCATGACCCAAAATCCCTCTCGGATGCCCCGCTTCACACAACTTCGAGTATCCCATGCAACACCTCCGCGAGAAAACTGTACGTCCGGTTCTGGATACCGGGCGACTTGCTTTCACGCGGTCCCGCCACGTTCAAGACGAACGGCGCGGAACGCCCTCCGGTGAAGAACTGCCCAAGCCACCTTTGCACCTTGGAGACGGCATCGGTCTCGTCAGGGGAAACAACGAAAAGCGACCGCTTCGCTTCCTCGCAGAAGGAATATGTCCTCCAGGTGCCGCTGCTCAACGGATAGGCGTCCGTGATAATCAGCGTCGCGTTCGAATCAAGCACGTTTTGACGCGTCCTTCCAAGGTAGTTCCGATACTGATGTTCCTGCATCCTCTCGCGATGGAGCTGCGGAATGGTTCCGTCTTCCGCTCCCCAGCCCTTCGGTGCCCATCCGCCCCAGTCGAGCCCCAGGTCAATAGCGGCCTGCAAGGCTGCACGATCAACTCCTGTCTGACCGCCGGAGACAATTTTCAGTTCTTCTTTTCTCATTCTTTCTTCCTTGTCTTGTGTTTCTTGATTTCCAAACTAATAAACTAGAGGTAACAGAGGTTCTTACAATAATAAAAAACGAGGCGTAAGGCTGGCTGGTGTGTGGCAAGACCGCGCAAATCATGGCGCGGCGCGGAACGGTGGCGCGGAGCCGGATCAACAGGGCGGCGCGGTTACGCGCCGCCCTGCATCGGGTCAGAAGCCGATGGATGCGGAGTGGTCGCCGTCCTTCTTGAGGTTGCACTCCTCCTTCAGCGCCGCGATGCGCTCTTCGTTCGTCACCGCCTCGCCGAGGTAGAACTGCTCCTGGCGCACCGTGCGGAAGTCGCCGGGTGCGAGGTTACGCAGCGCCTTCAGCTCCGAAAACTCCTCGTCCGTGAGCGTCGCCTTGAACATCCGCTCGAAGAAGAGGCGTTTGCCCTCGTCATCGAGGTAGCCGAACTCCAGCTTGAACGTGAACCGGCGCATCACAGCCGCGTCCAGGTTCTTCGAGAAGTTCGTCGCCGCCACCATCACACCATCGAAGTTCTCCATCTGCTGGAGGAGTTCGTTCACCTGGGTGATTTCCCAGCTATGACTCGCCCCGGAGCGGTCCTGGAGAAGGCCGTCCACCTCATCGAAGAAGAGGATGGCGTGCTCGGCCTCCGCCTGGCGGAAGGCCTTCGCGATGTTCTGCTCCGTCTGGCCGATGTACTTTCCGAGGATGTCGCTCCCCTTCATGACCACGACCTTGCGGTCCAGCGTCTTGCCGAGGTACTTCACGAACTCGGTCTTGCCCGTTCCGGGAGGCCCGAAGAGGAGGATGTTCATGCGGGGCTTGTCCGCGTCCGCAGAACCGAACTCCGCGTCCAGGTAGTTCCGCGCAGCCGCCACCAGACGGTCGAGCTTAACCTTCCCCTTGATGTTGAGGCCGTCGAGCGAGTAGTCCTTCGCGGGAAGGAATCCGTTGACGTTCTTCACCCCCATGAGCTGGCAGTGGGGCTTCATGAGGGTTGCGACCAGCTCGTCCACCTTCTCCGGTTCCGGCGCCATGCGCTTCACGTTCGTGAGGACGGTGGAGATGCCGCCCGCGCTCGTCTCGTATTTCGCCGCGTACTCCTCAGTCTTCGCGTCGGGAATCAACGCCTCCAGTCCGTGTTTCGCCACCTGGTTGCGCCAGATGGCGACGCGCTGCGCGCCGTTGAGGCGCTCAAAGCAGATGGAGTAATCGAAGCGGCGGCGGACAGACTCGTCCATCATCATAGCCGGCGTGTTGGAAATCCAGATGGCGGGTATCCGCATCTCATCGAGAATGGAGTTCATCACGCCTTTCTCCGTCGTTTTGCCACCGCCGAAGTCGAAACCGAAGAGGCTGAACCCAGAGGACGAACCGCGAAGAAGCGCGTCCGCCTCATCAATCATCATCAGGCTTTCCTCCGGGTCTTCCTGCCCGTTGCAGACCTGGATGCCGACCAAGCGAGCCTCGGACTTCATGTTCTTGCCGTCCTCATCCCCCTGCTTGATTTCATAGATGGTGCGGCCCAGTTGCTTTGCCAGGGAACGAGCGAACGAGGTCTTCCCCGTTCCGGGTACACCGTAGAGAAGAATGTTGCACTTGCCTCCGCTCGCGGTAATCATCCGCTTCAAGACCTCGCCATCCTTCGCCGCGAGGTCTCCGTAGAATTCCCACGGCAAGACATCCTCCGTGTCTCCCTTCGCGTAGAAGTGCCGTTCGAACGCTTCGTCCGATATACCGTCCATGAATCCGCCGAACACCCGCACATTGAAGTCATAGTCGTCATCGAGCAGTTCGAGCTTCATCAGTTTCCCCTGCGCCGACATCGCTTTTGCGACCTCAGCGTAGGAACGGTCCAGAGCCATCGCGTAGTAGAGCGGTTTCAAGCGGTTCTCTACCCTGAGCGGCCAAGAGAAACAAGTCTGGTCACGCACGTATGCGAACATGAGGATATCGGCCTCCAGCTCGTCCAGCTTCATGATGCGCTTCAGGACTGAAAAGCGCTGCACCACGATATCCCCGTCGCCCTGCTTGTCCGAATCCGCAAGCATATACTTCCGGATAGCGTCCAGCACGGCGCGGCATTTTTTACGCGAACCGTCGTGATTCCAAAGGACGGTAAACACATCGTCCATCGAATCCGAGAGGTCGAGCCGGTTGCAACGCGATTTCGCCCGGCGCATTTCCTCGATTTCCTGCTCCGTGTAGGCGACCTCGATGAGTTCTACCGCACGGTCGTGGTCGAAGCAGTTGCGCACGACATCGAAGAAATCGTCATCGCGGCAATCCTCGTTAAAGTTGCGCACCATGTTTCCCCAGTACTTGAGGAGTGCGCGAAACAGATAGTTCTGTGGAATCTGCTTGAATTTAGCCATGTTGTCTTTTCCTTTCCTTTTACTGTTGCCTTCAATTTTTCCCTGCGAAGAATTCCTTGGCGGAAATGAACGCTACATCACAGTCTTCCTCCGTCGAGCGGTCAGCCCCCTCGCCTTCCGCGGTCTTTATTTCACTCTCGCGCGTGGTGATGATTTCGAGCGCCTTGGTACGCGAGACCCCGTAGATGCGCATGACCATTTCCACCTTCACGTTGGAGAAAAGTTCTTCCGGCTTTTTCTTCCCGCGTGTACGAGACCTTTGCAGACCCCGCTCTGCGTGTTTTTCGATTCCTGTAAAGAAATCTTCCGCAATCCTCGAATCTTCCTCTTTTACCATTTTTCCTTCCTTTCATTTTGTAAGAGTCATTCGTTTTTCCTCTCACATAATGCAAGAACTGTACCATGTACCAATTTCTTACATCATGACGAATATTTGTTGCATTTTTTCACATGAGACCGAATTTGAATGTTCAAAAATATTGCAGCGATTCAATATTTGATCAGTATCTGAACACACATTTGGGCAAGCCATATCTTACGCGCTGGATGATTCTAGAAAATACTATATCGTTGTCTATAAGCAGGCAGGTTCGCGCCACGCGCTGAAATGGAAATAAGGATAAGTCCCTACCCTTCAACCACCAAACCACCCAACCACCTAACCACCCAACCACCTAACCACCCAACCTAACTATGGCATTCCCCACTCGTCTCCGAACTTACGCGACATGTCCGTATCTTTCGCGACGAAGCGCGGCCTTGAAGTGCCTCGGTCCGTGCTTGCGGACAATACATCCGACACGCCAAGTAACCTGGTCCACATTATTCGCCGTAATCCCGTATTTCTCAGCAACCACCTTCGACGGCAATTCATGTATCTTACGGTTCACATAAATCTCCAGGTCCCGGGGCGAAACACCTTGCTTCGCCTTCAGTGTTTCAAGGGCACGCATGAGCGAGCGGGTGCGAATGTCGGAATCGATTGCTTCGCCCAGATACCTGCCGGCAAAGTCTTCTTCCAATTCTTTCGCGGTACGCTCGACATACTTCGCGTGTGTTTCGCATCGACTCTTGAGGTGTGAAAGGTAGGCGCGCGACTGCCAGTAAAGCGCCCAAAACCAGCTCGATTCCGTCTCCGGCTTCTTGTCGCCATAGGAGTCATAATCTTTCTTATGCATCAGTTTATGGAAAGCCTCTTCCACGGCATCCTCACAGTCAGCGGAGGACTGGCTGTTGCGCCGGAGCATATTCAAAAGCGGGCCGCGGAACCTGTTGTAGTAATCAGACCAGACGGACTGATTTGGGTAGGAAACGATTGTCTCTTTGTCTAGTTTCATTGAATTCCTTTCTTTGAGAGTTGGTGAGCGTGAACGAACACAGGGGAAAAACGACGACACCGCGCCGGTCTTACAAGAAATGAATCAAAAAGTTTCTTGCTTATCTAAGCACCCCCTTTCCAATTGGGCTGACCGATTCAAGCCACTCACCCCTATCCGACCATTCCTGCAAAAGTTTTTTCTCATTTCTCGTCAATTAGACCCCTTGAATATTTATATCGTATCACACTCTTACAAAAATCACGATATTGATTTAACCAATTTTCACAATCGGCGAAAATCGGGCTAATTTCGATGCGATTCTCATGGAAATTCCTCTGTTGGACAGTTTGAAAGCCACGGAATACACGGATCTCACGGAATGGATAAAGGAGGATGTGGCCGTTGTTCCTGTATTCCCCACTAGGCTGGTGTCGGTAGGCCAGAGGTTCTAGAGACTCTAGAACTTCTAGTCATTCTAGACGGTACGCGACGGGCTACCCCCCCAACCTTGAACTTATAGGTAAGGTGTTAGCTTGTAGCTGTTAGCTTTTAGCCCCTTCGCTCGCGCGTTGCCTGAGTGATTCTATTCAGATAACTTGCTATACTACACGCCGGGGGTTGAAGTTATAGACGAGGCCCGCGTCCTTACTCACCCGGTCGGCCGATTTCAAGTCGCGGCAGCGACGATTGAATCATTTAACCCAACCGCCCAACCTTGAACTCATAGGCTAGCCGTGAAGCTGGCGGTAGAGGGCGATGGTCTTTTCGCAGAGTTGGCGGGTGGAGAAGTTCGCGACGACGGAGGCGCGGGCGGCTTCCCCGATCCGGACACGTTCTTCAGGCAGCAGGTCGAGCATCAAGTCGAGCTGCCGCGCCAGCGCGTCGGCGTCGCCGGGGGTAAAGAGAAAGCCGGTCTTTCCGTCATCGATCGTTTCGCACGCGCCGCCGTGCGCGGCTCCGAGCGTCAGTCTCCGCATCGCCTGTGCTTCCGGGATAACCCGGCCGAAGGCCTCGGGACTGGTGGAGGCGTTGACCACGATGTCGCTCATCGCGTAGGTCTCAGCCATGTCTGGCGAGGACTGGATAATCTGGACGGCGATGCCGGTCGGCAAGTGGGCGATCCGATCCTCCAGTTCCCGCGTGTACTCGGTACGCCCCTGATCCGATCCGACAAGGAGGCAGGCGAAATTTCGGTGCGCCATGCGCGTGAAGGCATCGAGCAGCAGTTTCTGCCCCTTCCATCCCGTCAGTCGCCCCACCAGCGTGACGACCGGCGTTTCGGGAGCGATTCCGTACCCCGCCTTGATTTCAGCAATGCGCGCACTCGGGATTTTATCGGGATTAAAGTAGTCCGTATCCGCCCCCCGGTGGATGCGAACGATCCGAGAACTCTCCACGCCATACTCGGTTTCGATGTGATTCCGCACGAAGTCCGAGACGGCAATCACCTTCACGCCTTTTAACATGACGGCGTTGTAACGTTTTTTGAGCCAGGGCGGGGTAATCCCATAGACGCCGTGGTAGGTGGCAAGAAAAGGAATCCCCGTTTTCCGGCTGACAAAAAAGACCGACCAGGCGGGGGCGCGGGAACGGACGTGAAACAGGGTGACGCCCAGTTCTCGGGCGAGAGACGCGAGTCGCAACGAATTGCGCCAGATTCCGAACGGGGACTTCGTGGCAAGCGGCAGCTGGATATGGCGGACGCCGTTTTTTCCCAGTTCGGAGACGAGCCGTCCTCCGGCGGAGGCGACATAGTTGCGGATTCCGGCGGCCTGCAGGGCGGTTGCGACTTCCACCGTTCCCCGTTCCACGCCCCCCATTTCCAGAGCGGGGAGGACTTGAAGGATGACCGGTTCTCGCCTGGAAGTTCCGAGTTCTGAGTTCTGAGTTCTGAGTTGGCGGTTCACGAAACTTACCCCCCAATACTACCGGACCGACACGGGATACGAACTTTCATCGATACACCTCATCTGCCCACTCGTAGGACTCGGAATAGGGAATGGCCAGCAGGGTTTCAACCAGATACTTCAACACGCGACCGCTGTTGAACATCCGGTGATAGGCGGCACGCCCGGCGGCGGCAACCGCGCGACGTTCCTCGTCATGCGCCTGATAATACAGCACCTTCTCGCATAAGTCCTTCACGCCGTCGAAGAAGATCATTTCCCTGTCCGTGAAAAACCGCTGGAACCCACCGCCCGCGCTCTGGAAGGTGAGCAGCCCGTTGGCCATCAGGTGCGCGATCCGGTCGGAAGAGTAGAGCGGCCAGCCGTCCTCGCGGCTCAGGTTGAGCGACATCTTCGACTGCGCCAACGCCTCTTCGTAGGCCGCCCCGAAAACCGGCGGATTGCCGAACATTCCGAAAAGCCCGAACCGGAGTTTGCCGCGCAGCGAGTCATACAGTTCGCGCATCTGGCGGTCGCGGAGCGAACCGGGGGATTCGCGTCCGCAGAAAAGCAGGTCGTAGGTAAATTCCTCCTTCGCGGAATTGTCCTCCGTCTCGAATGCCGGATCGCAGGGCGTCGGCAGGTAGGCGGCGACATTCCGTCCCGTCAGGAAATCCTTCAGCCGTTCCCCGGCGGTGGAGGTAAAAATCGCGTCTGTGGTCGGCATCCGCTCGCGAATCTGGTGGAGCGTCCAGTCCTGCCAGATGGCATCGTAGTTGAAATGCGCCATGCGCACGGAGGGGAGGGCCGAGCGGATCTCCTCCAGCGCACGATTCCGGATAAAGTCGCAATGGCCGAAGAAGATCACGTCGGGACGGAACTCACGCGCCGTGCGAACCAGCTTCCGGTTCACGGCGCGTTCCCCGATGGGGCGGATCCCGAACGGGGAAAGGTAGCGTCCGATATCCCGGTCGCTAAATTCCAGAAAGCGCCACCCGTTGCGGACCGCGCCCGCCGCCAGAATCTGATCCGTCAGAATCCGCACATTCCCGTAACGGCGGATCTGCATATTGTCCACGAGCAGAATCCGCACGGGACTACCTCCAGTTCTCCTGTACGAACTTGACGGGGGGCGTATGCTTGTAGAATTTCTTGTACCAGGGGGACTTCCACTTGCCCTCGACCAACTCGTCCGGGCGCGGATGCCCCGTACAGGCGATGATTTTCGCATCCGGGAATATCCGCGGCTGGAGGAAGAGGTAGAGTGGCCACGGACGCAGGCAGTGCGTCTTGTAGTGGCGAATCCACGGATCCGGCCAGAAGTCCATCGAGGGAGCCGTGCGGGAAACGAACGTCTGCGAATTCCGATAGGCCTTCTGCATTTCCAGCGGTTCCGCCAGCAGTTTCTCGTAAACCTCGGGATGGGCGCCGACGGTCAGGCGAAACACCGAGGTGTTCCCGATGTTCCGTCCGGGCGTCGTGTAGTTGTACATCACAAGATAGTCGGACTTGCCCTGATAGGTGAAGAACTCGTCGAGCGACCCGGTGATGATCAAGTCCAAATCCAAAAAGAGGATCTGTCCGTTCAGTCCGGTAATCTCCGGCTTGCCCCAGAGGGAGACCTTGCGCCAGCCGCGCACGCACATCGGGTGCGGAATCGGCACGGTCGGGCACGGCAGAATCTTGACTTCGGGGTTGATCCCCTCCGACTCGTTCGTCAGGCAATAGAATGTGAACGGAGGCGTCGTATGGCGTTTGACGGAATTGTAGAGGCGGTTCACGTAATCCGCCGTGTAAAACTTCCCCCACTTCATGCAGACAAACTGTTTTTCGCTTTCCATGAGTTCACACGTCCTTGTCTTTCACTTGGCTGTCAGCTTCTCGTTCCACACCCATCCTTGCGCACACGGTCGCAACAAGCGTGTCTATCCATCCCTCCGCGCCCCTGCGATTTGAAAACAACTCCACAGGAAGGTGCGGACACTCACGCCGCCGCCAGCTTGAGAATCCTCCGCACGTCCTCCGCCGAAACCTGAACCTTCTTCAGATCCGGGTTGCTGGGGGCTTCGTACATGATGTCCATCATCAGCGACTCCATGACGGCACGCAGTCCCCTCGCCCCGGTCTTGCGGGCGACGGCGGCGCGCGCGATCTCGCGCAGCGCATCTTCCGTAAACGAAAGATCCATCCCCTGCATCGCGAAGAGTTTCTGGAACTGGCGCACGAGACAGTTCTTCGGTTCCGTCAAAATCCGGACCAAATCCTTCTCGGAAACCTCATTCATGCTCACGACAATCGGCAGACGGCCGACGAATTCGGGAATCAGCCCGAACTTGACCAGATCCTCCGGCTGCACATCGAGCCGTTTGTCCAGTTCATCCCCAGTTTCCGTTCCAGAAGAGGCGGCGGCAGCTCCACCGCCCGCATACCCGATCGTACGCTGTCCCTCGCGCCGCTTGACCACGGAGTCGAGGCCGACGAACGCTCCGCCACAAATGAAGAGGATGTTGTGGGTGTCGATTTTGATGTACTCCTGCTGGGGATGCTTGCGCCCGCCCTGCGGCGGCACATGCGCGACAGTCCCCTCCAGAATCTTCAGCAACGCCTGCTGCACGCCCTCGCCCGACACGTCGCGCGTGATGGAAACGTTGTCGGTCTTGCGCCCGATCTTGTCGATCTCGTCGATATAGACAATCCCGCGTTCCGCCGCCTGGACATTCCCGTTCGCCGCCTGGATCAGATAGAGAAGAATGTTCTCGACATCCTCACCCACGTAACCGGCTTCCGTCAAGGTTGTCGCGTCGGCAATGGCAAACGGCACGTTCAGCAACTTGGCGAGCGTCTTGGCGAAGAGCGTCTTGCCGCATCCCGTCGGACCGATCAGAAGGACATTGCTCTTCTCGATCTCGACATCCGCGTACGGATCGTTCTTGCCGGGAGATTTCTTCTGGACAATCTCTTGGTTCAAGCGCGTGTAATGGTTGTGGACCGCCACGGAGAGGACCTTTTTCGTCTCTTCGTGACCGATCACATGGAGATCCAGAAACGCCTTGATTTCCGAAGGGACCGGGACCTTCAACGCCGGTAAGGAAGACGGCTCATTCCCTTTGGAATCGGGTTGCATCGCCTCCTTGATGATCTGGGTGCAGAACTCGACGCAATCGCAGCAGATTCCGCATCCGTTCGGACCGGGGATGATCAGGGCGCGATCGTCCTCCGTACGCCCGCAGAAACTACAGGCCAGTTTGCCACCACGCGGCGGCAGGGTGGTACGACGCGGCATCGGTTACTTCTTCTCCTCGCCGGGACGCGTCAGCACGGCGTCGATCAACCCGTATGCCTTCGCCTCCTCGGCCGACATGAAGTGGTCACGATCGGAATCCTGCGCCAGCGTTTTGGCGTCCTTCCCGCAATGATAGGCCAGAATCTCGTTCAGGCGATCTTTCAGGCGAAGAATCTCCTGCGCGGCGATACTGATGTCGGAGGCCTTCCCCTCCGCACCGCCCCACGGCTGGTGAATCATGATGCGGGCATTCGGCAGCGCGTAGCGCTTCCCCTTGCGTCCCGCCGAGAGCAACACCGCGCCCATACTCGCCGCCTGCCCCACGCAATAAGTGGCGACGTCACACGTCACGAACTGCATCGTGTCGTAAATGGCGAGTCCCGCCGTGACCGAGCCCCCCGGTGAGTTGATATACACCGAAATTTCCTTCGTCGCGTCCTGCGCCTGGAGGAAGAGGAGCTGAGCGATAATCAGATTCGAGACGGAATCGTTGATTTCCGAACCGATAAAGACAATCCTGTCCTGCAACAGGCGGGAGTAGATGTCATACGACCGCTCCCCCCTGCTCGTCTGTTCAACTACGATCGGTACAAGCATAGTTACGCCTTCATTTGGTCAATGATGAACTGCATGGTCTTCTCAGTCAGCACCTGGGTGCGCAGGAGGCGGGTGTTGCCGGCCTTCTCAATCTGCTCCTTCAGCTGTTCGGGAGTAACCTGGAACTGTCCGGCCAGCTCCTTCATCTTTTCGTTGTACTCGGCATCCGTGACTTCGATCTTCTCTTCCCGCGCGATCCCTTCCAGGACATAGCGGAGGTGGAGGTTGCGCTTGGCCGTGTTGGTGGCGATCTCCAGAATCTGCGCACGGTCCTTTTCCAACTGGTCCTTGGTGATACCGCGGTACTGCGCCGTGCTCATCATCTGATCCAGCACCCGGCTGATCTCGCTGTCAACCGCCGTGTCCGGCAGATCGAAATCGGCTTTCTTCAGCAACTCCTCGCGCACCTTCTCTTCGCGCAGGCGCTTCGCATCCATCTCCGCCGCGCTCTCCATCGCCTTGCGCGTCTTCTCACGCAACGAGGCCATGTCCTCGGCCTTGAGCTGCTTCAGCAATTCCTCGTCCGTCGGCAGCTCGCACTGACGGATCTTGTTGACCGTCACATTGAAAACCGCCTTCTTGCCGCTCAGGGACTCGAAGTGGATGTCCTTGTCAAACTTGAACTTGATCTCCTTCGACTCGCCCACCTTCATCCCCTTCAAACCGTCCACGATTTCGGGAATGAAACGGTCGGGGTCAATCTGGAGCCAGAAGTTCTTGGCGGAACCGAGCGACTTCGCCCCCGGCTCGACTTCGGCAATCGGCTTTCCATCTACAAACCCTTCGAAATCGATCTCCACGAGGTCATCCGCCGCCACCTCGTAACCCGCATCCGTCGCATCGCTAAACTTCGCGAACGCGCGGCGTTGCGTGTTCAGGCGCTGCTCCACATCGTCATCCGTCACCTTCTTGACATCCAACGGCACGGAAATCTTCTTGTACTTGGGCAGATCGAATTCCGGCTCGACGTCCATCGTCACGGTGAACATCACACCTGTCTCCGGCGAGAAAATCAGGTTTTCCACGTTCGTCAGAGCCACCTCGCGGATCTTCTTCTCTTCAATCGTCTTGCGGTAGAACAAATGGAAGAGACGGGCCTCAACCTCTTTCTTGATGTCCGCGCTGAACGTCTTCTGGATAATCGAACGAGGCACTTTCCCCGGACGGAAACCGGCGACGCGCCCGTGCGCCATGAAAAACTTCATCACCTTCTCGTACTCGGGACGGGTCTCATCCGCCTCCGCCTTGATGACAACCTTGACTTTGCAGGGTCCGACATTCTCTACTTCAGCCTTCATCCACTAAATCCTTTCTTCGGTCACAATCCGCATACGGCGCCGTTCCCACGTCTGCCGCCACGGTTTCGGAAATAGAAAGAGTCAGTATAGCATATTTACCAACCACTGTTCACGCATAAAATTTGACTTTTTTGTAGGCGTATCTTCCCAAACTAGATGCGACGGGGGTAGTCGCATTTCGTTTGGGAAGATACGTCCAGTTCGTTAATCTTGACCCGTGTATTCATCGTGTGCTATAGTTTTCGGCGTTGCGGGAAGTGGTTCCCGTAGGCTGAAAAAAGGAGAGAAGGATGAGTCGGAATGTTTGTTTGCTGGCGGCTGCGCTTGCGGTGTCGTGTGTCTGTTCTTTGAGTGCTGCGGATGCCCGGAAGCTGGTCTGGAGCGATGAGTTCAACGGGACGGTGCTGGACACCAACCGCTGGAATCGTTGCAAACAGGGGAAAAGCGATTGGAACCGGCACATGTCCACACGCGCCGACCTCGTGGAGGTGAAGGACGGCGCACTCGTCTTGTGGGGTGTCGTCAACAAGGACACGCAGGCGGATTCCCGTCCCTTCCTGACGGGCGGTGTGCAAAGCCAGCACAAGGGGCTGATGGGGATCGGCAAGGTGGAAATCCGCGTCAAGTTCGAGGATCACCAGAAGGGGGCGTGGCCGGCGTTGTGGATGCTGGCTGACAACCCGGACGAGAAGGGGCGTAACTGGCCGTGGGCTGGCGAGATCGATATCGTGGAGCGACTGAACGGCGATCCGTTCGTGTACCAGACCGTCCATTCGGGCTGGACTTATGTGAAAAAGCACGAGAAGGATCCTCCGCACGGCGGGAAGGCTCCAATCCGAAACGGGGAGTGGAACATCTACGGGATGGAGGTAACGGAAAATGCCTTGATCTGGAGTGTGAACGGGGTTGAAACCTTCCGGTATCCCAAAACGGATTGTGGCGATCCGGACCAGTGGCCGTTCGGCAAACCGTTCTATTTCCTGCTCGATATGCAACTCAGCGGGAAATGGGTCGGCGAGGTGGACATTTCCACGCTTCCCGTCAAGATGTACATCGACTGGATCCGCGTGTACGAGTAACGGGGGCGGATAGATAAGTGGCGGCTTCGCCGCCTAAGTGGCCTTGCGGCCTAAATGGGGCTGGCGCCACTAAGTTGACCTGGCCGAGATTCCAGCGTTGAATGATTTGAACCACGGAATACACGGAACACACGGAATCTGCCGCTGAGGGCACTTCGCGCGGGACACGAAAAGTCACGAAAAGTCGGCTGACGTTGCCAGTTCCGGGACGCGCTTCGTTTGTCCTCCGTAGCCTTGCGCAGGATGGATCGCGTCCGAATTGCTTACCCGGCTTGACACGCGTAACCTTCCAGCTGATAGGCAAAAACCATCGGCAGAGCCGCCCTAACGGCAGAGCCAGAGCAGAATGCAGTAGAAAAGGACGGGGGCGAATACCAGACTGTCGAACATGTCCAGGAAACCGCCGAGGCTGGAGAACAGGCAGGCAGAATCTTTGACTCCCGCCGCGCGCTTGAACCGGGATTCGACGAGATCACCGAGAAGCCCCACAACCGCGAGCGCGGCTCCGATCAGCGTGATTTGCCAATACGAGACCGTTTGCGCGAGCAAGCGTATTCCTTCAGGGACTGCGTTCCAGTTTTTCGCGAGAGCGAGGAATCCAAGACTGAATCCGATCGATACCGCTACCCCTCCGAAGAAGCCTTCCCAGGATTTGTTGGGGGATACGGTGGGAATGCACTTGTGCTTACCGAACGGGACTCCGATCGCCAGCCCTCCCACATCATTGAACTTCACGATCCACGCGAGGAAGAGGATCAGGTAAACGCCGGTTCGATCCGGCGAAATCTCGCCGGGTGCGCCGCATCCCCACTGCGCGATCCGAATGAAGTACACAAGAAGAAACGGCAGGTAGAAGAACCCTAGCAGGGTGGTCGCGGCGTATTGGACCGGATCTCGCTGATTCCGCATGAAGAGGACGCGGAGCAAGAATAGTAGGATGAGGAATGCCAGCAGAAAAAGCCCACAGTCCGCATACCGGTTGCCCTGCGGGAGGCAAAGGAATCCGAACAACTCCCACACGATACCCAGCCCGATCCCCCAGGCGGGACTGCACGGGATACCGAGTCTTCCGTTGGTCATCATGTTGTAGAACTCGTATTGGCACAAGGCGGTTACGCATGCCAATACAGAAAACAAAACCCATCCGGGCGCGAAAAATAGGACCAGTAACCACGCCGCGCCAATTGCGATACCTATAAAAACACGTTTTTGCATACCAGCTTAACCATTGAACTTCGATACCGAACGCATCGAATGAGGAAATTGTACTCCGATGCCATTGGAAAAGACAAGACGAAAATTTTGGGTATGTCCGAGGAAACACGGAAATGCACAGAGGCGCGATGCGCCAGCTGAGAGGCGGGGAATCTGAAAGGCACGTGTCGCGTATCCTCCCCGTCGCGTGTCTGTTGTCTCACACGGCGGGAGGGGCGCGCTCCGTCGCGACCGTAATGCGTAACCCGAAATTCCTCTGTCGGGATTTGGCTTGAACACAAAAGAACGCAAAGGTACAAGGTCTTTTCCACGCACAGGGGATTGGGAAACAACACAGACAACTTGGGAACAACTTGAATTCGCACGGCTCGCAACCGCGAGCCGGATGAAAACCGTCGTGCGGTCGCGCGATGACCTCCAGCGAGTTGTGATTCGTTGTCCAAGTTGTTGTCCATCGCAAGCAGCCGGTGCTTGTTCGGGGAAGCGACACTCTTATCGCTTCATTGGGTGCGTTTGCTTCGCAGGGAACGCGCAAGCTGCGCGTTCTGCTTTAGCGGTCGCGACTCCCAATTCGGGCAACGAGGACGTTGCCCCTCCCGCTCTGCGTGAGACGTGCGACAAGCGCAACGACATTCCGCCTTTCCGACACGCGTGTCGCCCGTCGCTTGTCGCACGTCCTCCATTCCAGACCAAGTCAACTTAGAGGCGTAGCCCCATGTAGGCCCGTAGGGCCATTTAGGCGGCGCAGCCGCCACTTACCTGTCTCTCTGCTTCTCAGCTGGCGCGAAGCGCCCTCGGCGGTTCTGCGTGAGAACCGAAACGAGGAATCTTGGTTCAACCGTCCTGAAAAACGAAACCCACGGAAATCAGGGATTTCCGTGGGTTTTTGGGTTTTGCAAGGATCTCTTCCCGTCCATCAGGATGGACGAAGAATCGAACCTACTTCACCTGAACGGGCTTGCCGGAAGATGCCGACTTGTAGATGGCGTCGATGATCTTCATCAGCTTAATCGCCTGTTCCGGCGTGTTCAACGGCTTCTCCTTGCCCTGCACGGTCAACGCGAAGTTCTGCGCCGCGCGCAACCGTCCCATGGTCGGGTCGGCGGCGGTGACGATGTCGCGGTTCACGGAGTTTCCGTTCTCCTGGACGTAAAGTTCGCAGGAGTCGATGCTCGTGTCATCCAACCCGTCGCGTCCGAAGAGACGCTTGATGCAGCCGCCCGCCTTCTGGCCCTGGAAGGTGACGCTGACTTCCTCGCGCTTGTTCATCTCCGCCCAGGAGTTCCGGAAGAAGAGGACCTGCCCGCTCTTGAAACGGACGAACCCGTGCGCGGCGGCCTCGACATCCGTCGTACCGTTTGCCTTGTCCGGGATTCCCCACGGCCCTTTGAACTGCTTGTCGGAGATGAAATCATCGAAGGTCTGCCCCAACACCCAGTCGGGATCCGGGTAGTCCATGAAGTAAAGCGAGAGGTCGATCATGTGGAGGAGGTCGATGACGGGACCGCCGCCGGAGAGCGATTTGGTCGTGAACCAACCGCCGAATCCGGGGATTCCCGTGCGGCGAATCCACAGGGCCTGCGCCGAGTTGATCCGACCGACCGCCCCCTGGTCGATGTACGCCTTGAGCGCGTATGCCTCCGGGCGCGCGCGGTTGTTGAAGTCGAACATCAACACCTTCTTCGCGGCGGCGGCGGCTTTCGCCATCTCGGTGATTTCCTTCGCGTTCAGCGCGGGCGGTTTCTCGCAGAAGACGTGCAGCCCGGCCTTGAGCGCCTGCAACACCAACGGCTTGTGGAACTTGTTCGGGGTGATGACGGAAACGGCGTCCAGCTTTTCGGTCGCCAGCATCTCGGCGATGTCCCCGTACACCTTGGCGATCCCGTACTTGTCGGCCATCGCCTGCGCCGCCGGCTTGTACACGTCGGCAACCGCCACCACTTCGGCACCGCCCATGCGAACGCCCGGAATGTGATAGTTCGCCATGCCGCCGGCACCGATGATTCCCATTTTGATACTCATGTCATTTTCCTTTCTCGTGGGTTAAACGGTCACTCACACACGAGTGCGTGAGCGACCTCATGCAGAAGAACTTTCGTCGCGCAGACCGCGCGTTACCACGCCTGAAGACGGCGCACGGCGGTCGCGATGTCCGTGACACGCTGCTCGCCGGCTTCGCGTTCGATCGCGAGGCATCCCTGATACCCGACGGAACGCAGCGCGTTCAGGAAGGCGAAGGAGTTGACCTCTCCGTCACCCCACGTCACTTCCTGTCCCCACGTGCCCGGCACCTTCGTGCGGATCGCGTCCTTGATGTGGACGTGGCGGATGTACGGGGCGAGCTTCTTGACCGACGGGATCGGCTCGTCCTTGTTGTACAGGATGAGATTCGCGGGGTCGAGGTTCAGCCGGACGTTCTCGTGGTTGAGCGTTTCGACGAAGTGCAGGAGGTCGTCAGCCGTTTCCTGTCCCGTCTCCATGAGCAGGGTGAGTCCCGCGTCCTTCGCGGCGTCACCGAGGTAACGGACGCGGTCGAAGAACTTTTTCGCGTAAGCGGAATCGGATTCGTTCAGGAACCCGACGTGCATGGCGATGTACTTCGTGCCCAGTTCAGCGGCGATTTTGGCGGCCTTCGCGAAGGCCTCTCCGCTCGCGGGCCACTTGTCATCGGGGGCGATACCGCCCGTCGCCTTGATGGTGTCGAGCGTCGTGTAGTCTTCGTAATCGAAGGCCATCATGCCCGCCGAGATCTTCCAGTTCTGGCGGCGGACAGCCTCCAGGTAGGCGGGGCCGGTGACGGGATCCAACGCGGGTCCAATCGCGAGGTTGATGTATTCCAACCCCAGCGCGTTCATCACGGATCCGATTTCATCCACGCTCAGCGGCACCATCTTGTCGCCGACTTTACGGGTCAGGGACCAACTGCACAACGCGATCGGCCATTCTCCACAGGTTTTCATACTTTCGCTCCTTTACAGTTTCACGGTTTTCTGGGTTTTCGCGGACTTCTTTTCCGCCGCCACGATCCGGACGGAATCGGCGCACGCCTCGGGCGTGGTGACCACCGGCACCTTCTTGCCGCTGACGAGCTTGAAGAACCACTCCAGCTCCAGCTGGTATCCCGATTTGGCGGAGAGTTTCGGCTGGAAGGGTTCACCCTTCATCGGATAGACCATCAGCGGAGCGGAACGCTTGGCGTCCAGCACCACGGTCGCCTTTTCGAACGAGACCATGAAGGTCGCCTCAAACCCGAACGACGGAGGCTGTCCCCAACTCCCCTCCGCAATGACCGTCGGCCCGCCGACATCGTAAATCGTGGAAATGTAGCGCATGGCACCGTCGTCCGTGTAGGTGGCGCGACTGGTGACGGCCTTCGGCGTTCCGAAGAGGAACTGGACCATGTCGGTGTCATGGATGTGGAGATCCAGCGCGACGCCGCCGCTCTTCTCCTCGTTCAGGAACCAGCTGCCGTTCTTTCCCCACCCCGGGGAGATATTGAACCGACGGAAGGAAGCGGCGACGACCTTGCCATATTTCCCGGAGTCGATCAGGTTCTTCAGATAGACGTACTCGGGCCAGAAGCGGAGGCACTGGGCGATCATGAAGTGCTTGCCGGAGGCCTTCCATGCGCGGATCATCTTCTGGCAGCTCGCGACATCGAGAGACATCGGCTTCTCGCAGATGACGTTCGCGCCGGACTGAAACGCCTGCTCCACGAGCGGCAGGTGCAGCCATGTCGGCAGCGTGATGTCCACGATGTCTGGTTTCTCCGCCTCCAGCATCTTGCCCATGTCATCGTAAAGCTTGGCATCCCCGTAGTCCAGCGAGGTGTCCACTTTCTTGTCGCCGTCGCCCGTGACAACGGTCTTGAACTGCGACAGATCCTTGTCGCAGAGGGCCACGATCTTCGCGCCCTTGATTTCTTTCCAGCCCGCGTAATGGGTACGCCCCATAAACCCGAATCCGACGATTGCGATCTTCTTCGCCATACTTCCTCCTTGTTGCGTTTCAAACACGAAACAGGGGCATTGTCTCACAACTTGCCCACCTTGGCAAGCCTGAGAAACACCCTTACTGCAGGGATCCGGCATACCCCATTTCACGGAGCAGCCAGAAATTCTTCATCCAGTCGCGCTCGATCTTGACCCACAGGTAGAGACGGACCTGTACGCCAAACATATCGGACAACTCCGGTTCCGCACGCTCCCTCACGAACTTCAGCGTCCGCGCCTTGGTGCCGATCACGATGAACTTCTGCGACGGCCGGTTGACGTAAATCGTCACGTTCACATCCCACTTCTTGGGCGACTCTTCAATCTGGTCGATCTTGATCCCCAGCTCGTGCGGAACCTCGTCGTGCAGACGCTGCAGGAACTTCTCGCGGATCACGTCGGAGATCGCCAGCTTGCGCGGATAGTCGGTCACGATGTCCTCCGGGAAAAGCAACTCCTCCGAAGGCAGCGCCAATTCGAAGAGCTTGTCCAGCAACGGCTGAACCCCCTTCGGCGTGAGCGCGCAGGTCTCGATCCAAGTCACCGCCTTGTCGGACTTCTTCTCTTCCTGAATCTGCCGCCACAGCTCGTGAAACTTCTGGACGGTCTCGGGCGACTTCGCGTCCGCCTTCCCGTCACCGGAGGTACGGAAACGGTCCGCCTTGTTCAGCACGAACACGACCGCCGATTCCTCATGCACCACGCGGCGCATCCATCCGTCATCCTCCAACTGCGGCATCTTCGAAGCGTCGAAGACGACGCACAACACATCCGTACCCGCCGACGCCGCGCGCGCCATGCGGTTCATCAGCGTACCCAGCGTACTCTCCGCCTTGTGGAGTCCCGGCGTGTCACGGAAGACGAGCTGGCCGCGATCCTCGGTCAGGATCGCGCGAATGGTGTTGCGCGTAGTCTGCTGGACGGGACTGACGATGCTGACCTTTTCCCCGACCATCTGGTTGATCAAGGAGGACTTTCCGGAATTCGTCCGTCCGACAATCCCCACGACCGCGCATTTCCGCATGGCTGGCGTCTCGCTGCGTGCTTCTTCCATCACTCCCCTTCCCCGTTCGCTAGATGTCCAGATTCTGCACGTTCAGCGCATTGTCCTCGATGAATTTGCGACGCGGTTCGACGTCCTCGCCCATCAGCAGCTCAAACATCACGTTCGCCTTCGCCGCGTCCTCCATCTCCACACGGAGGAGACTGCGGTTGGCAGGGTTCATCGTCGTGTCGTACAGCTGATCCGAGTTCATTTCGCCCAAACCTTTGTATCGCTGAATCGCGATTCCCTTACGTCCCCGGTTCCGGACGGTTTCGAGCAGGGTCGGCAGGTCTTTCACGGAAACGCGATCCGCACCTTCCTGAACCGTCGCCACGGGACGCTCGCCGCCCAGGTAATCCGCAACGGAAAACCCCATCCCCTGCAAGGCGTCGAAGAGTTTCTTGGTCATGCCCGTGTGGTACATCTCCAGCCAACGGAAGGGCAGCTGTTGCGTGGGATGGTAATCCTCCTCGCGCGAGGTCGCCTTGTCGATCTCGAAGCCCAGCTCGGCGGAGACCGCGGCGATCTTCGCGTCGAGTTCCGCCTCATCGTACACCCAAGCGAGCTGCGCCTCGGAACCGGCGCCGACCACCGCGAGGAAACGCGGCAAAACACCGTTCTCGGCCTTGCGCTGGCGCAGCAGGTCAGCGGCGTCCAGTCCGCGTTTGCCGAACGGGGCGAGGTTCTGCTCGATCTCGACCAGCAGGCTCAACAACTTCTGCAACTCATCCTCCGGCAGCTCGCGCCCGTCGGCGAGCGTCACCGTCATGTCACTCGCGCCAAGCGCCAGGAGCTTGCTGGTCAGCTCGCCGTCGGTCTGGATGTATTCGGATTTCTTGTTCCGCGTGATCTTGTAGAGAGGCGGCTGCGCCAGATAGACGTACCCGTGCTCGATCAGCTGCGGCATCTGGTTGAAGAAGAAGGTGAGCAGGAGTGTGCGGATGTGTGCGCCGTCCACGTCCGCATCGGTCATGATGATGACTTTGTGGTAACGCACCTTGGAAACGTCGAACCCCCGGTCGCCGTCGGAATCCTTGCCGAATCCGGCACCGATCGCGGTGATGAGCGTGCGGATCTCGGCGTTCTTCAACATCTTGTCAATCCGCGCCTTCTGCACGTTCAGCACCTTGCCGCGCAACGGCAGAATCGCCTGGGTCTTGCGGTCACGCCCTTTCTTCGCGGAGCCACCGGCGGAGTCACCCTCCACCAGATACAACTCGCATTTCTCCGGGTCGCGCTCCGAACAGTCCGCCAGCTTTCCGGGCAGGGAGAAGGAATCCAGCACGCCCTTGCGGCGCGTCATGTCGCGGGCATTGCGCGCGGCGACACGCGCCTGCGACGCGAGAATCGCCTTGTCGATGATGCGCTTGACGTCGGCGGGGTTCTCCTCGAAATAGGTGAACAGCTGTTCGCCCACGATGTTCGAGACGATTCCTTCGACCTCGCCGTTGCCGAGCTTGGTTTTGGTCTGCCCCTCGAACTGCGGTTGCGGAACTTTTACGGAAACGACCACCGTCAGCCCTTCGCGAATGTCATCCGCCTCCAACGGCGGGTCCTTCGGCTTGAGCATCTTATTGTCGGCGACATACTTGTTGACCGTGCGCGTCAGAGCCGCACGGAATCCGGAAAGGTGGGTGCCCCCCTCGATCGTATGGATGTTGTTGCAGTAGCTCAGTTCGGTCAGGGAGTAGGAATCGGTGTACTGCAAAGCCACCTCGCAGTCGATCGCATCCCGCGCTCCGTGAATATAGATCACCTTCTCGTTGACGGACTTGCGGTTCTGGTTCAGGTACTGCACGTACTCGATCAACCCACCCTCGTAGTGATAGGTCTCGTCCTTCGCGCTCCCCTCCTCATCGCTGTGGAAACGGATCGACACGCCCTTGTTCAGGAAGGCGAGTTCACGGAACCGGCTCGCCAGCACATCCCAGTCAAACTCGCGGCAAGTAAAAATGGTGTGGTCGGGGTAGAAGGTGACGGAGGTGCCCGTTCCCGAAGCAGGGCCGAGTTCCTGCAATCCGCCGTCGGGAATACCGCGCTTGAAACGCTCGCGGTACATCCTGCCGCCACGCCGGACCTCCACCTCCATCCATTCGGAGAGCGCGTTGACGCACGAAACGCCCACACCGTGCAGACCACCCGACACCTTGTAGTTCGAGTCATCGAACTTGCCGCCCGCGTGAAGCACGGTCAGCACGACCTCGATCGTGGGACGATGCTCGGTCGGGTGGATATCGACGGGAATGCCGCGTCCATTGTCCGTCACGGTCAGCGAACCGTCGGCATGGATCGTCACCTCGATGTGCGTGCAGTAACCCGCCAGTGCCTCGTCGATGGAATTGTCGATCACCTCGTTGACGAGATGGTGGTACCCGCGCTTCCCCGTGTCGCCGATATACATGGCGGGACGCATCCGCACGGCTTCCAAGCCTTTCAAAACCTTGATGGTTTCGCCGGTGTAATTCGCCTGCGCAGCCTCGGTTCTGGATGTTGCTTCATCAATCTCATTCAACTCATCACCCATGATTGTACCCCTCTCGAAAGTAAAGAGAAATGATACCAAAAAATAGAACGAGAAACAAGGCAAAAGTGAGTGTAGGAAGCAGGTCAAAAGGAGTAGGCAGAAGGGAGTAGAATTTACCTTGCCTAGAAGTTCCAGATTGGGTGGTTGGGTGGTTGGGTAGTTGGGTGGTTAGGTGGTAGTTGGGTGGTCTAGGTGGTTGGGTGGTTGGGTGGTAAGCCCGCCGGGCACCGTCTAGAATGGCTAGAAGTTCTAGAACCTCTAGCCTACCGCCTACCAGCTAAAAGCCACCAGCCAACAAACGCTTGATGGTCAAGGTGGATTATGCTACAATCCGTTCATTCTGTTCGGGGTTGGGGGGAAATCGGTGTTCCTTCGGTCTGGGCAGGGACAAATGGCTTATTCGGCGGAATCATGACGATTCAAGAACTCTATCCCGTGTTGGCCCCGAAGCTGACAAACTGGCTTGTCGCCACAGGCAGCGCGTACCATGATGCGTGCGACCTGGTCCAGGAAGTCTTCCTCAAGCTCTGGAAAATGCGCGACGATCTCCGCGACAATGACGCCGCCGTATCGGGGCTCGCCTTCACCATCGCCCGCAACCTCCGCAAAAACGCGATCCGCGACGACAGCCGCCTGGCCTTCGTCGAGGAAATCCGCGAAGAAGATGCGGGAACGGTGGATCCGGCGGCGCCTCCCTCCGACACCGAATATCTCCGCAAGCGGTTGGCCGCCGCGTTTGCGGAGTTGCCGCCGATGCTACGCGAGGCGTACACCCTGTTCCAGATCGGCGAACTTTCTATCCGCGAAATCGCGCACGAAACCGGAGTTTCGGAAAATCTCGTGAAGGTGCGTATCCACAGGGCGAAAGAAAAATTGAAAATTCTTCTCGGAGACCTTGTAACCTTTTAGCCACAGACGTGTAGAGGATGCGGAGAAGTGATATGAACTTGACAAACATCAATAGCAATACAACCGGTAATATCGGTATGGTGGATCGCGCCGTGCTTGAATCGACACAGGGTATTCCAGATTCCGAACAGGCTCGCCTTGCGAAACCGGATCTCACCATTACCAATGCCGCTGTCGCGCCGGGAGAGGTCACATCCGCCGAAATCCCGGAGGATGCGCTTGCCCGGGATGACAAATTGGGCCAACTCATCGCAGGGGCCTTCAACCTGCCGCCACCGCCCATGCCCAACTTTACGGAGTAACGGCTGGCTGATAGGGACAAGGATTTTCGGAACGGTCGTTTGGTATCCCTTTCCTCTCTTCCATCCCTTCTATCCCTCGGCGGGATGGTTGAGTTCCCTGTCGCGCTCTTTCCAATCGGGGAGGTAGAGGGACATCAGGTACTTGAAACGGGCGTTGTGATTGGTTTCGAGCAAGTGGCAGAGTTCGTGAACCACGATCAACTCGACCAGTCGGACGGGGTGTTCCGCGAGCATCAGGCTGAACCAGATGAAGTGCCGCGTGATGTTGCAGGTTCCCCAGCGCGTATGCATCCGCTTGACGGAGAATCCCCGGTAGGTGACCCGCATCCGCTCCGCCCATGTGCGTAGCAACGGCTCAACCGTCATCAGCAGACGATTCCTGTAAAACTCGCGGAGAAGCTCTTCCCATTCTTCCGGCGTACCCGAAGCGGGGAAGAGGACATTCACGTGATCATCCTCCAACGCAATCGCCTTCGCCTTCCGCGAGGGAATCCATTCCGTGCGGTAGGGTGTACCCAGGAGCGTAAGTTGTGTCGGAATCGAGAACATGGCATGGGTTCACGCGGGACTACGACTGGCTCAGATCGTTTTCAGGAATCGTCCGATGCGTTCCATCGCCTCTTTCAGCTGTTCCATTCCCGTGGCGTAGGAGCAACGGAGGAATCCCTCCCCGCACACGCCGAAGGCGGTACCGGGAACACAGGCAACATTCTGCTCTTCCAACAGCCGGACGGCGAAGTCGTTCGAGGTCAGCCCTGTCTTCTGGATCGACGGGAAAACATAGAACGCGCCTTTCGGAGGGAAACAGTCCAGCCCCATCTCCTGAAGCGACGCCACGATGAAATTCCGGCGGCGGCGATATTCCTCGCGCATGGCGCAGATATCCTCGTCACCGTTCACCAGCGCCTCGTAACCCGCCGCTTGCGAGGGCGTCGGCGCAGACATGATCGCGTACTGATGCACCTTCATGATGCAGTCCATCATCTCGGCGGGGGCGCAGACATATCCCAGCCGGAATCCCGTCATCGCCCACGCCTTGGAGAATCCGTTGAGGAAAATCAAGCGGTCGTGGATACGCGGGATGGAGGCAAAGGAGGTACGGTCTCCCTCGTAGGTCAATTCCGAATACACCTCGTCGGAGATCAGCACGAGATCGTGGCGGATCGAGAAGTCCGCGATTTCCTCCGCGTCCTTCGCGTCCAGCGTCGCACCGGTCGGGTTGTTCGGATAGTTGACCAGAAGCGCCTTGGTTTTCGGCGTGACGCGCTTCTCCAGTTCCTCGACCGTCAGGCGAAATTCGTTGGCGCGGCAGGTCGGGACCGCGACGGGAACGCCTCCCGCCATTTTGATGATCGGTGCGTAGGCGACGAAACAAGGCTCGTGGTAGAGTACCTCGTCGCCCGGTTCCAGGATCGCGCGGAGTGCGATGTCCATCGCCTCGCTGACACCGACGGAGACGAGGATATCCGTCTTGGGATTGTAAGACGCGTGGAAAGAGCGGGCCATGTAGTCGGCGAGCGCTTCGCGCAACTTGGGCGTTCCCAGGTTCGCGGTGTAGTGCGTCGCGCCGGATTCCATCGAATCGAGCGCAGCCTCGCAAATGTGCCAGGGCGTGGCGAAATCGGGTTCGCCGATTCCGAGGGAGATGACATCCTTGCGCCCCGCGACGATGTCGAAGAACTTGCGGATGCCAGACTTCGGCAGGTCCTGCACGACACGCGAGATGAACCTACGGGGAGACTTGGAGTCGGTCGTCATGCGAATCACCCTCCATCAGCACGCCGTTGTCTTTATAGGTCTTGAGCATGAAGTGCGTCGCGGTCTCCAGCACGCCGTCCAGCGTCGCCAGGCGCGCGGAGACGAAGTTCGCGACATCCTGAAGCGTCTTGCCCTTGACGAACAAGAGGAGATCGTAGCGACCGGACATGAGGTACATCGACTCGACGTGGGAAAACTTGCAGATGCGCTGCGCGATGCGGTCGAACCCGCCCTCGCGTTCCGGGCGCACGCGCAGTTCGATGACCGCCCGCACGATGTCGTCCTCCACGCGATCCGTATTCACGACCGCCTGGAACCCGCGGATCACGCCTTCGCGCTGGTATTCGGAGATCCGTTGGCGCACCTCTTCCGCAGTCAGTCCGAGCTGTTTTGCCAGCACCTCATCCGATTCCCGCGCGTTCTGCCGCAAGAGCTGCAGCAGCGGGTCTTTCGTGAACTCAGGCATAATTGCTGTCCTTCTTGATGAGCGTTAAGAGGCGCATGGTCTCGATGGTCTGGTCGAGGGTGATGGGATAGGCGATGTTCTCGCGAATCTGCCGATAGACATCTTCCCAGATGACCGCCATGCCCGCGCGACCTTTCGGGGCGACGGGAATCTGCTTGTCGAGCCAGTTGATCGTCTCCGCCGTGCCGAAGCTGCCCAGCGGCGGCGTCCGCACGCTGGAACGGCGACGCGGCAGCTTCTGCTTCGGGTCGATGATACGCAGGGTTCCCTCCGGCGCATCCGGGTAGAGACGGAATTCGCCCTTCTCGCCCGTGACGCAGAAGAGGGGATCCACCCCGATTCGCCCGGCGGAGATTTCGAGGTCGATCGTCAGGCCCGTGAAGTTGCGCATCACGATGCGCAAATAGTCCTCGGCGTCCCCGACGGAAGCGACGCGCTTAAAGTCCGAGAAGATTTTCACGGGCGGCGAGTTGAGCAGCACCTGCGCCTGATCCATGAACGCCGGCCCCCACGCCATGCAGACGCCGCCGCCGCAACTCTTGACCGTCTGCCAGTCGTCGCGCCGATGGAAGTGTCCGCGCCGGATCTTGATGTCATACACCGGGCCGAGCAGTCCAGACTCGATGATCTCGCGGGTCTGCACGAACGCGGGCTCGTACCGGTAGTTGTGCCGCACGAGCAGCTTGCCGCCCGACTTCAACGCGGCGGCGCGCAACACCATCGCCTGGTTGTACTCCAGACAGAAGGGGCGTTCCACATTGACCCATTTCTTCGCCTTGAGCGCCTCGATCGTCATGTCCA
The DNA here is from genome assembly GCA_017450695.1 of Kiritimatiellia bacterium. Lineage (GTDB taxonomy): Bacteria > Verrucomicrobiota > Kiritimatiellia > RFP12 > UBA1067 > RGIG8368. Next base: position 39,872 of record JAFSTA010000076.1, on the reverse strand, counting down.
TGTGGTCGAGGGACGGGGTACAGATATCCACCAGTTCCACAGCCTGGTCGCTCAGCAGGTCTTCCAGGCGCCGGTAGCCCCGGGATCCAGGAAACTGCTGTTGCGCCATGTCGCGGCGGTCTTTGAACTGGTCGCAGACCGCGACGACCTGGAAAAGTTGTGGATACTGCATCAGCTCCGGACCGTGCATCTGCAATCCCGCGCGGCCCAGTCCAACGATTCCCACACGAATGGGAGGACGGGTTGTTCGAATCATCGTTCAATTCTCCTCTCGTTGTTTTTCAAAACAGCAGCCAGTCAAGCGGGGCTAACGTGGTAGCCGGGGTAGCATTCAGCCACTTTCAGCTTCTCAGCTGGCGCATCGCGCCCCGCCTACAGGAGCGCCTCTTCCATCTTGTCGCGGAACTGCTGGAGCGTCATACGCTCCTGCCCCATCGAGTCGCGGTCGCGCACGGTGAAGGTGCCGTCCTCCAGCGTCTGGAAATCCACGGTGATGCACCACGGAGTCCCGATCTCGTCCTGCCGACGGTACCGACGCCCGATCGCGCCGCCCTCGTCCCAGAACGCCGCCACGCGCTTGCGCAGGTACTCGAAGACCTCGCGGGCCTTGTTGTAAACCTCGGGCTTGTTCTTGACGAGCGGGAAGACCGCCACCTTGACGGGGGCGACGACCGGACTGAAGTGCAGGACGATACGCGAGTCGTCCTTCCCCTTCGAGTCCGTCAGCTTCTGCTCGTCGTAGGCGTTGCAGAGCAACGCGAGCATCATGCGATCGACCCCCGACGACGGCTCGATGACATGCGGGATGTAGCGTCCCTGGAAGAGCGAGTCGAGGAACTTCCGCGCCTTCTCCTCGTCCTTGCCGCGCGCGACCCAGTCGGCGACGGTCTTTTCCGTGAACGCCGCCTTCGCCGCATCGTCCATCTTGGAGACGGCGGCCTTCAGCTCCTCGTCGAACACCTCCATGCTCTTGCCGGAGTGCAGCTGGTGCTGCGAAAGGTCGTAGTCCGAACGGGCCGCGATGCCCTCCAGTTCCTGGAGGCCGAAGGGGAACTGGTACTCGATATCCACGCAGGCGCGGGCGTAATGCGCCAGTTCGTCCGGCTTCTGCCAGTACTCGGTGAAGTCCGCCTCGGGCAGGCCGACGCGACGGATCCACGCCTTGCGCTGCTCCACCCAGTACTTGTGCCAGATCTCCCAGCCCCAGTCGGTCTGCGGCGTCGAGAGGTCGGGATTGTCCTTCATCGTCCGCACATGGCCGCAGATCAACTCGACAGCCTCGTCGGGACGGATGAAAAACTCCAGCTCCATCTGCTCGAACTCGCGGGAGCGGAAGGTGTAGTTGCGCGGCGTCACCTCGTTGCGGAAGGACTTGCCGATCTGCGCGATGCCGAAGGGAACGCTCACGCGGCTCGTGGCGACGATGTTCGGGAACTCGGCGAAGATCGCCTGCGCCGTCTCGGGACGCAGATACGCGACGTTCTCCGCGTTATCGACGGGACCGACCACGGTCTTGAACATCAGGTTGAACGGGCGCGGCTCGGTCAGCTCGCCGCCGCAGTACGGGCACGCGAGGTAAGGTGTCCCCTCCCCCGCGTCGGGCTTCGCGAGCAAGGTATAGACCGCCTGGACGGTCGCGAACTTCTCCGGGTGATCCTGGAGCGCATGGAAGGCGAGCGTCAGCGCGTCGGCATTCTGCACGGCGATCAGGTTGGGTGCCTGCCCCTTCGCCTTACCCTTGCACCAACCCGCGATCTTGGCGGCGTCCACGCCGCCCTGGAGCAGTTCCGCCAGCGATTTCCCCGCGTCGCCGTCCAGCAGGATGTCGCCCACCTGGTCGGCGCGCATCAGCTTCTTGCAGGAGCGGCACGTACACATCGGGTCGGAGAACGTGGAGAGGTGACCGGACGCCTTCCAGACGGAAGGGTGCATGATGATGGTCGCGTCCAGGCCGACGACGTCCTCGCGGGTACGGACCATCGAATCCCACCACGCCTTCTTGATGTTGTTCTTCATCTCGCAGCCGAACGGTCCGTAATCCCAGAATCCGTTGATGCCGCCGTAGATTTCAGAGCTGTGAAAAATGAACCCGCGCCGCTTGCAGAGCGACGTCAAAGTATCCATATTTGTGTTTGCGATCATCTGTTACCACCTTTTCTCAAAAAGAAGTCTTACCATTTTGCTTCAAAAAAGGAAAGATGCCAAGTAAAAAATATAGCTTTTCGCTTTCCGCTTGCCGATACGTCAGGTGGTTCGATGGTCAGTCCGCCGCCTGCGCGAGATGGGACAACTGGGACGAATGGAACAACTGGGACTGGTGCCGCATGTCGTGCGCAGTGAGTGGTCGCGCTCCGTCGCGACCGCTGCGTAGCGACGGCGCCCTCGCCGTCGGCTTTCGGGGAAGCGGCACTCCTGCCGCTTCTTTCCATTACTACGAGAAGCGACAAGAGTGTCGCTTCCCCGAACAACCCGCGACCGTTTGCGCAGAGGGGCTTGCAAGCACAACAACTGGAACAACGGATGGACAACTTGCTGGCGGTCGTCGCGCAACCGCGTGACTTTTCCCATCCGGCTCGCGGTTGCGAGCCGTCCAGACTCAAGTTGTTCTCGATGTTGTCCCCGTTGTTTCCCAATTCTTAGCGCGTCTTCCCGCTACGTGGGACAAAAGACAACGATACCGCGTGAAGCGACAAGCGTGTCGCTTCCCCGATTTGGCGACCTGGTTTCCTCCGCCTTCTCCGCGCCTCTGCGTGAGATGATCCGCGTATTGCCTCCTCCCTACTGCCTTCCCCTTCAGCTTCTCAACTGGCGCGAAGCACCCCACCCAACAAGCTAAAAAATATACACATCGAAAAAAAGTAGATTAAACTAATTTTTTGCTTGACGGGAATGCGAGGGAAGTATATACTGTGCCCCGTTCTTTGACCGCGTGTGTCGGTCGGGACGCTGTGCGGGGCAGGCTTCGTATTGGGATGCGAGACCGGTTTCCGCGTGATGTGTTGAATGCTGAAAGGGAAAAATGATGAAACTGTCACTGATGTCGGCTGTCGTTGCCGCGGGCTTGATGGGATTTGGCGCATTTGCGCAGGAGGCGAAAAAGCCTGCGCAAACTTCGGAAACGAAGCCGGAACTCAAGGAAGAGGCGGACGACGAGTTCTCGTGGGTTTCCGCCGAGTTTAGCCTCTCGTTCGATTCCAAGTACATGACCTACGGTGTGATTGACGGGAAAGACCCGATCCTCACCCCGGGGGCTAAGTTGACGTTGGCAGACTGGGTGTATTTCGGCATCGAGGAGATTTTTGACATCAATAAGTCGAACGGCAAATGGGGCGGCTACGGCAACCGTGCCTGGCGTTACACGACGCTGGATGCGATCGGCGGCGTTGCGCACGCGTTCGACATCGGCGAGACGCTCGGCTCCCTCGAGCTGGACGTGAACTACATCTACGAATATATCCAGCGCTACCATGGTAGCATGGACGACACGCAGTACATCAATGCCTCGGTCGGGCTGCCGGACCTCTGGCTCGAACCCTGCCTCTCCTATGAGCGCGACATCATGGCGGACGAAGGCACCTACCTCAACTTCGAGGTCGGACACACCTTCCCGCTGGTGAAGGACGGAGAGGACAATGTCCTGACCTTCCGCCCCGCCATCGGCCAAGGCTTCGGCGACAAGCACCGCACCCGCGGGTACGACCTAGCCAGCGACCACGGCGGCGTGATGGACACCTGCATCAAGGGTGAGTTCGAGTGGGCGATCTGCGAGCACCTCAGCCTCTCCGCGTATGTCGCGTACTACGACTATTGGTTCGACAGCACGCTGCGCGAAGGCGCCCGCGACTACAATGACGCGGCCGGGGACACGCACGATTCCTACAACTTCGTCGGCGGTCTCGCCATCACCGCTGGCTTCTAAGGAGATGTTTGGGCGCAACCGTATGATGGTTCTGTGAAGGCTGGTTTCCTTTCGGTGATGCGGTTGCGTCCGTTTCGGAGAATAAGGAGTGGGTATGCCACTGACTTTGATGGATCAGGGAAAGATGTTCATGATCAAGCGGATCGGCGGGCGGGATGATACCCGCAAGCGTCTCGCTGAACTGGGTCTGGTGTCGGGCGAGACGGTCTCGATCATCTCGGCGCAAGCCGGTGACCTGATCCTGAACGTGAAGGGAGCCCGTCTCGCGCTCACGCGGGAAATGGCTCAGCATATCATGGTGTAGCGTGGTTGGTGGATTTCCGGTAACGTGCCGTTCGGGCGACGGGCTAACCGCACAACCACCTGACCACCTAACCATCCAACTACACAAACACTTAACCACACAACCACTTAACCACAGTGCTATGAAAACGTTGAAGGATTTGATGATCGGCGAGTCCGGTACCGTGAAGAAGGTTCACGGCGAGGGGCCCACCAAACGAAGGATCATGGACATGGGCGTGATCAAGGGCGCGGACGTGCTTCTCCGCAAGGTTGCCCCGCTGGGCGATCCGCTGGAAGTGACGGTTCGCGGGTACGAGCTATCCATCCGCAAGGAGGATGCGCAGTGGATCGAACTGGTCTGACGCCAGTTTTTTTTTGAACAGTGAATTAGTTATGACTAACTAGTTTTGAGGAGTATAAAATGAGCATCAAAATTGCGCTTGCCGGCAATCCGAACTGCGGCAAGACGACGTTGTTCAACGAGTTGACCGGTAGCAACCAGTACGTCGGCAACTGGCCCGGTGTCACGGTTGAAAAGAAGGAGGGCAAGCTGAAGGGCCACAAGGAAGTGGTCATCCAGGACTTGCCCGGTATCTATTCGCTCTCTCCCTATTCGCTGGAAGAGGTCGTATCCAGGAATTACCTGGTGACGGAAAAACCCGACGCGATCCTGAACATCATCGACGGCACGAACATCGAACGGAACCTCTATCTCTCCACGCAACTGGTCGAACTGGGAATCCCGATGACGATCGCCGTCAACATGGCCGACTTAATCGAGAAGAACGGCGATCGTGTCGATACCGGCGCACTCGCCAAGGCTTTCGGCTGCACGGTACTCGAAATGAGCGCACTGAAGAAGGATGGCTGCCGCGCCGTTGCCGAGCGGACGATGGAGGTTGCGCAGAAGGCGAAACCCCGCTCCGTTCCGGCCGTATTCACGGGGAGTGTCGCCGCCGCGATCGCGGAGATCGAGACCGCGCTCAGGGGCAAGGTGGATGACAAGTCAATCCGCTGGTTTGCGGTGAAAGTTTTCGAGCGCGACCAGAAGGTGATCGAGCAACTGAAGCTGGACAAGGCGTTCCTGGATGCGATTGAGAAGAAGATCGCGGCGTGCGAAGAGGAATTGGACGATGACGCGGAGAGCATCATCACCAGCCAGCGCTACGAATACATCAAGAAGGTGGTCGAAAGCGCGGTGGTGAAAAAACGTAAGTCGAGCGATCTGTCGTTTTCGGACAGGATCGACAAGGTGGTGACGAGCCGTCTGTTGGGACTTCCCATCTTCTTCGCCGTCATCTGGTTCATGTACTACGTATCGGTCCAGACACTGGGCGGCTGGTTGACGGACTGGGCGAATGACGGCGTGTTTGGCGACGGGTGGCATTTGGCGTACACGGTTGACAATGTAGTCAGTCCGGAAGTCGAGGCCCGCAACGCGGAGATCGCGAAAGAGGCGGTTGCCGTCGAGGCGCGCAACGCCGAGAAACGGCAGAACGCCAAGGAGGGCGAGGAACCCGAATTGGAAGAGGTGCCCGAACCAGAAACATGGGAAGGCGTTTCGGGCGAGTTCGCGGACGCGCAGAAGCGGATCGCCGCGTGGGGCAACGCGGCGGTTGCCGCCGGCGCCGCCAAGTGGGAACCTGCCGAGGAAGAGGAGGAGGCGACCGACAAAGAAGCCGCGAAAACTGCTGAAGCTACCGCCGCCAAACCTGCCGACACCGTCGAGAAAGCGGAGGAGGAAGAGGCGCCCGAAGTCAACGAGGAGAACGTCGGCGAATTCAAGCTCGTGATCACGGACGAGGCGAAGGCCAAGACGGTCAAGAGCGAGAAAATCTTCTTCGAAGACGACGAGTCCGGTGAGATCGACCATGAGGAGGAGGTCGATTACGAGGCGTATCTTGCAGCCACCAAGGTGCAGGAGCCGGATCCCGCCGACTATGGCGTCTGGATTCCCGGAGTCCCCAAACTGCTCGATTCCGCAATGGCGAAGGTGGGCGTGAACGAGACGGTCAAGAGGCTGGTGAACGAAGTGCTGCTCGGAGGCGTCGGCACGGTGCTCGGATTTGTCCCGCAGATTATCATCGTATTCCTTTTCCTCGCGTTCCTGGAGGACTGCGGGTACATGGCGCGTATTGCGTTCATCATGGACCGCATCTTCCGCAAGTTCGGGCTCTCTGGCAAGTCGTTCATCCCGATGATCGTCGGCATGGGCTGCGGCGTACCGGCGGTGATGGCGACGCGCACAATCGAGTCGCAGCGTGACCGCCGCATGACGATCACGCTCGGAACCTACATCCCCTGCGGCGCGAAGTATGCGATCATCGCCATGTTTACGACCGCTTTCTTCAACGGTAGTGCCTGGGTTGCCGCTAGCATGTACATCCTCGGTGTCGCGGTGATCATCCTCGGCGGGATCGCGCTGAAAAAGACGAAGCCCTTCCTCGGAGACCCTGCTCCGTTCGTCATGGAACTGCCCGCCTATCACATGCCGACGCTGAGCGGCGTGCTGATCCGCACGTGGGAACGCACAAAGGCATACATGATCAAGGCCGGCACAATCATCTTCGCGGCCTGTACCGTTCTGTGGTTGCTGATGAACCTCGACTGGTCGTTCCACTTCGTGGAGCTGGAGCAGTCCATGCTACATGACATCGGCAACACCTTCGCCTGGCTCTTCGCGCCGCTCGGTTTCGGCGAATGGAAAGGGGCGGTTGCCGTCGTGACATCCGAAATCGCGAAGGAAGAGGCGGTCGCCACACTGGCGATGCTCTCGCCCGACGTGGTGGGCGGCACAGCCAAGGGAATCCACGCCCTGTTCGAAGGCTTCGGTCCGGAAGGACTCGCCGGACTGGCCGGTCTCTCTTTCATGATCATGAACCTCTTCGACCCGCCCTGCCTCGTGGCGATCGCCACCACCTTCCGCGAAATGGGAACGGCGCGCTGGGGTTGGTTCGCCGTCGGTTTGCAGTTCCTGATCGGCTACTGTCTGGCGCTGGTCACCTACCAGATCGGCAAGCTGATTCTACTGGGTTCGTTCGGCGTAGGGACGATTTTCGCCCTGCTGGTGCTACTGGCGATGCTCTACTTCATCTTCCGCCCGACACCGAAGCTGAAGGCGTAAAGGGAAAGGTATCAAGGAATGAACTTCGCTACGGTTGTCGTTCTGGCGTTGCTTGCAATCGCGTTCGCGCTGGCGGTCCGCCGTTGCTTCAAGCGGGGAACCGGGTGCGGGTGCGGATGCTCCGGTTGTACCGGCTGTTCCCACCATTCGGTGCGGAACCATGCAGAGGCAAAGGAGGCAGGGCGCTTCGCGCCAGCTGAGAAGCGGGGAAGCTGAAAGGCAATTCGCGGAAGCGATCTTCTTGTCGATCAGGCTTCAGAATGCATCTCACGAAGAGACGCGGGGTACGCAGAAAATGCACCCTCATCGTCAGGTGAAAAACAGAGGAATTTGGATTCAAGGTCCCGAATAGGGACGACCCAGAACCGGCATAAGATTCCGGCGGAACCATCGAGTCCACCGATACCGGTTCTGGGAAAATACGAACCGCCTTCGTTCGGACATGAAACATGTTTTGGATGAGGTGGGAGATCAGAGCTGGATATCCGTGTCCGGTTCAGATGCCGATGCCCGCAATAGAGGCTAGGTCTTCAAAGATCAAACTCCTTCGCAGTTACATACATACACCGTTGACCGGGAGCCGTGTTGCCATGCGGCTCCCGGTCTTTTTCGTCGCGTCCCGGTCCGAATGTTTCGCGCACCGAGGAAGAATGAAACCGAGCGCTACGAGGTTGCCGCCCTTCGCATGTCCTCGTGGATGCGCGAGGCGGGACAAAAGCGATAGGCTGGACGGATGCGACACGAAACACGTGTGACCGGTGCTTGTTCGGGGAAGCGACACTCTTGTCGCTTCATTGAGTGCGTTTGCGTCGCAGGGAACGCGCAAGCTACGCGTTCTGCTTTAGCGGTCGCGACGGAACGCGACCCTCCCATTCTGCGTGAGATATGTTTGTCGCGTGTCGCTTCTTCTCAGCTTCTCCGCCTCTCAGCTTCTCAGCTGGCGCATAGCGCCCCTTTCTGTCCAAGTCAACTTAGGGGCGCGCCCCATTTAGGAGGCGCAGCCGCCACTTATCTGCCTCTCAGCACCTCGCTGGCGCAAAGCGCCCCTACTGCCTTCCCTTCAGGTAGTAACGAGCGTCCCCTTTGACTGTCGCGCCGAAAGAATCCAGAAGCGCCCACTGCAACCTCCACGGCATCACCCCCGTAAATAACTCATCCGATGCCAGCAAGACCGCCTCGACCGGCGTTCCGGGGCGGGACTTCTTCGAGTCCGCGCTGTATCCAAGTTCCGCCATCTTCATGGCCTGTGTTTTCGCATTCGGTTCGCCAGCAGCCGCCAGTCGGAGACGCACCATTCCCCGAAGAAGATCGATGGCAAGATCCCGATGCGTGATCTTGGTCTGCCCGAAGTCGTTACAGCAGTTCCGCAGGTTGACCCCCAGTGCCGGAATCACCCTGTCGCCGTCGCGCAGGAAGTTGGGAATCGCTGTAACCCGTTCCCGGCCTCCTCCCCTTCCCTTGTTGAGGTAGATCGCGCAATCGGGGCACGGTTTCTCTCCCCAACAGGCGGCATGCGCGGCTTTGCGGAAACGCGACAAGGTATCATAGATTGTCCCGCATATCGCGTAATACGCCTTTTCCGCTTGTTCCGCCCGCGTCAAGGTTTCGAGCTGATGCGCGAACTTCTGCGGCACTACCCACGCGACGCGTTTGAACTCCTTTCTCCGTACGGAGCGATCCTCCTTCTCGTGGGTACCAATCCTGCGAAGTGTCTCCTTCAGCGTCCGCTCAATCGCCTCCGTGCCGTCCGTCAGCGCCAACCAACACCCATTCTGCCAGCGGAAGGCGTTCTTGGGAGGTGCCACGCGCTCGAAGAGGTAACTGGTGTCCGCGCTCTGCACGATATTGCACTCCATTTTTCCGGGGGCGCGGCGGAGGCCTCGCCCGCACATCTGGATTGTCGGTAGGCGCGATGCGTCGCGTGCGAAAATGCTCGTCACGTCCGGTTGGTCGAAGCCTTCCGAAAGCATCGCCACGTTCACCACAACCGGCACGATGTTTCGGGAAAAGGCATCAATCTGGCGTTCCTTGTCGCTCTCGCTCGTGATCACCTCACAGCCCACGCCAGCGGCCGCGAGACGTTCCCGGAACGCCTCGCATTCGGCAATGGTGGAAAAGAACACGATGCTCTTCCCCCAGCGTGCGGGTTCCGCCAGATAGAAGTCCGCCACCGCCTCCACGGTATAGTTCGGAATGAGATAGGAGATGAAGGGGCTGAGATATCCCTCCCGTATAAGCCGCGCAATAGAACATGTGCGCACCGTCTCCTGGAAAGAGAGTTTCATGCGGTCCGTCCGCATTGGCGTCGCCGAGAGGCCGATCGTCCATGTCGCGCGCATCTTTTCGTAGAGCAGTACGCAGCTCTGCGTCGCCTCATGGTGGGCCTCGTCAAGAACCACAAGATCCACCGGCGGCGGAACCTTCTCGAAAAGCGAGACGGGCCGGATGTTGTCGCGGTAGAGATCGCGGTTCGCCTCCATCATCTGCTGCAATAGGTGGTGGCGAGGCGCCACCCATCCGACCTTGAGCTGCCGCCCTAGGTACGCCTGCAGTCGCTGAATCATCTCAAGCGCCATGTACGTCTTACCGGAACCGACCGGCGATTCGAGCAGAACGGACGTGTGGTCCCGTTCCGTAAACGCCGCCACGCCCGCCTCGATTGCCTCCACCTGGTAAGTCCGCCGTTCGTATTTTGTCATCTTACGCCACCATCTGTGAGAAATCCACATCGTTGAGATAGAAGGCGCTCGTCTGTCTCGCGTTCGGATAGAGGTCCTCCAGGTCGAACCCCTTTGCAAGCACCGTCCCCGCAAAGGTGTGAAGCGTAGAATCGGGCTTCAACAGCTCCGCATGGTGGGTTGCCAGTTCCGAGGCGAAGTTGAGAAGGTCCGCCACGCAGCAGCCAACCGGCAGAAGCGGACGCTTTTTCAGACCGATATTCGCGAGGTCTGTGACGCCGTAGCGCACACACGGGTTTTCGGCGATTTCGTTGAGCCGTTCCCGAAGCAGCATCTGGTTGCGCGCATTCGCGACCGACCGCCGGATCAGCCCCTCCAGCAACATCACCTCGCCCACCGACGCTTTTGTCCCGGCCGCCACGCACATCCGTTCCTGCAGCATCTCCACACCTGACGGATTGCTGAAGGAGGCCAGCAGACGACGGAAATGCTCGCCGCTGTTATCCTTAATCTCCATCCTCGTGCGGAAAAGCGGCGCCTCCGCAACAGCACCGTTCGCACACACCTGACGCCAAGTGGCAAGGCTCATGTCCGGCATACCCACGCCGTCCACGGGGACGCGACACCGTACCCGCACATGGTAGGCGCTGTCGTTCGACACCTCCCACGCTTCATCGAGGTCGAGCATGGCGCTCAGCACGCCGCCACCATACTCCACTTCCCGCAAGCGGCGGTCTTCATGCAAGACATTCTCAATATATTTCACCGGCATGGGCAAGCCTTTGTTCTGCGTAAAGCCCAGTGCCTCCCTTTGCGCCGTATCCACCGTCAAACGCAACTGCAGATCCGGCTTCTTCTCGGCCGCTCGCGTCATTACCTCAAGCGGTGTGAAAAGACCGAACACGCCGTATGGGACATCCAGTTCTGCCGCCAGAGTCTTGTAGAAGCGGTTGCTCAGCTTGTAAGTCGTCTGCCCGATTGAGAGCCCCTTAATCTTGGTCTCGTCGCACTCCAACACCTCCACTATCTGGCGGGGTGTGATGGAAACCGGTTCAAAACGGTTGCCAATCCGTGAATCAAGGTCTATTTTTTGATTGTTTTTCATCATATCATTCTCCATTCCGGGAAATCCCATAGAGGATAACCGTTCCTCTCAAGAGTTCTTACCGTTTTCTCGTCTGCGCATCTCGCGGATGTCCGCTTTCCCCCATTTGAAAAGCCGTTGAGCACCGCGTCAGTCTAGAAAACAGCCAGATCGCCAAATACGGAACCGCAAGACGTCCCCCAAAGGTTGCCCCTCCTACACGGTGTCAGAAACCACGGAGGCGACAGGCGCAAAGCAGAGGAAATTCCCGTACGAATCGGGGCAGTCCTGATCCCTGTGTTTGGTCCCATACGCCTTGAAATAACCACCCCCCACCTCCCCTTCTTACAAAAGAGCCAATTGCAAAACCTCCCGCCTATCGATTGTTCAACCACGGAATACACGGAAAAATCGTGTGTTTCAGGAACGGACGATTCCGTGTGTTCTGTGTATTCCGTGGTTTTGAAATTACCTCAAAAATTATTCAAGGAGACAAGCAACCGGTTTTTGGACGGCTATTCACTGATTTTCAAATAGCCGCCCATATTTCAACTCATTCCTTTGTTTCTTGCCCGTAAGTTCAAAGCTCAACTTCCAGCCACGCTGTGCATGCGAAAAAAGCATTCTCTCCCCATCCTTTTCCGTGTCTTCCGTGTATTCCGTGGTTTTCGCCCAACCGTGGAATCTCGGATCATTTGTTCCACACCGGCTTTCCCTCGGCGGACTTGATGTTCATCCGAGGAACCAGGAAGAAGAGAATCCGCGCCGTCGGTTCGATTAGACGGACAATGTCGTCCTTGTTCTTGTAGGCTTCCGGCGCTTCGTCCAGCGTGTCCCTGTTCGCCGTGGTGGTGTAAATCCCGGCATCGCCCATTTCGGCCTTGAACGCATCGACACTCAAGGTCTTGAATGCCTGTGCGCGGGACATCGTACGACCGGCGCCGTGCGGCGCGGTGAAGTTCCAGTCCGCATTCGACTTCCCCTCGCAGACGGCCACGCCGTCCCTCATATTGAAGGGGATGAGCATCCTCTCCCCGGCGTAGGATCGGATTGCTCCCTTACGGATCATCATGTGCGGAGTTCCGTCCAACGCCTCCAGATCGTAGTCAATGTAGTTGTGTACCGAAACGACATTGTCGGTTTCCGTTCCGCCGCAAAGCCCCTTGTAGATGCCTGAAATTTTGCGGTGGATCAGTTCATGGTTGAACCGGGCATAGCTCTGGGTAATCAAGACGTCGATCAGGTAACGCCGAAGATCATCGCCGGAAAGGTACCCGTCGATGTTTCCGTCCTTCCATTCCTGGACGCGCCGTGCAATCTCGGCCTTGATCTCGCGCCTGTCCGAGATGGTACCCTTGACATCCTCCGCAATCGCCTTCTGGACATCCTTCGGCACCTTGTCGTGCCGTGCGCGCTCCTCCCAGTACCTGAACACCTTCTGCCCGAGGTTGCGGCTTCCGCAATGGACCAGAACAGCCCACTCGCCTAGTTCCCCATTTTCATCATATTCGACGAAGTGGTTTCCGCCGCCTACCGAGGGAAGCGAACTGAAGAACATCTTTTCCGTCATTCCAAACCGCCTGATCCACTCGATCATATCCCCATCGCAACGGATTTCAGTGGCGAAGTCGGCCATTTCCGGATGCACCGAAACAAACCGTGCCATGTTGCGGCTGATCAGGCGGTAGAGTTCCTTACGGTCGTAGTCGGACGACTCGTTGATGTCAAAGCCAAAAGGTATCTCCTTTCGGATGCGATGCTCGAAAAGAGGAATCTGCTCCTGGGGCATCGGTCTGTCGTAGAACGCGGCCGAAACCGTGCATCCGATGTCGCAGCCGACCGTTCCGGGCGCAATCGCCTCATGGGAATTCGACAGGTCTATCGGGATTGACGTACCGATCGGAACGGTCACCCCCTTGTGGCAATCGGGCATGAACCGAAGTTTCTTACCCGCATTGACGGGAACCGCGGCAAGCGCGAGGATGTCGTCCAACGCGCCCTGCTCAACATTCTCCGCAAAAATCTTGATGTCCGCTTCCATTATTTTCTCCTATAGTCCCTATCGAGTTTTATAACCCGGCATCGCTGAAGATTTCACGCGCGGGTATCTACTCGTCATCATCGTCAAAGATACGACGACAGAGAGTCCTGATGCCCCTTTCGTGTTTCTCCCCGCTTTCGGCTTCAAGTGCCGCCTTTTCGGCCACACGGCCCGCGATAATCTCCTTCGCCCGTTCGCTGGAAACGCCGTAGATACGCATCACCATCTTCACCTTGACCTGCTCAAACAAATCCGCGTTCATTTTCGGCTTTTGAATTCTGACTTTTGGGACTAAACGCCGCTTCCGAATGTCTCGCATGATTTCGGTGGCTTTCGCACCCCTCTCGTTATTCATACTTCTCACTCCTTGTCCATACTTGGTTTCGACGGAAGAATTACGTATCCAGTTTCATTGAGCAAGAACCTTGCCAGTTCAATGGGAATTGTTCGCTTAATAACGCTACGATTGGTTGGGGATAGGCTTGCCGAAGCGCGCCTCGAAATCATCGATCACGGCGCACCGGAAGGGATCGAGGCGGGCAAAGGCTTCTGCGCGAAGCTCGTCGGGGACGCCCCAGCGGGCTTCAGCGACGGCCCCCGCGATGGCGGCAATGGTGTCGCTGTCTCCGCCGATGGAGACGGCGTTGCGGATCGTCTCTTCAAAGTTGTCGGCCTCGAAAAAGGCCTGCAGCGCCTGCGGAACGGATCCCAGGCATGAGACATCAAACGTATAGGTCGGGCGAATGTCATCGAGGGAGAAATCGAGCGGATAGAACGTCTCGGTGACATGCTTCCGAACATCGGTGACGGGCGTTCCGGTGCGGAGCAGGAAGATCGCAGCTGTAGTTGCCCGTGCGCCCTTGATCCCTTCGGGGTGGTTGTCGGTGACGCCCGTCACGGCATTAGAGAACGCGAGTGCCTCGTCAAGGGTGCGTCCGGCCCAGCCGCACGCGCTCACGCGCATCGCGGCGCCGTTCCCCCAGCTGTTATAAGGGCGAGGATCCGAGACGGAAAGCCAGCGGGCTAATGTCGGACCGTACCCGATGCGCGGATAGCGGCGCCCGAACTCACGCATCCGGGTCACGGCGGCTGCGGGTAACGCAACGAGATTGTCCGCCGCATCGAGCAAAGCCCGTGCAATGGCGAGCGTCATCACGCTGTCGTCCGTTGGACGACTGCGCCACGAGAAGAGCGGAAACTCCTTCTTCCTGATGTTGTGGGATTCGTAAGAGGATCCGGCGATATCGCCGATAATAGCACCAATCATAGCAGTAGTCCTTGGGCTAGAGGTTATTGTGGTTGATTGAAGAGGGAGAAGCGACGTGTGGATAACCACATGCGCATCCAGACGATGGCCGCCCGGAAAAGACCATTGACATTCCCGGCGGGAGGGACGCAACTTGTTGCGCCCGCCATTCGCCCCCCCCGGCACCCCTTGCGCCAGCGGTCGCAATAAATTGCGACCCTCCCGTATGGAGAGCCGCCATCTTGGCGGCTTACTGGGACAACGGGCGTCTCGCCCGTTGCCTCACCGCCTATACCCCGCGAGCTGCGGCTGCCTTGCGAGAAGCGCTTACCAGTCACAGTCCCCAGCTTCTCCCTCGGGCACCTGTCCGCGAACTACGGCGCACCCTAAAGGACTACAAAAAATCATTCATAACGCGCTTCCAAGTATCGAAAACTTTCCAAAGTTAACTGTAAAAAGATATGTTTGGAAAAATTTCAGAACATTTCTTCGAAATGTTTCCAGGTTAAAAATACATGGGAACAAATGGAACGGTTTGTCTGTTTTCTTAATAAGCAATTGGAATATAACTGGTTACACAAAAATGGCCTTCTGGAACTTCGGTCTAAGCAAATGGGAATGGACATGCGGATCGCTTCCACGCCACGTTTCCCCGCCTTTCAGCTGGTGGCGTTAGTCGCCGCCCGGCAGACAGGCATTGGCGTCTCGGAGCGCGGCGACGACCGTACTAGCGACGAGGGCTTTTGGGGCGGTACCCGTCTTGACGGACATCGCCGCCGCCGTACCCGCCGCCTGTCCGCTCGCCATGCATTGCGCCTGTACGCGGATCGAGGCGAACGCCGCCGGCTCCGCCGCGACCAGTCCTCCCGCAGCCAGAAGGTTCGGACACTTTGCCGAAATCAACGCCGAGAGCGGAATCGCACCGGGCTTTTTCAGGAACGAAAGGTTCTGCGCGCTTGATCCCGCCAGATGTCTGTCCATCGGATGCGCCGCAAGCGCAATGGTGTCCGGCGGATATTCCCCGGAGGTGAACTCCTCTGCGGTGATGCGGTGGAGCGCCTGGAGTTCGCGGCACTCGCGGAAACCTGATACGGTGGCAGTTTGCGACACATACGACTCGCGGAACGCCGGATCCGCCTCGCGTATCACCTCGGCGATGACTGGAATCTCGCGCCGCATGAGCGCGGTCGCCGCCGCGACTTCCACCGGATCCGTGACATCTGCCGCCGCGCGTGTCGCGTTCACACTCACGAAACCGCGCCGTATCGTACTGCCCCATACGGCCCACGGCCCGCCAAATGATTGAATCCGTCCCGACTTCATTGCCTTCTCAAGTGCCGCGCGCAGCACGGGGTTCGCCGACCGTTCGTTGTCATGGCGTACGAGGACACGCGCCTTTTCCGTATCCACCCCGCCGAGGTGGAAGCAGAGCGACAGCGGCTGGGCGGTTCCCTTTTCCGAACGGAAACCGCCGAATCCGTGGTATCCCACAAGTGCGCCCAATGCCGAACAGTCGATGAACATCTGCGCTTCCAGACGCGAGAGGAAACCCGCCGTCGAAAGCGTGACCGCCTGAATCGAACCGTCGGCAGCCAACTCCGGTGCGCCACATACCGATGACTGCCACAGGCACGTCACCCCGGCGTCCTCCAGCATCTCGCGCGCCACGCGGCGATAGACCTCAGCCTCGAACGGTACGTTCCCCTTGGGAAGGTCGGCAATCGCTCCGCCCCGCGCGGCAAGGCGTTCCACAAACTCCCATGCGATTCCGCCGACAACCCGCCGGCTGTTGAAGTTGAACTTCGAAATCGGCCCGACGAGTCCTGCCGTCGCCATGCCACCGGGGAACCCGAGCGACTCGATGAGCGTCACTTTCGCCCCAAGACGCGACGCGGTGATTGCGGCGACAAATCCCGCCGGACCACCTCCGACCACGCACACACCTGTTGTGAGCTTTCGCAGGAACGCAGACGTGCGCATATCGTTGTGAGTTGCCGCCGTACCGACTCGCGCGTCCCCCATCGCCGCACCGCACACGGAAACACACGTCAAATCACGGATGAAATCCCGCCTGTTCATCACACCTCCCTCTACGCAAGAACCATCTCACATACACTGAGGTCTATTCTACCATATCCATCCCAAAATGAAATGGCGAAGTTCGCCGGGTAAGCCGGGAAAGCGTGTTAGGCCAAGTATGCCGCTTCTCCGAATGTCCCGCCCCAAACTCAGAACTGCAGCGTTAGCCGCCAAGCATCTTGCCTAGAAGTTGTTGAATTCCCGAGATGCCTAAATTGGAACATATTTTAAACCAAATCATTGACATATTGGTTCGGATTTTGTACAATAAATTCCATGCGAAATGCAATCAAAGAGGCTCTGCGGGAGTTTTACCAGGACGGGTTGCCGTCGGACATAATCTCTCGCGGCGTGGAGTATCACGAAAAGCTCACCGCCGCCACGGTCATCAAGGGCATGCGGCGGACGGGCAAAACGTATGTGACGTATGAGCGCATGGCGGCACTGATGAAGTCTGGCGTTGCGCAAGGCAGGATTGTCCATCTGAATTTCGAAGACGACAGAATCAAGAAAATCAAGATGGAGGAGCTTCGCTTTATCAACGAGGTACACGCGGAACTCTTTCCTGAATATGCGCGCGAGAAATGCTGGTACTTTCTGGATGAGCTTCAGAATGTCGAGGGATGGGAGGCATACGCAAGGAGACTTGTGGATTCGCCGAAGGTTGTTCTTTGCCTGACGGGGTCTTCATCGCGGCTTCTTTCCGAAGAGATCGCGACGGCCATGCGGGGGCGCGCGATACCGATCGAGGTGTTCCCCCTGTCGTTCCGTGAGTTCATACGGTTCAATGACATCATGGGACGGGTGCCTGCCGACGGCTTTACCGCAGCCGAATGCGGGATACTCCGCAACGCTATGTCAAGGTATTTCGATGTCGGAGGCTTCCCTGCGGTTCAGGATATGCCTTCCGCAGCACGTATCTCTACGCTTCAGGAGTATGTCCATGCGGTGTTATATCGGGACATCCTACAACGGCACAAGGTAACCAGTACTCAGTCGTTGATGTCCACGCTCGACTATCTATTGCACAATTATGCACGGCGGACATCCTCGCATGCGATCTCCGGTGTCCTCAAGAACCTCGCCTTTCCGAGCCGCCGCGAAGATATTTCAGACTACCTCGCCTATTTCAAAGACGCTTATCTCGTCTATCCCGTGTCCGTGAGGTCGGATTCGCTCGCTGTGAAGAGGGTGAATCCCGACAAGTACTACATCGTCGATACAGGACTCATAAACGCCGTTACGCCAAAGGTGGATGAGGAGAAGGGATGGAAGCTCGAAAATCTCGTGTTCATGACACTCCGTCGAGGCGTGAACAAAATCAACTACCTCCCGTTAGAGAAGAACCGCGAAGTTGATTTCTGCGTCCACAACCAGATAACCGGGAAGGATTCATTGCTTCAGGTGGCGTGGAACATGGTCAACGAAGAGGCCTTCGCACGCGAACTTTCGTCGCTTCGGGATGCACGAGCCGCGACGGGAATTGATGACTGCACCATCATCACGTGGGATGACGAAGAGACCTTCGATGATGGCATTCGCGTGATGCCCGTGTGGAAGTGGTGCCTTGGCACAGATTAGCCCGTTGCCCGGTTAGGTGGTTAGGCGGTTGGGCAATCGATCGCCTTCGATCGCTATCGATTATTCACTACGCCCCACAGCCTCAACTTACCCTCGTTTACCTACCAAACGGGCGAGAAACGCCCCGTTATTCGCTGTATTCGGCGCAGTTGTCGGGGGTTTCGTAAACCTGGACGGCGGTGACATGGACGCGGGACGCGAGTTGCTGGAAGAAGTAGCGGGCGAGGTTTTCGGCGGTCGAGCGGAAGGGGATGCCGACGCTCTTCATGCCGTGCTTGGTGATCACGGTCGCGATTTCCACCTCCGCCGCACTGCTCGTGTCGTAGATAAAGGAATGGTCGAACTTGTCGAGGATCGTCTCCTGAATCACCTGTTTCAGATCCTTGAAATCGATCACCATGTCCTCGCCTTCGTTTCCTCCCGACACCCGGACCTTCACGCGGTAGGTGTGGCCATGCAGGTTTTTGCACTGGCCCTTGTGGTTGGTCAGCAGGTGTGCCGCGTCAAAGTGGCATTCTTTCGTAACCGTGATCATTTCGCCTCTCCCGCTCCCTTTGTCCTTCTCGCCAGATATTCGCGCAGTCCCTTTTCGCGCAGGCGGCAACTGGGGCATTCCCCGCATCCGCTCCCGATGATTCCGTTGTAACAGGTAAGCGTCTGTTCGCGGATCAGGTCGAACGCGCCCAGCTCGTCGGCGAGTTCCCAGGTCTCCGCCTTAGAGAGGTCCATCAGCGGCGTCAGGATGCGGAACTCATAGTCCATCGCGAGATTCAGCGTGACGTTGCAAGATTTGACGAAGACATCGCGGCAATCCGGGTAGCCGCTGAAATCCGTCTCGCTGACACCGATCATCAAGTCATGGATGCCCTTGCTTTTCGCATGGATCGCGGCAATCAGGAGGAAGAGCAGATTGCGCCCGTCCACCACCGTGTTGGGGCAGCTCGCGCCCGCGTCCTTTCCGATGGGCTGCGTATGGTTCAGCAACGCATTCGTCGTGAGGGAGGCGTACCAGTCGAGCGAGACGACCTTGTGGTCGGCGATCCCGAAATGACGCGCGAGCCGCTCGGCGACTTCCACCTCCAGACTGTGCCGCTGACCGTAAAAGAAGGTGATGGCGGAGACATTCTCCGTTCCATAGTCCCGACAGGCTTTCGCGAGACAGGTGGTGCTGTCCTGCCCGCCGGAGAGAATCACAAGTACGCGGTCGGTTTTCATCGGTTGGTCACTTTCTCCGGGGTGAGGCTGTGGTTCAGCGCCCGGTACTCGGCCCACTTCGCGAACTTGGTACGCGGACGCCCCCAGCAGACGAAGGGGTCGATCGAAAGGCCGCCGCGCGGCAGGAAACGCCCCCACACCTCGATGTACTTCGGCTTCATCAGTGTACGCAGGTCTTTCAGAATCAGGTTCACGCAGTCCTCGTGGAAATCCCCGTGGTTCCGGAAGCTGAAGAGGTAGAGCTTGAGCGATTTGCTTTCCACCAGTTTCTTGTCGGGGATATACTGGATCGTGATGTTCGCGAAATCGGGCTGTCCGGTTTTGGGGCAGAGCGAGGTGAATTCCGGACAGTTGAAGGTGACCCAGTAGTCGATGTCCGGATGCTGGTTCGCAAACGTCTCCAGAACGGAAGGCGAGTACTGCGACAGATAATCCGTCTTCCCGTTTCCGAGAAGCGTGACCTGTTCCAATTCGTCTGTCGTGCGGGGCATGATGAATTCCTTTCGTTTTTGCGGGGGGTAGTATACACCCTGCGGCGCCCGAAAGTCAAAGCCGCTTTGCGCCAGAGAGGAAGCGGCAGAAGATAGCGGCGACGGGTAGCTTCGTTGGGTTGTGCGGCATACATGGCGCACCGCTTTTCCGCTTTCCCGCTTCGCCCCCGCGCGTCACGCCTCCTGCCTTCTTCACTCCTGCCTTCTTCTCTTGCCTCCCGCCTGATTCTTTGGTATCTTGTTTGCCTTTCATGGAGGAATACAAATGAGGATGGGTATCGCAGGGTTGGAGTTTCTTTTGGGCGCCGTTCTGGCAGGGAGCGCGTCCGGGTTCACGGTTGTCGTCTCGCCGAACGGA
Organism: Kiritimatiellia bacterium; assembly: GCA_017450695.1. Lineage (GTDB taxonomy): Bacteria > Verrucomicrobiota > Kiritimatiellia > RFP12 > UBA1067 > RGIG8368. Next base: position 19,771 of record JAFSTA010000076.1, on the reverse strand, counting down.
GCGGATGCGGCGAACGGCACGGAGGCGGCGCCCGTCGCCTCGGTTTCCCGTGCGGTCGAGCGGATTCGCGAAGCGAGAAAGTCGGGCGCGTGCGCCGCCGCCGAAGAGGCGGTGATCCGGCTTCTCCCCGGCGAGTATTTCCTCGCCTCGCCGATCGAACTGAACGCGACGGACTCACACCTTTCCTTGGTCGCGGAGCGTCCCGGTTCCGTCACACTCTCTGGCGGCAAGCGGCTCGGTTCCTGGAAAGCGGCGAACGGAAGGTGGCAACTGCAACTCCCGCCTGGAATCCAGCCGGAGCAACTGTACGTCGGCGGCAACCGTGCGCAACGCGCCAAGTCGCCGAACGAGTTTTACTACTACATGAAGGCACCGGTTCCGTTCGGTACCGATCCGGTCACGGGCAAGAGCGACGCCGACCTCTCGCGCCGCGCGTTCATCGCCGACACGAAGGACATCGCGCCGTTGGCAGGGATGTCACTGGAGGAGCTTTCCCATGTGGTTATGCGCGTCTATCATTCGTGGGAAACCAGCCACGCGCGGTTGCAGCAGGTCGATCCAAAGACCGGCCTGGTTGTCGGGACAGGCGCGGCCAGCTGGCCGTACTTTTACTGGCGTCCCTATTTGCAACGGTACACGCTGGAGAACTTCGCGGCTGCCCTCGACCAGCCCGGCGAATGGTTCGCCGACAGGAAGACGGGGGAACTCTCGTACATCCCGCGCACGGGAGAGAAGATGGAGGCGGCGGAGGCAGTCGCGCCCGTCAACGAGAAGTTCCTGCGGATCATCGGAACGCCAGAGTCGCCCGCGCAAGACATCTCCTTCCGCGGAATCCGGTTCCTCTATGCGGCGTACCGCCTACCCGCCAATGGACAGAGTAGCCCACAGGCGTCGGTCCATGAACCCGCCTCCATCGATGTCGCGAACGCACGGGGAATCCGCTTCCTCGACTGCGAAATCGCCCACACGGGAGCGCACGCGATCTGGATGCGCAAGAACTGCCGCGATTCCGAAATCAGCCGTTGTTACGTACACGACATCGGTGGCGGCTGCATCTACCTGGGCGACACGGCGTGGACGAAAGAAGAGGAGGCTACCGGACGAATCACGGGGAACATCACCGTGTTCAACAACATCCTGCAAAGCTGCGGATGGGTGTTGCCGGGATCCATCGGATTGTGGATCGGCCACGCCGCAGACATCCGCGCCACGCACAACGACATTTCCGACACCTTTTATTCGGGGGTCTCGGTCGGCTGGACCTGGGGATACGCGCCGACGGTCGCGAAGCGAAACATTCTCGCCTTCAACCACATCCACCACATCGGGAAGGGTGTCCTCAACGACATGGGCGCGATCTATATGCTCGGCGACGCGCGGGGTTCCGCCGTCACGAACAACCACATCCACGACGTGTGGTCCTACGATTACTCCGGTCGCGGCGGATGGGGACTCTACACGGACGAGGGAAGTCAAGGTGTCGTTTTCGAGAACAACCTCGTACACCATGTCAAAACCGGATGCGTCCACCAACACTACGGGAAGGAAAATATCTTCCGCAACAATATCTTTGCCTGCAGCCTGTACGGCCAGATCCAGCGGTCACGTATCGAAGACCACACGACCATCATCGTGACGAACAACATCATCTGGTGGGATAACGAGACGGCGGCGGTCTGGAACAGCAGCAACGCGAAGCTGAAGATTTCCGACATGGTCTTCAACCACAACATCTATTGGAACCCGAAAGGAATCGCCCCCGACGCCTTTCAGGGACGCACGTGGGAGGAATGGCGGAAAGAGGGACAGGACGCGGACTCGCAAATCGCCAATCCCCTTTTCCGAAATCCCGAAGCGGGCGATTTCACGATCACGCCGGACTCCCCTGCCCTCCGCGCCGGATTCCGTCCGTTCGACTACACGAAGGCCGGTGTAACCGGAGACGAGGAATGGAAGCGGCTCGCGATGCGGATGGCGCAACCGCCCGTGAAATTCGCGCCGATCCCCCCGAAGTTCCAGTCGATCCCGTTGCAGACCGGGTTCGAGGAGATTCCCGTGGGGAAAACCCACAACGGAATTACCTGCCATGTGGAGCGGAAAGGAGACGCCATCCAAGTGACCGACAAACTCGCACGAGCAGGATCGAGGTGTCTCCAGATCAAGGATGCGGAAGGTCTCCGTTTCGCCTTCAACCCGCATTTCTACCTGACCGGCGCGGTCACGAACGGAGTACTGGAAAATTCCTACTCCATCCGAATCGAACCGGGCATCACGCTCTTCAACGAGTGGCGCCAGTACGACGGTCCTTCCTACCGAGTCGCGCCTTCGCTCCGCTTCCAGAACGGCAAGGTGGTCGCCAGAACCGTGAATGAAGCAGGGACTACCGCATGGAACATGCTGATGCCGATCGCCTACAACGAATGGGCCGACATCTCCGTTCGGTACCAAATTGACGGACCACACGCCGGCGAGTATCAGGTGTCGATCAAACAGGGGAACGACGAGGCGAAAAACTTCTCGCTCAAGGTACCGTCGCAGAACGGGAAAGTCCCGACCGTCGAATGGGTCGGCTTCGGCGCGGACAGCAACACAAACGCTTCCTTCTACCTCGACGAATTCTCCCTCCGACCTGAAGCAGCCTCGCGATAGTAGGGAGCCGCTGCGCGGCAGTTCTCAGTTCGAGGTTCCGTGCGGGAAAATCGACAGCAATCGGTTGCGATCGACTGCTGTCGAATGCAATAACGGCGCGAAGCGTCCCGCTTAACATGCAGGCAACTTGGCGAAGCTGGCGGCGAGTTCTTCGTCGGTGGGGATGTAATCGCTCATCTCCCCGTCATTGAACTTCTCGTAGGCCACCATGTCGAAGTATCCCGTTCCGGTCAACCCGAAGAGGATCGTCTCCTCCTTGCCTTCCTCCTTGCAACGGAGAGCCTCGTCGATCGCCACACGGATCGCATGGCTGGATTCCGGCGCAGGCAGGATCCCCTCCACGCGGGCGAACTGTTCGGCGGCCCGGAAAACGCTCGTCTGCTCCACCGCGCGCGCCTCCATCAGCCCCTGCGCGTAGAGTTCCGAAAGTGTCGCGCTCATGCCGTGGTAGCGGAGTCCGCCCGCATGGTTCGCCGACGGGATAAAGTCGTGACCGAGGGTGTACATCTTCTGGAGCGGACAGACCTTGCCCGTGTCGCAGAAGTCGTATGCGTAACGCCCCCGCGTGAACGACGGACAACTTGCCGGCTCCACGGCGATGATCCGGTAGTCCGCCTCGCCACGCAATTTCTCGCCCATGAACGGTGCGATCAGTCCGCCGAGATTCGAGCCGCCGCCCGCGCAACCGATGATCGTGTCTGGCTTCACACCCAACTTATCAAACGCGGTATGCGCCTCCAACCCGATGATGGACTGGTGCAGCAACACCTGCGCGAGAACCGAACCCAACACATAGCGATACCCATCCTGCGAGACAGCCGCCTCTACAGCCTCCGAAATCGCACAACCAAGAGAACCCGTCGTTCCCGGATGAGCCTCATTGATCGCGCGACCGACCTTCGTCTTCATCGAGGGGGACGGCGTCACATCCGCGCCGTATGTCCGCATCACCTCGCGGCGGAACGGCTTCTGCTCATAGGAGCACTTCACCATGTAAACCTGACAGTCCAACCCGAAAAACGCGCACGCCATCGAAAGCGCCGTGCCCCACTGGCCCGCGCCCGTCTCCGTCGTGACACCCTTCAGCCCTTGCGCCTTCGCGTAATACGCCTGCGCGACAGCGCTGTTCAACTTGTGGGATCCGGAGGTGTTGTTTCCCTCGAACTTGTAGTAAATCCGAGCGGGCGTACCCAACGCCTTTTCCAAAAAGTAGGCGCGGATCAACGGCGAGGGACGGAACATCCGGTAAAACTTCTGCACCTCTTCGGGAATCGGGATGAATGGCGTCGTATCGTCCAGCTCCTGCTTCACCAGCTCACGGCAGAACACATGCTCCAGTTCCTCCGCAGTAACGCGCTGTCGCGTCGCGGGATTCAACAGCGGGGCGGGCTTCACCTTCATGTCGGCGCGGAGGTTGTACCATGCGGTCGGCAATTCATTTTCGGTCAAATAGGTCTTGTACGGAATGTCGTTCATCATCATTTCATGCTCCTTGTGAAAAGCATGATACTATAAACAGAAACACCTTGCAAGCGAAAATTTTGAGAAGGTTGGATGCACGGTTCCCAGTAAGGGCAGGCACGACAGAACGTATCCGAATCAGGTTGTTCCACATTTTGCAAAGTGGGATACCAATGTTCGAATGGATCATGCAATCTGAATTCCTCTGTTGGACACTTTGAAAACCACGGAACACACGGAAAATCATAAGCTCCGTGGTTAATCATGGCAGGGGATTGGAAAACAACACAGACAACTTGGAAACAACTTGTATTCGGACGCCTCGCAACCGCCAGCGAGTTGTGACTCGTTGTTTCAGTTGTTGTCCTTGCAAGCCCCTGCTTTCGACACTTTCTTGCGTACTCTGCGATCTCCGCGGCTCTGCATGAAAACCGAAACGAGGAATCTACATTCGGTGGTTTAAGAAACGTACCCGCACGTACATTCCCATGGGTGGCGCGGCAGAGGGCTAAGCAACCAACTGATTGGTCAGCTACGAAAACCCATTCTTGCGATTTGGCAGAAGATTGTCTATACTGCCCAAAGCAGGGTTTGGGAGAGGGGTACAGCATACGGAAAGCGCTGTTCAACTCGTGAACGGGATAGCAGCAGAAGAGGATGTGGACATGAAAAAGAGCTTGGAAAGAATTTGGGGAGTGGCAGTTTTCGCAATGGCATTTGCCGCAACGGCGGTAGAACCGATACCGTCATTTATCCTGGGGCAGAATCTGGAACACACGCGATCCGCTGTACAGGGAGGACTTTCGGCACAGCTGATACGCAACCGGAAGTTCGCAGGTAAGCCCAACCGCCAAGGCGTGGCGTTGATGTGGGACGCATACGGTTCGCACGCACTCTACGACCATTCGAACATTTGCTTCACGCGACATGCTGCGAAGAGCGGAATGCCGCGACAGAATGAACGGCACAGTCAGGTGATTGGCGGGTTGACTGCGGACGGCGAGGCAGGCATCTGCCAGCGCGGTATCGGCATACGCAGCGGCGTGACGCATACCTTCAAGGCCGTCGTGCGCGCCTTCAATTCCGACGAGGTGCCGATGGTGCTGCGTGTCTCAACGGAAGACGGACGTCCGCTCGCGGAACGGGAGTTCTCCGTCAAGCCAAAGCCGGCGGCGGAATGGACGCGCATCGCGCTTGACTTCACCCTGGATAAAGACACGTTGGCAACCGTCTCCATCGGCGTGAAGGGGCGGCGCTACGGCGTGGTGGGCGCGATCTCGCTGTTGCCGGCGGACAACTTCCGGGGAATGCGGGCGGACGTAGTGGAACACCTGCGCGAGATCGGAACATCGGTCATCCGCTGGCCGGGCGGAAACTTCGCTGGAGAATACCGCTGGCGCGACGGGTTGATTGCCGATCCGGACGAGCGCGCTCCGATCCAAAGCTTCACCGAGATTGAAACACAGCCGCACTCGCTGGGTTACGACTCGAACGACATCGGCATGGAGGATGTGATTGCCCTCTGCGAGAAGATTGGCGCGATTCCCTTCTTCACCATCAACGCGGCGTGGGAGAGTCCCCAGGACTCCGCCGACTGGGTCAAGGCGTGTCGCGGTCGCGTTCAGCTGTGGTCGCTCGGCAACGAGATGGGGTACTCCCACATGGAAGGCCCGAAAGGAGCGGAGGGATACGCGCAGCTGGTGAGACCCCACGCCGAGGCGATGCTCCGAGCCGATCCGACACTGACGATTTTCTCATCGGGGCCGTACCCCTGGGGGAAGGACGAATGGATTGAGAAGGCCGCGAAAGCGTTGGCCGATGTCGCGCCCGTCATTTCCTACCACCGGTACGACATGACGGGGATCTTCGACTTCTCGACCCCGGAACGGACGGCACAACTCTACGCCCGGACATCCGCCTGTGTGGACAAGTCGCTCGAAACGCTCCTGCAATTCCGTGCCAAGCTTCCGCGCGAGATTGGCATCTCTTACGACGAATGGAACATCTGGTACACCTGGTATCACGAAGAGGGGATCGTGGAGGGACTCTACGCGGCAAAGATGCTCAACGCCCTGATGCGCAACTGGGAGGCTTGTGGTCTCCGTTGCGTCTGTTACTTCCAGCCCGTGAACGAACAGGCGATCCACGTCACACCATTCGAGAGCCATCTCACCTCGCTGGGTGAGGCGATGCGCCTTTGGAAGGGTCATGTCGGCAGCATCCCCTCCCCGATTCCCAACCTGCCGACAGACGCATTCGCCACCGACGCAAAGGATGGTTCGCGTTACCTGACGTTCTACAACTTCTCCACGACGGAGCCACTTGCCTTTCGGATTCCGTGCGACGGACGTGAACGCATAATCGAGTCGGTGACACTGGTTCCGAATGGATTTGAATCGGGCTGCCGCTATGCGCGTGAGAAAGGCACAGGAAGAGTGAACGGCGGTTTCTATGAACTTGTTCTCGCACCCGGTTGTCAGGCGTCCGCCCGCCTACAACGGAAATAACCTTGCGGAAACACGGAACTCTCGGAAGTGACCCAAACCGTGGTTGAACCCAGGCAGAATGTGTACCTCATTCGAAGAGGAGATGGTAGGCGAAAACTGGACCGCAGGTGAGAGATAGTTTGTCTCCATCCTGTTTCCATTCGGGATTCGCGGGCTGCGGATCGGTCGCCCGTAGCGGTTCCGGTTTGACAGCGGTGACGCGACGTCCCTGCACTCCCAGTTTCGCCAAATTCAATTCCACACGGAAGGAGTGTCCGTCCGGCAACGGAATCAACTGCCATTCCTTTGTCTTGGCCAACGCATCTCCTTTCGGGCAGATGAGGCGGAAAGCCCCGTCCGTCGCGACCGTCCCGAAATCGACCATCTTGTGCCGGGTGTTCAATCCCAGCAGGGCAACGATCTCTTTTTGACGCGCCTTTACAGCCTCGTCCTCGACAGCCGGCACGAAAGTTCCCGAATCGAATTTCCCGTCCTTTTTCGTCACGCGCATCACCCCGCCGCGAATCCGTTGCTGGCGGGCGACTTCATTTCCCCGGATGTTGAGTCGCCTCCCATCGGTTTTCGCGGCGAACATCCCGTAGAGGATCTCGTAGTCTCCCGCCGGGAGATTCTGCGGGATTTCGACCTTTGCGACCGCATCACACTCGCCGCCCGAAACCAGTTTCTCGGGCGGGACGGCGAGGCTCTGCTGAAAGAGAATTGTCTTTTCAGACGCTTGGGCGCTCGCATTCTCAATGTGGACGAAGGGGACGTACTCCGTCAGGTTTCCGCGCAGGAAATTCCAATGGAAGGTGACTTCGAAGACACCGTTACCCAGATACTTGGCGCCAGCGACATGGGATTCCGCGTCGCCCTGTTCCCGATGTTCCGGTCGGGCGTCCGCAAAATACACCCCGTCGCTCTCCGCGAAACCGGCGCGTTGCCCGCGCAGCAAGACCACCCCCGCACGCGCGCTCGGCGTCTTGGCGTAGAAGCCGTATTGCGGCAAGGTGTATCCGGCCACCGCCCATTCGTTGGAACCACGGTTTGTCCAGACTTCACAGCCATGACTAAACACGGCGTGCTGGCACTGGATCGTTTTTACGAACTCGTGCGATTCAAAGGTTTCGCGGCTCAAGGCCGCGCACACGTCATGCAGCAACCAGTATGTCATTACGGCGCGACGGGAGAATGGACCGTCGCTCATCGGGTTACGTCCGCCAATGACCGTGTTGGAAAGGTAGTCGTCCGTCCCATACCCGTGGAGCTTATTGTTGTCGCCCTTCGTGTCCCAAGGCTCGGCGTCGCTGTAACGCGATCCCAGGCCACCCGCGAAGAGGATCATCCGCCCGTGCGTCACCATATCATGCCAGGGGATTCGTTCGGCGTTCTTGTATCCGTTCGCCATCCGCGAAGGCGCGACGTGATCCGCCTCGCCCGCATCCAGATGCCCGATCAAGGCGTCCGTTCCGCCCTCGCTGATCATCGGTCCCGAAGCCCCCAAGACCTCGCGGCAGGTGTCGAAGGCTCGTCCCCATTCCTCCGCCGTCCGCGTCTTCGGGTAGTAGGCGCCATCGCGATCGTAATAATCCATCGGCGGGCGAGAACTGAAGACGTCGAGGAAGATTCCGTCCGGCTGGAAGGCATCGTGCATCTTCTTCATGTTTTCGCGCAGGGGCGGGGTGAAGCCGTGCGGGAGCCAGCGATAACTCTGCGCACGAGGTCCGGGGTTGTACCAAGCGAGTTGCGGGGTGCCGTCCCCGTTGAAAACGACCTTGTCGTAGGAGAACCCCTCCGCGTCGGGATAGAAATCGATGTAGTTGTCGTGCGGCACAAAGAGGATGCCGGCCTTTCTAGCGGCCTCGCGCATCCGCTTGAAGGCATCCATGTCCCCGCGCGGCGGGAAGACCTCGGGAAGGCGGTAGTCGTACCCCCAGCGTTGCCAGTCGTGCTTGACAAAAACGGCATCGCGAACGCCATAGCGTCCTGCCAGTGCCAGCTCTTCCGCAGCACGGTCGTACCCTCCGGCCCATTGGTCGAGACACTGCTTGCCGAGCAGTCTCCCCACGCCCTTGCCCGGCGCGTATCCGGAGATGGAGACAAATTTACGTGCGGCCGCAAACGCCCCTTTCCCTGTCGGGAGCAAGGTGAAGATATTGTCCCCGTGCGTTTCCAGCGCAAAGGTCTTGGTCCCCTGCTCATAAGCCAGCCTGTCGGGAAACACCGTGACCGCCTGCAACAGGGAAAGCCCGTTGTCGTAGTCCGACGCGACATGCCGCGCGGTGAGTCCAAGTCCGCCCGACGGAATCGAAAGTTCGACGGGATCCTCGAAAACCCAACCGAATCCGGCGTACGCGCACCAAACCGTGTAACTGCCAGGCCCCAGCGCCAGCTTGGTGTACCGGGGAGACCCGCGCTTGTCGCGGGGAACATCCGGCATGTCCCACGCCACCCGCAGGGACGCCCCCTCCACCCACAGCCGCGCGCGCAACGGTATCAGCGCACCGCCTTTCATGCGGAGATGGTGCGTGATTTCCCACGTAGCCGAATCCAGCCTAGACGAAACCCGCTCGACCGGAAGACCGTCATCCCCCGCGCCGACACGCTGTCCGTCCACAAACACCGTGAACCCACGATAGGCGAGCGACTCCTTCCCGTCCGAAAAGGCGATCGCGCCGTCGATCAGCCCCTGCTTTCCCAATTCGACGCCCGCGCCGAAGTCCTCTCCCTGCGAGCGAATGAGGAACGAGATGTACTGCCGGTAATCCAGCCAGATTCCCGTGCGCAACACATACAACTTGTCCTGCGCGTACTGGCGAGCCTGGTTTTCCCGATAGAACCACTCGTCCTCCGTCGGTTCGGTGATGGGTGTTCCGAGAACAATCATCGGATCCCCCCAGAAGGAACTGTCGCAGTTCGTGTCGTTTTTGGGACCTGGCCCCGTCCACAACCGCAACGTGATCGTCTCCCCCTTGAAGGCACTCAAATCCACCTTCGCCTTCTCCCACTCCTTGCTGGCGCTGAACCGCTGAAACAACTGTTTCGGCTGCTCCCCGCGCTTCGCGGCGAAAACGCGGAAATCCACACCGTCACTACTTCCGCTGGTGGCGGGGAGGGCGTTGTGAAAGATCAGCGTGGCGGGCGTCTTCCCGCTCAGGCGGACCGTATAGTCACACCAGGTCTCCCCCCATCCGGTGCGCCACGGCGGATGGACAAAAATCCCGTTGCGCTGGACTCCCCTGCAATTCATGCTGGCGAGCGAGGTGGTCGTCCCCGTCTTCTCGTGTACACCCCAGAACCCGGTCCCGATATCATACTGGTTCGTTCCCTGTTTCGCGTAAACCCGATGCGGGAGCGAACGGTCGTCCAGTCGCAACGTCCTTTCCTCGCAGGGGATGACTTCATCCTGGGCGGCAGCTTTCGCCGGTTTGACAGCACGGAAAACCGCAATCGGGTGGAACTCGACGGGTTTGCCGCCGACGGTAAGTTCTAGTTTCGCGTGAATGGGATAGAGTGCGGGCAGGACGCGATCCTTCGCCTTTGCGGTGAACGAAGCGGTGGCGTTTCCCTCCGCCTCCGCCGAAAGCTCGGCTGTATTCTTGCCGACGACCTCCCAATCGTCGTTGAGCCAGACGGTGACCATCCCCTTCACCGGTTCCTTCCTCGAATTGCGCAGGGAGACGGTAAACGGCAACGGTTCACCACACGGGACTTCGCGCACCTCCAATTGCGCCGTCTTCTGTGTTTCGTCAAACCCCTCGATCCGCAAGGTGACGCCTTCCTTCGTGTCCTGAGACGGCAGGAAAGCGAAAGCGCTCCCAGCCGCGCATCCCAGTGCCAAACAGATTCCAATGATCGACCGTCTCATTTCTATTCTCCCGATTCTGATTTTGCCTATCCCCATCAAAGGCAATGTCATTCTAGCATAATTCGGTGGAAAACACACCATCAAAATGGGACGGCGGCGATTTGCTTCGTAACCATTTTGAGTTCCGAGCTATCAGGCAAGCGTGTTCAGCCAGTTCCGCGTGACAAGCCGATTCCATGCGTTCAGCAGGCAAGCGAGTTCCACATCGCGGTCGCGCGATCCATTCTCCGCAAGACTACGGAGGACAGGCAAGAGTCCCCTCGATTCGGGCAACGAAGACGTTGCCCCTCCCGTTCTCTGCGTGAGGCACCCCCTGTGCATTCCCGTATGACATACGGGCGACAGGCCAACCGGCTTAACAGGCGAAGTTTTCGGAGGCGTCGTTCGGATTTTCCTCACGAATGGGATTCAGACGGGGCGATGGCTCGTCAGGCTTTTCCTTTTCGCATCCGGCATAGAGGTCATAGACCATCATGCGGCACTCGATGCGCCCGTTGAAGAAGGGTATCCGCTGTTTGGAATGGAGTCCGACCTTGTGCGAGAGTTCCATGTTCCCGGTGAGGACGCATCCGGTGTAACCGGTGCAACGCTGCTTGAAGAAGTCGCCAATCCGCTGGTAGAGAGGCACCAGTTCGTCGGCGGATCCCAGTCGCGCACCGTAGGCGGGATTCAAGAAAATCGTGCCGGGAGGTTGCGGAACGGGGGTCTCCGCGAAATCGCAGGTGTGGAACTCGATGTACTCCGAAACGCCGGCGGCAATCGCGTTGATCTGCGAGATCTCGACCGCCTCCTGATCGATGTCCGTGGCGATGATGCGCGGCATCGGCGTCTTTCGTTCCTGCTCACGCACCTCGTGAACCATCGACTTCCAGATCTCCTCGGGCGAAGCACCGAAGCGACGGCGGCTGAAGCGTCCCGCTTTCTCGCCGGGCAGCGTAATGGTGTATCCCTTCAGCGACATGAAAGCGAAATGGCTCTTAAAGGAACCGGGGGCACGGTTCAGCGCATACAGCGCGGCCTCGATCGCGGGCGTCCCGCTTCCGCACATCGGCGCGAGGAAGGGGGAGTTGCGGTTCCATCCCGACGCGATCACGCAACCTGCCGCCAGCGTCTCCTGCAACGGGGCAGGACCGGGCAACTTGCGGTAACCGCGTTTCGAAAGCGGTTCCCCCGATGTGTCGAGATAGAAGATTGCCGTGCGATCTTCCCAATAGACGAACACGGCTGAACCGAAATTCGCCGGACCGGAATCCGGTCGCGCCCCGCCACAATGGATACGCATCCGGTCGGCGATCGCGTCCTTGGTCACCAGCGAAGGCATCCGCGTGTCGCGCACGGTATCGTTGTGAACCACGCTGTTTACGGTGAAATACCCGTCGGCATCCAACAGGTTCTCCCAGTCAATCGAAAAGGCGGCATCGTACAATTCGCGCAGATTCAGGCAATCGATACGAAGCAACGGGGCAAGGACGCGATGTGCCGTGCGCAGGCAGAGGTTGAGCTTGAAAATGTCACGGATCCCGCCAAACGTGACAACTGTGTTCTCCGTCTCCTCGATCAATTTATACCCCAGATCCTTCATTTCCTGCGCCGTCAAGGGGGCCAGCCCCTTCGCGCATGAAACAATGATGGGATAGGTGTTCTTCCATAAATTCATACCGAAAACCGCCTGTACTCTTTGTTCATGAACGAAAACATCAGTATAATTCCCGCATCTTCGTCTGTCGAGTCAGAAATTGAAGGGAGCCTCGGTGGTTAGATGGTTCGGTGGTTAGGTGGTTCGGCAATCGATAGCGGTCGATCGCCTTCGATAGCTATCGATTATTCCCGACTGCCTTCTTCCCAGCTTTTCAGCTGGCGGCACCAGCCGCCCCACTTCTCAGCCTCTCAACTTCCCCGCCAAGCCAACTTAGGGGCGCAGCCCCATTTAGGCACGCAGGGCCACTTAGGCGGCACCAGCCGCCCCACTTCTCTGCCTCCCGCCTCTCAGCTTCCCGCAAGCGAAAAGCCGAAAAAGCGGGATTGACAGAGAGCGAAATATAGAGTAAAATAGGGGCATCTTTTTTGGAATGAAAGGAACGGGGGTGTATCTCCCGCTCTTTTTTGTTGTTTGAAACTTTGGTTACGAAAGGCGGTTGTAGGAATGAATAATGAATTGATGGCGATGGTGACTTTTCTTGAGCGCGACCGTGGCGTGAGCCGCGAGATCATCATTCAGGCGATCGAGTCTGCACTGCAGCAGTCCGCCCGTCGTAGCCTCGACGTCTCTCCCAAGCTTCGCGTTTGCGTGGATCGGCGCACCTTTCAGGTCAAGGCCTATGACACCTTGACCGTGTCGGACACGGACGTCAGCCCCGGCAGTATTTCCGTCCGCCAGGCGCAACGTTACAAGAAGGGGGCGAAGGAGGGGGATTCGTTTGAAGTCGAAATCCCCGCCTCCAAGCTCGGACGCATCGGCGCGGCATCGGCCCGGCAGATGATCCTGCAGAAGATTCGCGAGGCGGAGCGCAAGAGCGTCTATGACGAATACAAGGACCGCATCGGCGACATCGTGAGCGGTACGGTCAAGCAGATCGACCGGCGCGACATCTATGTGGATCTGGGACGGTTCGACGCGCTGCTTCCCGCAAAGGAGCGGATTCCGACCGAGGAGTTTTCCTCCGGCGACCACATCCGCGCCATCGTGCATCGCGTGGTGCAGGGCAGCAACGGACCCGCGGTGGTCCTTTCCCGCGCGAGCGCGGACTTCGTGAAGACGCTCTTCCGCCTGGAGGTTTCGGAGATCTCGGACGGAATTGTGGAAATCATGGGTATCGCGCGCGATCCGGGATTCCGCACGAAGCTGGCGGTAAAGACGCTGGATGACAAGGTGGATCCGGTCGGTGCCTGCGTGGGACTGCGGGGCGTACGCGTCCGCAATATCATCCGTGAACTGAACGGGGAGAAGATCGATATCGTCCGTTGGCACCAGGACATCAAGCAGTTCGTCATTCAGGCATTGCAGCCCGCGAAGCTGGCGACCATCGAGATCTCCAAGAATGCGACCAAGACGATTCTCGTGACGGTCGCGCCGGATCAGCTCTCGCTGGCGATCGGCAAGCGCGGACAGAATGTCCGCCTGACCTCCAAGTTGACCGGCTGGCGCGTGAGCATCCAGAAGGCGGCAGGTGAGGAGACCTTCGCGGAACAGCGCGAGACGGCCATCCAGAATCTTGCCGAGGTCTTGCAGGTCGAGGAGAACATCGCGGCGGTCTTGGTGAACAACGGCTTCCTGACGCCGGACGGGATCATGGCGTCCGACGTGCAGTATATGACACAGACAACAGGACTGGACGAGGCTGTTGTCCAGAAGATCTTCGATGCGGCCGCCAGCTGCGTGGGAGATTTGCCGCTCGCCGAGTCTGAAGGCGAACCGTCTGCGGACGAGGTGTATGACGGGAACGAGGCCGAATAAATCGGGTAAGTGGGGTAGAGTGGAAACAAAGCGGAACGAGATTCCGGAAAGACAAAGAGAGATAAGAAGATGAGAGTATATGAACTAGCCAAGAAAATGCAGACCTCCTGTACGGAGATCATCAAGCGCGCGGAAGCTTTGCACATCGAGATTTACTCGACGCTAACCACGCTCGAAGACAAGGATGCCAAGAAAATCGAAGCGACGCTTGCCAAACGTACGGTCGATCAGATCCGCAAAGGAATCACGGACCGCGATGCCCTCTTCGCGTCGAAGCGCGAAGTGTCCACTCGGTATTCCACCGAAAGCGCCGCCGCGATGCGGGAGGGATTGCAGGCAAACCGCGCCAAGGCGCTGGAAGCGGCGGCGGAATACGACAAACGTCGGGCGGCGGAAGAAGCCGCGAAGAACCCGCCACCGGTTGAATCCGAAAAGCCCGCTGCACCGGCGGAAGCCGCGAAGCCGGAAGCCGAGAAACCTGCAGAACCGGTTTCCGCTTCTGTGCAGGAGAAGGAACCGAAGAAAGCGGAACCGTCAAAACCTGCCGCCGCAGCTGCAACCGCACAGGCCAAGCCGGCGAAACCCGCCAAGCCTGCCAAGCCCCATAAGGAGGAAGAGGAACTGGATCCGGAAGAGGCGCTGGCGCAACCGTTCCTGGACCGGATCAACCGTCGCGACGCGGCGCGGGAACGCGACGCGAAACCCGCGCGTTCCCAGACGAAAACCGGCGGCGATGCCCGGAGTGACCGGGACCGTGACCGGGACCGGACGAGGGAACGCGACCGCAGCCGCGAACAGCGCAGTCAGCAGCCCGCCGCGGGATTCCCGCAGCGCGGCAACGGATACCGGCTGGCTCAACCGCGGAACGACACCCAGCAGCAGGGTGGCTTCCAGAATCGCAACGGAGGATTTCAGCAGGGCGGCTTCCAAAACCGCAACGGTGGTTTTCAGCAGGGTAATGCGCGTACGGGCGCAAACGACCGTTTCGGTAATCGCGACGCGCGCAATTCCCGTGACGGCCGAGACAATCGTGACGGTCGCGACATCCGCGACAATCGTCGCGCGCCCTTCCCATCGCGCCAGCAGGGCGCGGGCACTGTTCCGCGCGCGGGTCAGGGAACGGGTGCGACGACAACACCTGCCGCCCCGAACGCTTCCCGCACGTTGCTGTTGAACGGCGCGATTCTCGTGAAGGATTTGGCGGAGAAACTCGGCGTTCGCCCGAACAGGCTGATTGCGGATTTGATGAAACTCCACGTTCTCGTTTCGATCAACCAGCATGTGGAAATGAACATCGCGCAGAGCATCGCCGAGTCCTACGGATTTACCGTCGAGATCGAACGGCAGAAACGCCAGACGGAACGGCGTCCCGTGCTGAAGGGCGAGGATGCGGACGACGACATTCCCGATGACAAGCCGGAAGACCTCCGTCCGCGGCCGCCTGTCGTCACATTCCTCGGCCATGTGGACCACGGAAAGACGTCCCTGATGGACCGCATCCGCAAGTCTTCCGTGGCGGCTGGCGAGGCCGGCGGCATCACGCAGGCGATCAGTGCCTATTCGGTGGAGACCGAGTCGGGCCGCAAGATCACGTTCATCGACACGCCCGGACACGCGGCATTCTCCGCCATGCGTTCCCGCGGCGCGAGCATGACGGATATTGCGGTGATTATCATCGCGGCGGACGACGGGATCATGCCGCAGACGAAAGAGGCGATCGCCGCCGCCCGCAAGGCGAACGTGACCATCATGGTCGCGATCAACAAGTGCGACCTGCCGACCGCCAAGCCGGACCGCGTACGTCAAATGCTGCAGGGCGAGAAGCTGACGCCGGAAGACTGGGGCGGCGACGTGATTTGCTGCAATGTCTCCGCCCGCACCGGAGATGGAATCGACCAGTTGCTGGAAATGATCCTGCTTCAGGCTGACATGATGGAGCTGACCGCCAATCCGAACCGTCGCGCGGACGGATGCATCGTCGAGGCGAAGATGGAGCCGGGGCAGGGACCGACGGCGATCGTGCTGGTCGAGGGCGGTACGCTCAAGGTCGGCGACGTCGTTCTGTGCGGCCAGTATTTCGGCAAGGTCCGCGCGCTCATCGACGATTGCGGACGCCGTGTGAAGTCGGCAGGTCCCTCGATGGCCGTGAAGGTCACGGGACTCTCCGGCGTACCGGTGGCGGGCGACCACTTCCGCGTGATGCTCGACGAGAAACGTGCTCGCTTCCTGGCGGAAAAGACAGCCGAGAAACTCAAGCAGGAGAAACTCGCTGCCGCAAAGCCGGGTTCCACCTCTTTCGAGGAATGGCTTTCGAGCGACGCCACGAAGGCTGGCAAGCGCGAACTCCCCGTCGTTGTCAAGGCAGACACGCAGGGATCGGAAGAGGCAATCGTGGAGGCACTCCACGAGATCGTCAGCAGCAAGGTTTCCCTAAACATCATCAACACCGGCATCGGAAACGTCTGCGAAACGGATGTCGCCAATGCGGGGGCGGGCAACGCGATCATCGTCGGGTTCAACATCGGATGCGAGTCCGGCGTGCAGCAGAAGGCGCGGCATGACGGCGTGCGGATCAATACCTTCCGCATCATCTACGAGCTGATCGACTATGTCAAGAACTGCATGCTGGATCTGCTGCCGCCTGAATACAAGGAGGTGGTCAAGGGCCACGCCGTCATCAAGGCGGTCTTCGACATCGGCAAGCTGGGACGCGTCGCGGGCTGCCAGATGCAGGACGGCATGCTCAAGACGAAGGCGTTTTTCCGCATCTTGCGCAACAAGAACAAGATCTGGGAAGGCAAGCTCTCCTCCCTCAAGCACTTCCAGCAGGAAGTCGCCGAGATCACCGGCGCACAGGAATGCGGAATTCACTTCAACGGCTTCGAGGCGTTCCAGGAGGACGATGTGGTCGAATGCTTCGAGAAGGAGGAGCTGCCTCGTTCGCTGTAGGCCGCTTCGGAATGACAGACGGAGGTTGGAACGATGAAATTTCTGGAGACGCTGAAAAGTCGGCATCTGTTCGAGGCCGTGACGAATCCCGAACTGGAGAACGCGCTGGCAAAGCCGTTGACCGTCTATGCGGGATTCGATCCCACCAGCGACAGTCTGCAGGCGGGTAACTTCGTGACGATCCAGATGCTGGCGCGTCTGCAACGCGCGGGGCATCGGGTAATCGCCCTCGTGGGAGGGGCCACCGGATTGATCGGCGATCCTTCCGGCAAATCCGTCGAGCGCACGATGCAGACGGTCGAGCAGGTGGAGTACAATGTCCAGGGGATCAAGGAGAACCTCTCCCGCTTCCTCCACTTCGACGATCCGGTCAATCCCGCGATCCTCGTGAACAACTACGACTGGTACAAGAACGTCAGCGCGATCAACTTCCTGCGTGACATCTGCGTGAACTTCCGCGTTCCCGCCATGCTGGCGAAGGAAAGCGTGAAGAAGCGTCTGGAGGCGACGGACGGCGGCATGACCTTCACCGAGTTCAGCTACCAGATTCTGCAGGGATACGATTACCTGCACCTCTTCGACAACTACGGCTGCACGCTGGAGGTCGGCGGCGCCGACCAGTGGGGGAACATCACGGCGGGAACGGATCTCGTACACCGCCTCCGCGGCACGGAGGTGTACGGCCTGACGTTCCCGCTCGTCTGCGACAGCACCGGCAAGAAATTCGGCAAGAGCGAGGGTAACGCGATCTTCCTCGATTCTCGGAAGACCCCCTACTACGACTTCTACCAGTTCTTCATGCGTTCGATGGACGCGGATGTGATCCGGTACCTCAAGATCTTCACCTTCAAGTCCGACGAGGAGATCGCCGCCCTGGAGGAATCGTTGCGCAACGCGCCCGAGAAGCGCGAGGCGCAACAGGCGCTGGCGGAAGAGATGACGCGCATGGTTCACGGCGAAACCGGTCTGCGGATCGCCAAACAGGCTACCTCCGCGTTGTTCGGAGGTTCGTTGGACGGATTGACCGCGGACGATCTGGAGAAGATTTTCTCCACGGTCAAATCCGCCGCCCTTCCCGCCGACGCGGTGATCAACAGGCCGGCCTACGATGTCATCGCCGACGCCGGTATGGTCGCCAGCAAGGGCGAGGCCCGCAGGCTGGTGCAGCAGGGCGGATTGAGCATCAACAACAACAAGGTGACGGACAAGGCTCGCGCCTTCTCCGCAGACGATTTCATCGGCGGACGCGTCGCCGTTCTGAGAAGCGGAAAGAAAAACTACTTCCTGCTCAAGCTCTGCCCATGAATTGGTACGGCAAACTGATCGGTGGCAGCATCGGAATGATGTTCGGGGGATTCGGCGCGGCCGCCGGTGCGGCGGTCGGGCATTACTTCGACCGGAAGAAACTCGCCGCCTTGCGCCGGGAACAACAGAAACTGGTCGTCCTTGCCGCCGCCGCTTTTGTCGAACTCTCCCTCGCCGATGGCGCGGTCACGCCCGCAGAGGAAAAAACGATCCTCTCGGTGCTGACCGAACTGAACGTCGGGCTGGACACCGCGCTCCCCCCTCACGAGTTGCCCGAACTGCTGCGTCAGGCGCATGGGGTTGCGCGGGGCGGTGAACAATTCGCGAATTCCGTCGCGAAAGACCCCGCGTTAGCGGAACGCTCCTTCCTGTGGTTCCTGCGCATCGCCGCCGCCGACGGGAATCCGAATCAGGCGGAAATGCAATTCCTTTCCCGGCTTGCGGACCAGTTGCGGATTCCGGCACGGACGACAAACCGCCTCTTCACGTTGTATGTCAGGCAAAACGGATCGTTCACTGACTTGGAAAAGGAACGTCGGGAGGCGGCCTCTCTGCTAGGGGTCTCCGTCACGGCGACGCAAGACGAGATTCGTCAGGCATACCGAACGCTGAGCCTGCGTTACCACCCCGACCGGCATACCGGCCTCGCCCCCGAAATCCTCGAACTGGCGACGGAACGGTTCACGAAAATCCAACATGCCTACCAGCTGCTGGGCGAAAAGCGGGTGTCGGACAGTCAACCCTCGTTCCGACTAAACGCCCAGACGCAACAATTGGTACCGGCGGAACCGGGTCAGATCGCGGACTGCCTCGTCTGCGGACAGGCCGTCCGGCTCCTGCCTGATGTCTCTCCACTCTCCGCGCGCTGCCCATCCTGCCAAGCCCGCCTCGCATTCGTCCGCGACGAACTCACCCATCTCTGAAGAACGGGGGGTGGTTAGGCCGGGTATGCCGGACATTCCGGATAATCCGGATATTCCGGACAATCCGGGTAAGCTTTGCGGTCGCGACGGGGCGGGAAATTTAAATCGCTGCGCTTTTAAAAAATTAAACCGCTTCGCTTTAAATGGTGAAATGGTGAAATTGACCGGGCGGCGGACGCGACGGGGCGCGTCCCTCCCATTCGCCGTGTCGCTTCCCCGAAACAAGCACCGATTTAAAGCCGCGTCAGCGGCGATTTAACCATTTAACCTTTTTAAAGGCGCCCGCGCCGATTTAAAGCCTCCGAAGGAGGCGATTTAACCATTTAACCTTTTCACTTACTCCAAGGGCGCCAGCCCCATTTAGGTCCACAGGGCCACTTAGGCGGCGCAGCCGCCACTTATCACCCGTCTCGCTTCTCAGCCTCTCAGCTTTTCAGCTTCTCAGCTGGCGCGAAGCGCCCTCCCCCGTGATCTCAAAGGAGGCCCTGGAATGCCCTGCGCGAAATCACGAGGGGGGAAATGAACCATTCGACAAATCCCACATCCTCGGGAGGGACGCGCCCCGTCGCGTCCGCAATGAAAGGAACAGAGGTACCGCTGTTCTTTTTCCTCACGCAGAGGCGCGGAGGACGCAGAGTTTTTTAAGTGCCCCTTCACGGCTAAGTGTCGCTTCCCC
>JAFSTA010000075.1 GCA_017450695.1 Kiritimatiellia bacterium | reverse complement strand
CTCCCAATTCAGGCAACGAGGACGTTGCCCCTCCCGTTCTCTGCTGCTCCGCGGCTCCGCGAGAGAACCCCACCCACTTCAACCGCAGACCAACACGGACGCGCCTCGCCTACGCTTACGCATTTCTTACCCAGGGCGAGCGTGAGCGATGCCTGTCCGTGTACGTCCGTGGTTCGATAAACCACCTAACCTTGTAGGTGTCAGCTTGTAGCTTTTAGCCCTCCGCGTCCATCCTTGTTCATCCGCGGCGCTGATTTCAAGTCGCGTCAGCGACGATTTAACCATTTAACTATTTCACCCACTTAAACCACAGACCAACACGGACGCGCCACGCTTACGCTTGCGCATTTCTTACCCAGGGCGAGCGTGAGCGACGCCTGTCCGTGTACGTCCGTGGTTCTCTAAACCGCCTAACCTTGTAGGTGTCAGCTTGTAGCTTTTAGCCCTCCGCTCGCACGTTGCGTGAGCGGGGGGCTAAAAGCTTCCAGCTACTCGCTACCACCTACCAGCTAACAGCTACCAAAAAGTTGATGATTGACTTTGACAGGGTGTTTGCTATACTGAATCATCATTTGTGTTTGTTGTAAGAAGGGATTCTCCTATGGCACTCTTTGAATATGCGTACGACGTGAACACGCCGGTACACCCCGTTAGCGCACCGGATTACATGCCGGTAGAGCAACTCCGAGCCTTGCAGCTGCATCGTTTGCAGCAGCTGGTGAAACGCTGTTACGAAAACGTTCCCCTGACCCGGAAGCGGATGGATGAGCGAGGCGTACGTCCCGAGCATATCAAGACGCTGAAAGATATCCAGCTTCTACCCTTTATGATGAAGACGGATCTCCGCGACGAGTACCCGATCGGGCTGGCGGCCTCGCCCATCAGCGAGATCGCGCGTTTCCAATGTTCCAGCGGCACGACAGGCAAGCCGATCTGCGTCGCGAACACCTGGAACGATATCCGCGTGTGGCAGGAAGGCACGATGCGCTGCCTAGCCATGTACGGGATCCGCAGCAATGACGTGCTTCAGGTCTCTTACGGATACGGACTCTTCACAGGCGGGCTCGGCCTCCACTACGGCGGCGAGGGATTGGGCTGCGCGGTGCTTCCGACCGGCGCGGGAAACACGGATCGCCAGCTGATGTTGATGCAAGACCTTGGCGTCACCGCAATCGCCTGTACGCCGAGCTATTTCCTGCGCCTGATTGACGAGGGTCAGAAGAAGGGAATCGACTTCCGCAAGGACATGAAGCTCAAGCACGGGATTTTCGGCGCGGAACCTTGGACACAGGCGATGCGTGAAAAAATCGAGGACCTGACCGGGATCACGGCGCACGACATCTACGGGTTGACCGAGATTTCTGGTCCCGGCGTGGCGGGAGACTGCCCCCACCGTACCGGTCTCCACATCTTCGAGGATCACTTCTACCCGGAGATCATCGATCCCGATACGCTGGAACCGTTGCCGGACGGCGAGGAAGGCGAACTCGTCTTCACGACCCTGACGCGCACCGGAATGCCGATGCTGCGTTACCGCACCCGTGACTTGACGCGACTGAGCGTCAACAAGTGCCCGTGCGGACGGACGATCCGCACAATGGATCGAATCAACGCCCGCAGTGACGACATGCTCATCGTACACGGCGTGAACGTCTTCCCGTCGCAGATCGAGACCGCGCTCCTCTCCGTCCATGAGGTCCAGCCGCATTACCAGATCATCCTCACGCCCACCGATACGATGGACAAGATGGAGATCAAGGTCGAGGTGACGGCCGAGTGCTTTAGCGATGACATCAAGTCGCTGGAAAACCTCCGCAAGCGCGTCTTCAGCGCGGTCAACCGGATTATCGGGCTCAGCCCGACGATCACGTTGGTCGAACCCTACTCGCTGCCTCGCAGCGAAGGCAAGATCAAGCGCGTCATGGATCTCCGCAAGCGCTAGGCGCAGGCGGCTTTGCCGCCCGGGTAAGCTGAGAAGCCGGATAAGCGGGATGGCGTTGCGGTCGCGACGGAGCGCGACCCATTCGGGAAAGTTAAATCGCTTCGCTTTAAATGGTTAAATTGACGAGGCCCGAAAAGCGGGGCGGATCAGGTCGATTTCAAGCCGCGTCAGCGGCGATTTAAAGCCGCGCCAGCGGCGGTTTACAGCCGCGCCAGCGGCGGTTTACAGCCGCGCCAGCGGCGGTTTACAGCCGCGTCAGCGGCGATTTAAAGCCGCGCCAGCGGCGGTTTACAGCCGCGCCAGCGGCGGTTTAAAGCCGCGCCAGCGGCGGTTTAAAGCCGCGCCAGCGGCGGTTTAATCATTGAACCATTTTGCCCAACAGAGGGATTGAGGCTCAATATTTCGAATTTGCAGATTTATTTTCCTTTCACGATCTGCTATAATGGGCGCTTTCTGAAATCACGAGGCTCTCTATGCGTAGCGCGACGAAATACCGAAAGACGAAAGAAACCGAAATCCGGTTGTCTCTCAACCTGGATGGAACCGGTCAATCGAAAATCTCGACAGGCATTCCTTTTTTCAATCACTTGCTGGAGCTTTTCTCCCGGCACAGCCTGGTTGACCTGGAGGTGACGGCGAAGGGTGACGTGGATGTCGATTACCACCACACGGTCGAAGACATCGGATTGGTATTGGGTATGGCCGTCAACGAAGCGCTGGGGGAGCGGCGAGGAATCCGGCGGTACGGTTTTTTTGAGTTGCCGATGGACGAAACGCTCTGCTCCGCAGCTCTGGACCTCGGAGGACGCCCGTTCCTCGTCTTCCAGTCCGCGATGAAGCACTTCAAGGTTCGCGATTTCGAAGTGAAGCTCCTGGAGGAATTCTTCCGCGCCCTCACGGTCGAAGCCCGTATGAACCTGCACATCCGCCAAATCTACGGCGACGAGGCGCACCATGTTTGCGAAGGCTTGTTCAAGGCGTGGGCGCGTGCCTTCCGACAGGCGGTCGAGACTGATCCTCGCGACCAGGGAATCCCTTCCAGCAAAGGCGTAATCTGAGTGTTGGGCGTGACGGAATATCCGACAGACGGCAACGAGCCGAAAATCAATCTGGAAGTCGAGAACCGCGACTTCAAGTATTACATTTTCGACTGGGACGACAACATTCTCCACATGCCGACACGAATCCATCTGGAGAAACGGCAACCGGATGGGTCGTGGAAGCCGCATTCCGTCTCTACCGCCGCGTTCGCCGTGCTTCGAAAGGACACGGAACAGTACCGTCCGCCCAACGGGGACTGGGAACAGGCGTTCGTCGAATTCCGCGACCATGAGGGCGAAAGCGAAAGCCGTTTCCTCTCCGATACCCGCGAAGCCCTGGACAAGGTTTTGCGCGGGGAAATCACGCCAGGACCGAGTTTTGAGAAACTGCGCGAGACCTTGCGTGAGGGCAGGCTCTTCGCGATCGTCACGGCGCGCGGACATGAACCGGATTCCTTGCGAAAAGCCGTGCGCCTGTTTATCGATGTGGTTCTGACACCGGAAGAGCGCGACATGATGATCGCGAACCTGCGCGGATACCGCGCGGTCTTCGACCGTTATTTTGAAGCGGACTCCGATGAAGACGAACTCCAGTATTATCTCTCGCTCAACCGTTACCACGCGGTCACCAATCCGCGCTTCCGCCGCTGGCTGAAAATCAACACAGGGGCGGAAACTCCGGAGGAGGCGAAACAGTTTGCCATCCGGGACTTCATCGAACACGTGACGCGCATCATGGAGAAAACGGGGGCAGACGCGCTGCGTCACCCAATCAGCGTCGGATTCTCCGACGACGACGTGGGCAATGTGACTGCCGTAACGGATTTCATCCGGAGTGAACTCTCCGCCCGTTTCCCCTCAATCAAATTCTGCGTGTACGACACCTCGGACCCAACCATCACAGACGGACGGAAAGTTACCGTTTCGGGTCAACTGGATCTGGGATTGTAGGCGGTTACCGCCAGCATGGTAAGCCGGGCTGGCAAGACGCTCGCGACGGAGCGCGCCCATCCCGTTCGAGGAGGCAAGTACACTTCGTGGTAAGCGTCGCTTCGCTCCTAAATGCCCTTACAGGTTCAGTCACATAGGCTACGCCAGCCGCCACTTAGGGCGTAGCCCATTTAGCCGCAAAGCCGCAGGAGTGCCGCTTCCCCGAACGGATCACTTCGAACTCAGAACGTATAGGCGGAGGATTATCTGCGGCAACAGAAGTTGCCGTAGCCTCCCCCGCCTTCTCTTCCGCCTCACCTCACAGGAGGAAAGTAAATGACTGCCCGTTCTTCTCGCGGACGATCTCTTCGCAATTGCGGGGATGCTCTTCCGGTCCACCTGTAAAGAAGAATGCCTTTTGGTGAAGCGTCAACACAGCCTTGTCCGGATAGGTCCGGAAGGTGACAAAACCGATGTCGCCCCAGTGCCCCGTAGAAGGCAGACACGCGATGGACAGGAGATCCTGCGGCAGCCATCCGTCGTGAATGAAGTTGCGCATCCAGATATGCCAATGCCCATAGATGTGTCCCGCGCAGGAACGGGAAGAATGCAGCAATTTCCCGATCTTAACGGTATCTTCGTTTGGATGGTGGTGCGAACAGGTGAACACCGGTTTCGTCGTAGCCTCCAGCGTTTCCGTCAACCATTCCCGTTGCGCCGCATCCATTTCGCCGGGAAAGGAACCTTGTTTTTTCAGAATCGGCTTCGCGTTAAGCGTGTCCAGCATCAACAGGTCAGCATGGGGCAGCTCGACGCGCGAAACGATACGTCCGGGAACCAACGTACTCTTTCGGTACTCAGGCCACAACTCCAGAAAGTTCTCACGGTGATCATGGTTCCCCATGCCGAACGTGACCTTGATACCCGCTTCAACGAGCGGGCGGAAAAGCGCAAATGCCAACCGGTAGTCTTCCGGCTGCCCCCAGTGGTAGGCGATGTCGCCGAAGCAGACAACCTGCGCGGGGCGGGGACGAAGCGCGAGGATATCCTGAACCGTTTTACGAAAACACTGTTCCTCATACAGATGTGTCGGCACCTCATCGCGCAGCCCGTTCAGATGCAAATCCGAAATAAAAACCGCAAGATTCGGATCCCTTGCAATGGAATTGCCGCCCGCTTGATCTTGTGCGGCATCGGTTCTGGAAACAACCGAGGAAACGCCTGCCGCCGCCATGCCGGATAAAAACAACCGCCTTGAAGTCATCATAAAAACACCTTTCCTTAAAACGCGGAAGACACCCATCCGCCTTGCAAGAAAAAGTGTACACCACAAAACAGAGGACCGCAAGAGAAAAGCCGACTGTACAGGACGAAGTGTGCAACAGGCGAGATCAGACGTTCCCGCCGTCCTCTACCAATCGCTCCAATTCGACGCGATGCGTGGCGGCAGCCTCGATTCCGAGACGGATGCCATCTTCGCCACGGTGAAAATCCAGCGTGGAGATATGTCCGACAGCAGGCTGGATCAGAATGTCGGGAGGAAAGCGTTCCAAGTCGCGCTGCGTAATCTTATTTTCAGCGATGCGCATCGTGCGCGTCAGGATTTCGAAAATCGAGAAGTTCTTCTTTTCATCCGCCTCCGATGATTCCCCGTAGCGCAGATTGATATCAACGCCGACCACCACATCCGCACCCAGTTTCCGGCAGACGGATGTGGGAAGCGGATTGGCGAAACCGCCGTCAACAAGATGGCTTTCCTGATAGTCTGGCGGCGTGAAGATGCCGGGGATACTGATGCTGGCACGAATCGCGTCCAACAGATTCCCTTTTGAAATCACCAGTTCCCTCTCCTCTTCCAAAACTGTCGCCACGGCGGCGAAAGGAATCGGCAATTCGTCAATCTCCGTCTGCGGAATCAATCGCTGGAGGAACTGGAGAATCCTTTTCCCGCTGATGAGTCCCGTGCTTGGCCAGTGTATTTCCAGAAAGAGTTTGGCGACCTGCTGCCAATTCATTTCCTGCGAAAGTTTCACCAGGTCATCAAGATTGCCCGCGGAGTAAACCGCGCCGACAATAGCCCCGACACTGGTGCCCGCCACGCAGTACGGACGAATTCCGAGCTGGTTCAGATATTGCAAGACGCCGACGTGCGCCCAACCGCGCGCACCTCCGCTCCCCAACGCAATTCCGATCTTTTTCATTTGCGCCCCGATTGCGGGGGACGGTTGCCGAGGGACGGCGGAAGATTCCGAGACGTCGAGGCGGCAGGTCCGTACTGTTGAGGCGGAAGCCCACCCGCACGGTGTTCCTGCACGGAAGAACGGGCGGCACGATTTGTCACAAAGATGAAACGAGTGAAACCGCCCTGACGCAATTCGCCGGCAACATGCCCCATGAGTTTCCGGTCTTGCTGCTTCGGAATCAGGATACGGATCTGCTGATCCTTCCGGATGTCCGCCTTGCGCAAGGCGCGGGCCAGCTTTCCCGGTTCGATCTGCCGCTCCTGAAAGAGAATCCGACCATACGAATCGATTTCAACTTCAGGCACTCGTGTGTCGCTCACAACGCGATGCTCCACACATCCGACCATCCAAAATGACAGCCACGCACAGACAAGCAGGAAAGCCGGCCTCATGATGGTATTCCTCGCTTTACTTGGTTACTTCTTGTGCTTCTTCGGAGGCGGGGGAGGCGGTTGCCCGTAACGGCCGTCGTGGTAGTTGGCAGGAGGTGGAGGCGGCGTACCGCGCTCGTAACGGCTGTCGTGATGGCGGTCGTGGCGGTGGTGATGGTCATGACATCCGGAGACACCCCAGCACAGGGTCGCAAGAATCAGAAAGAAACAGATACTTTTCATTATTCATCCCCCTTTCCAGGAACCTTGAAGGCTCCTTCTTTCGGTAGTTCGATATCATCGCCGCGTTCGAAATCCTCCGCCTGGATCGGATGTTTCCAAGAGTAGAATTCCGACTTTTCGTTCTTGATGAGGTCGTTCATCAGCACCATGCGTCCCGTGTAGGTGGCCAGGGTACCCATGATCGTGGTAGCGGTCGCCAATGCCTCGCGCTCGCCCTCGTTCATGTATTCGCCCGTCATCAGGCTGCGGAGGAAGTCGATATGCTCGTTCACCATCATGTTCTGGTTCACGCCCTTCACGGCCTCTTCATCAAAGGGGAAGTTCGTGACAGAACCGTCCGCATGGCGAATCTTGGAACCGAGGACATCGATCTGCCCCTTTGTTCCGGTCAGCATCGCACAGCACTGATCCCAGCACCCGTTCAGCTGACGGGCAATGGCATGGATGTGCAGCGTGTTGCCGTAGTCGTAATCGACGCTCAGGCAGTTGTAGCCGTTACCGGTCTTCTTGCCGTAGCGGGCACCGATGCCCATCGCGCGAACAGGGTAGCGGCCGATGAACCAGTTCGCCAGATCGACCTCGTGGATCGCCTGCTCCGTCAGGTTGTCGCCGCACATTTCGCGGAAGTTGTACCAGTTGTTCGCCATATACGCCGCGTTGCTCTCTCCGGGACGGCGAGGACGTTCCCAGATCGCGCCGTGGCAACGGTAAACCACCCCGCCGTAGATGTCGCCGATGATGCCCTTCTGCACGGGGCCGATCATGCGCAACGCACGGTAGTTGTGACGGTGGCAGGTACCGGCCAGGATCATCAGTTTCTTTTCCTCCGCAGCCTTGACCGCCTGCAGGAAACGGCGGACGCCGGGAGGATCGACCGCGATCGGCTTCTCCGCAAAGAGATGTTTGCCAGCGGCGATGACGGCCTCTGCGTGAATAGGACGGAAAATCGGAGGCGTTGCCAACAAGACGATCTCCGCGTCGGTGTTCATGATTTTCTTGTAGGCATCGGCCCCGCCGAAGGCAACCGTACAACCGTGAACCTTCGCGAGATGCTGCGCCTTGTCCAGGAAGAAGTCGGCAGCGGCGACCATCTTCGCCTGCTGACCGAGGCACTTGGCCGCATTCTCGATGTCGTTACAAGCTCCCGTACCACGCCCGCCGCATCCAACAATCGCATACTTGAAAACCTTCGGTGCCCCCTGCGCACGAGAGACCATCGGCATGGCGGCAAGCGCACCCGCGCCCGCCATAAACAACCTGCGTGAAACCATCGTTTCCATCACTTATGCTCCTTCTCCAATGAAGATTTTGTCCATGATCTTACGGTGTTCGGCGTCCGAGAATCCTCCGCTCTCGATGCTGATCCAACCGCTGTAATTCGTTTCCTCGATCACCTTGCGTACCGACTTCCAGTCGATGCTGCCCTTGCCGATCGGAACAAAGGTTCCGTCATGCCCCTTCGAAAGGTCGATCAGAAAATCCTTGATGTGCAGTTTCGCCGCGATCCCTTTCTCGGCGCGCAACCATTCCTCGGCAGGCGCGTAGCAGACATGGTTTCCGAGATCCAGATACGCCTTCACCCAGACGGAATCAAAGAAGCGAACCAGCGCGGCCATGTAGTCGGGCTTGACCCACAAGTTGTTCCACACGTTCTCCAGGCAAAGCGTGACCCCCTCACGGGCGGCGATCGGTTCCAGTTCACGAACCGCTTCAATCGTGTATTTCGTCGCGTCATTGTGCGCCGCAATATACGCGGCATAAGGGGCGTTGTCCCCCTTGACGACCGACTTCAACTCCAATGTTTTCACATCGAATTCCAACGAGAACTCATGCGGCGCAGGCATCTTCATACCACCGATGCGACCTGGCACGCAAAGGACCGTCGAGGCGCCGCAAGCCGCCGCCACCGCAAGCCGCACCTTCATCTTTTCAATGGAAGCCTTGCGTTTTTCCGCATCCGCATTGTTGAAATCGCTCCACCCAGCCCCCATGATCGAATGGATACGGATCCCCGCCTTCTCGGCGTTCGCACGGTACTGCCGCGCTTGCCCCATCGTCATTTCGCCGGTCAGCTCAACCCCTTTGAAACCAGCTGCCGCCACACGCTGGCAAGTCGCCTCATCACCAGCCTTGTCGATCAACGCGGCCTTCAACTGGGTACGGAACGAACCGTTCGGATCTGAACAGCACTTCGCGCCGCACGCTTCCTGCGCCACCGCCTTCACGCCCGACAAAACGCCAGCCGCCGCCGCGACCTCCAAAAAACCTCTACGTGTCAACATCGTAAACATCCTTCCTGTTTGATTGTGAATGGAACTACCTTACCACAAAAGGGCAAACATGGCAAGAAAATCATTTGGTGCTGGGGGGGCGGGGCTGCGGTTGTTAAGCGGGAGAAGCGGGGTGAGCGTATTAGGTCGGGCAAGCTGGATTGGCATTACGGTCGCGACGGGGCGCGCCCCTCCCTGGGCGAGGAAATGGCAGGGGGACGTGCGACACGCGACAGGCGACAAGCGCATCTCACGCATCCTATTCTCGTATTCCTTCCGCCTCGTTGCGCGAGACGAACTCCCCGTCCTGTGCGGGCGGCCTGCTTACTAAGTTCCGAGAGGTTCGGAGAAGCGGCACTCCTGCCGCTTCACTCTGTTCCGTTTCCCCGCGAAGCGACAAGAGTGTCGCTTCCCCGATTGGGCGGTATGCCCCACGCCCCGCGTTCTCTGCGGACTTGACGCGAGACAAACTTACCCGCATTTCCATTCCCGCTCGAAGCGCGGGAGGCGGGCTCTCTGCGAACAGTTTCCCTCTACCGCTTGGTCTTGATCCGGTTTTCGACATCGAGGAGTTTTTGGGAGGCCTCTTTGTTTCGGGCGTCTTCACGGTCGGGAATCATTTCCATGATAATCCTCAACTCCTTCACCGCTGTCGTCCATTCCTTCAAGTTGATTGCACGGTTGGCGAGGAAGCGTTGATCCTCATAGCGCTTGTTCAACTCGCTCTTCGTCTGTTCAAACTCATCGATCAGCTGCGGATAGATGTCCGGTTTCGGGTTCACGGTATCGAGATAGAAGATCGCGTCGTGATAGGCTTTCAGCGACTCGAAGAGATTTCCGTAAGTCACATCCCGTTCGTTGTACTTTTTCAATCCGACCTGCCGCGATTCCGTCGCCAATTCCATCAGCTTGTCGGTCGAGAACTGGATCGCCCAGATTCCCAGTTCGTTCTTGCTATAGGTTTCGAGCTTCTGCCGCAATACCTTGAACGGCTCCGGCTCGTCATGGTTCTCAACCTTGCACGAGTAAACCTTCTTTCCCAGCGTGAGAAGCAGGGAATAGGAATTGAGCGTGTTGGGCTTGGCAAAACCGGAATACGATTTTTCGAGCCCGAAAAAGCCGCTCGCCTCCACAATGCCGATCAATTCATCGATCTGCGCCGCACTTAACTCCTTTTCTTTTCGAATGTGCCGTCCACTCTCCGCAAGGTCATCGATCTTCACACGGAGAATTTCCGTCCCCGGTTTTTCGTCGGAGGGAGATATCGTCAGCTCAAACCGGAAGATGTTGTTGGTGTCCGCTTCAATCTTCTCATACTGGATCGAGAGATTCTTATCGACCTTCGGAGGAGCGATCACGACATTCTTTTTATCCGTACCGGTATCCAGGCCGATCAGAGACGGATCAAAAATGCACATGGCGGCCAACACCAGGACCAGGATCGCGCAGACCGCCCAGATCAAGGGCCGGAAGGCGTTTTTCTTGGGGGCGGCGGCCTCTTCTTCATGCTCAAACCCCAAATCGACAACCGGCTCTTCGGCAGACGAACCGATTTCCAACGCGGCATCCGCAGAGTCTGCCTGGACACGGAGTTTTGTCGTGCCGACCAAAATCTCATCGCCGTTTTTCAGCGCGCACTCGTCAACGGCTTTCCCGTTGACGATCGTCTGGTTCGCGCTGCCCAAATCAGCCACCCACATTTCGTCGCCGCGAATCTCCAAATAGCAGTGGCTACGGGACATCTCCGGATCATCCAGCGCGATGTCGCACTGGCTGGATCGGCCCAGCTTCATCGCCGTGCCATTCATTTCATACGATCTGCCCGCATTCGGTCCTTCCACAACAATCAATCGATACATGGCGTTCGTTTCCTTCTCTCGTCTCTCAGAACAAGTGAACAAAAGTTTGTTTCAAAATCGGCCCCAGCAAGATGATGATGACCGACGGGAAAATGAAGAGTAGCAGAGGCATCAGCATTTTGACAGGCGCCTCATTCGCAAGCTTCTCGGCCCTGTCAAAACGCTTTCCTCGAATCTGATCGGACTGGATGCGGAGAATCGACCCAATACTGACCCCCAGTTCATCCGCCTGAATCAACGCATTACAGACGACGCGCAAATCCGCCAGCCCGACCCGCTCGGCAAGATTGCGCAGGGCGGTACGACGCGGCGTCCCGACCTGAATCTCGCGCAGCATTCGAATCAGTTCCTCGTTGAGGGGATCCAGCTTGCGGCGTTCGCAGTTCCGCTGAAGCGCACTCATGAAATCCATGCCCGCCTCCACGGACAGCGTCAGCAAATCAAGCACAAACGGCAACGCCCGCTGGATTGACTGGTGTCTCGCCTTCAGCTCGCGGCGCAACCAGAAGACGGGATAGAGATAGAAAAACAAGATGCCGACGAAAACCGCAAAGGGAAAATTCTCCGAAAGATCGGAATCGGGAAAGACGGCAACCAGTCCCCGAAGCAGAAGGAACCACATGAGTCCTCCCACGATCGGAGAAAGGATCTTGAGCGAGAGGAACTCGCGGCCACTCAACAGCCCCTCAAACCCGGCTGCCGTCAACTGGCGGTCCGCCAGCGTCCGGCTCTTCTCGAACGAGGGTTTCATCACGAACACATCGAGATTGGAAACAAACGGAAGCAACAATCGGAACAGCAACGGAATTTTGCGTTCCTGTTTCCGTCCGTCCGCCAGCGTCACGTAGGTAATCTCTTTCGCGATCTGAAGGATATACCACGCCAACGCTCCGCAACAGAACGCCCATCCTGCAAGCGCCCCCACCCGGACCAAACTGAATGTGCCACCGAACCGAAACATCGTCTTTCCGTCCCCTTCCCTACCGCATGAGATTCTCCAACCAGACGGGACCGCCCCATTTTCCAGTGGTGACGAGATCGAGATCGCCGTCTCCATCGATATCCGCGGCCTCCACATTCAGCCCGACGCTGATCCCCTCGTCGTAGGAAATCACGTGTTTCTGGAAAACGGGTTCCTTTCCCGGCGTGAAATCATAGTAGTAGATGCCGAGTTTTCCAGACGAGTCGGGATCGCCGCCGTTATGCGCCAGGAAACGCTTCCCGGTGATGATCTCCGGCACTCCATCGCCCGTGATGTCGGCGAATCCAAGATAATGCGCTTGTGTCCAAGACTCGTCAATCACATGCTTCTTGAACTGCAGTTCTCCTTTGTTGTCACGTTCGGCCAGCTGCTCGAACCAGAAAATGCCGTATTTGTGCGCGGAACTGACGATGATGTCGTTGCGTCCATCCTGATTGACGTCATACACGATCAGGTTTGAGGCATGACCGAGTTTTCCGTCGTTGAACCCAATCGGAAGCGGATGCTTTTTCCATCCATCCGCAGTCTTCTCGTACCAGGCGACACAACGCAGAATATCGTTCTTCCCATCCCCGTTCAGGTCGCCGCATCCCGTACCCATGTCGCACCGTTCGCCTGTCACCGAGTCGCGTACCATCTCCGGCTTCTCGCCCTGTTTCGGATTCCGCTGATAGATGCAGGTGACCTGGGTGTCGGGGATGAAGTCAGTCGCCTTGCCGTCCCCGTCCAAATCGACCAGGATTCCGGTTTCGATGTTGCCGGTCTTCTCGATCACGTGCTGCGTCCAGAGTCCGGGCGTCGGCAGCTTGTTCTCGATCCACCATGTCTCCTGCGAAAACCAATCGCCGGAAATCACGTCGATTTTCCCATCGAAGTTCACGTCCAGTGGCAGGTTCATGAAATCACGGGCATATCCCTTCCCCTGCTCGTTCACATCGCTCTTGACCTCACGCACCTGAACGGGTTTGAATTCCGGTGCGAGATAGAGATAGGGTCCCGCGATGATGTCGATTTTACCATCGCCATTGAAATCGGCCGCGCCACATGCCTCCGTACGGCAGTGACCGATCCGATGCGCGCGGAAGGCAACGGACGGAAGCGTCGCCCCCGGCACACGCGGATCACGGATGCTTCCCAACATCATCCGCTCTTCGGGACGTTTCGCCAAGCGAAGTGCCGTTGGGGCGGTTTTCTTGAGCAGTTCTTCATTCTGCGTCTTCGCCATCTCGCGCAACGCGCCGCGCAACGCGACGATTCCAAGATTCTTGTTCGGGTACCGTTCCGCGAACTCCAGCAGCGGAACGATACTGGAAGGATTGTTCGACTTCGCCAACACGCGGAGCGTCTCGTCCGCGTCTGCACCGCCCGCCTGAATCCACTTTGTCAGTGCGGCGACCGCCGCATCGGTGTCACTGATGCCAATCGCGGAAACCAGCCATTCGCACACGGCGGGCGCGGGATTCTTTGCAACCTCCGCAATCAGGAGCGCATCCATCGCGGCGGGATATTTCTTGGCGAGAGCCGAGACTGTTCTGGAGGCGGACTGCATTTCCTTTTGATCCGACACGCGCACGGCTGCCGACAAAACCGGCGCGAGATCCCGCTCGCCCGCCATTTCCGTGATTGCCGCGAATGCGGCGGTGCGCACATCGGCACGTGCATCACCCAGCAATGGGAGCACAGCTGAAGACGCGACCGCTTCCCTCCAAGCGAGCACTTCCAGAAGTTTCGTGACGACAGAAGCATTCTCTTTCGACGCATTCAGAGCTTTCACGATCTCGGCATCCGCCCCCGTCGCCTTCAGTTGCGTTAAACTCTGGCGCGCGGCTTTGGCAATCGACTCGTTCGTGTCGCCGAGCAAGCGGATCAGTCGCGGCACGTCATCCGCCGTTCCGAGTTTCCCCAAAGCGGCAATCGCCGCCAGTCGGACAGGCGCAGGCAGTTCCGCATCCCCTGCCGTCTGGCGGACCAAGAATACGCCGCGCTTTTCATTCGCGAGCTGATCCAGAATCGACACTTTCGCCCCATCGGGAACCGCCGACAGCAATTGGGGACCGAACTCCCGCTGAAATGGTTCTGCACGCAACGCAAACATTCGCGCCATCGTTCCGACAAGCACAGAATCGGAGGATGACAAAGACTTGCGGAACAACTCAAACGCCTCCTGCCCCGACAGGTTCGGATCGGCTGCCCGGATTGCCTGCTTGGACATCTCGGAGGAGATCATCGGAGCGAGCGCCGCAAGGGAGGCCGGATCACGAAAACGCGCGGCGGCACGCAACCAGACAGGATCGTCACGCAGGTTCATCGGGATTGCGTCCAAAAGCGTTGTAACGTCCGGTGCGAACTCGGCCAGATACCGACGCGCCTCGGACGGCGCCGCTCCATTTCCGAAACAGGCCGTCTTTGCGAAGGGGAGTGCGGCGGCATTCCCCAATCGGCGAAGGGCAATCCATATCGCGGCCTGAGCCGTTCCCTTCGCCTTCGGCAACTGCTCCAACAGGGCGGTCTGAGCCTTGGGCGTACCGAGCACGGTCAACAGAAAACAGGCGGAATCCGCACGCGCGGAATCGGTCAGGAGCGGCTTCAGCAGATCGACATCCGCATCCGCGACATGCAAGACCCATTCGCGCATCGCCGCATCCCGGTCTGCATCCGAGCCATCCCGCAGACGGGAAAGCCATGCGGAAGAATCCGCCTGGACGAGCGAAGCGGCAAGAAGGAAAAGACCGATAGAACTACTCAATTTCATACGCAATCCTCTCTTACAGGTAAAACGGTGCGCGGCTTGGACGGATGGCAAGACGGTTCGCTTCCGCATCCTCAAAGCGAAGCGTTTTCGGATCAAAGCGCAACGCGCGGTTCAGTCGATAGGAAATCGTGGCGGCATGACTCGCGACATGGGAGAAGTGCAGGGTGTCAGGAGGGGCGGACGGACGTTTCCGCGAACGAACGCACTCGATGAATTCCGCGGGATGCGCAACGGGGCGGCCCCACGATTCGGTCTTGACCTTATGCTTCGGCATCAGGTTCGGATTCGAGACGTAGATCGCGCCGGAGTCATCGGTCTCGACCCACCCCTCGTCCCCCTCCAGCCGAATCGCGCAGGAGTTCTTGAAACCATCCTGACGGAGAACGAGTTTCAACCCGTCCTCGTACTCGCAATCCAGCCGATGGGCATCCACCGGCGTATAACGAACAGGGGCCGTGTACATCTTACCGGTCGCAATCTGGCAGAGATCGATCGTGTGGCTTCCCCACTCCGCCAATCCGCCGTGGAAATCATACTCGCCATGCCAGCTGTGGAGATATTTCGGATTGTAGTCACGCCACGGGGCGGGCCCCAACCAAGTATTCCAATCGACCTCATCGATCGGCGGAAGCGGTTCGGGCGCGAGAAAATGATTCGAGCGCGAAGTCTCCATCGTGGCCATGCCCGCATGAACCGTGTGAATCTTGCCGAGGCGGCCGCTCTGTGCGAGATGCATCGCCTCCACGAAGTTTCCCACCGTCCGGCGTTGCACACCGCCTTGATAGATCCGCCCCGTCCGCTCGGCAGTTGCCGTCACGGCAAGTCCCTCTTCCATCGAAAGGGAGATCGGCTTTTCGCAATAGACATCCTTGCCGGCCTCCATCGCGTAAATCGCCATACGAGCATGCCAGCGGTCACCCAGCGCGATATACACGGCATCCAAATCGGGGCGCGCCAACAACTCGCGGTAGTCACGGTAGGCTACGCAAGCCGTATCGCCATTGAAGCGGTCAATCACCGCCTTCGCGCTTTCCCGGTTTTTCCGCTGCACGTCACAGGCCGCGATGAAACGCACATCTTTCTGATTCAGAAAAACGGGAAGCATTTGCCAGCCGCGTCCGCCATGCCCGATAATAGCCATGTGGATCGTGCGAGCCGGAACCGCTGCGGAAGCGCGAACAGAAGCAAGCGCCATCGTGGAAGCAACAGTTTGAAACAAAAATTCTCTCCGGCTTGTCGCCGTCGTTTGAATGAACATTTCCTACCCTTTCTTTACACGCGGAAATCTTACCCCAAATATTCCCCATAGGCAATCCCGAATTTTTTCTCGGTAATGGATCGGGCGCATCTCCGTAATTCAACCAGAGCCTGTGGCGCTCAAACACGGAAATGTCCGTTTCATGGTCTCACGCAAAGTTCGCGAAGTCCGCGAAGCTTCGGTTATTCCCCCTTTGCGAACGTGGCGGACTTTGCGTGAGGTTGAAATTCCTCCGTTGGACAATTT
>JAFSTA010000006.1 GCA_017450695.1 Kiritimatiellia bacterium | reverse complement strand
TTTCGACACGAATGGATTCCAACCGACGGATTACGCGGTTCTTGTGGTTTTCCGCGAAAAGTTCTCCGCCCGCAAGGAGCAGGGCGCAGAACATGACAAGAGAACAACGAGTTTTCATGGCTTCCAGTGTATCACTGAAATACCGACAAAGCAATCAGATAACTTACGAACCGGGTTAGCCGATAGGTGGCAGCTACTTACGGACGGTTCACGCCCTTGTGGTTCATGAACTCCCAGATGCGGTCGAGCCAGGTGTAGCTCCCCGTACCGGGCGCGGCGGCGCGTTGGAAGCAGTGTTTGCGCAGGGCGAGGGTGTGGAGATCGCACTGGATTCCCATGCGGTGAAGCTGTTCCCACGTCTTCACCGAGTTCATCGAGGCCCACCCGTCCGCGTCGCCGTGGACGAAGAGGATCGGGCAGGTGGAGAGGTCGAACGAGAATTCCGGAACGAGAATCGCCTCGTCCGCGTTGCCGCCCGTGGTGTTGTGCTGGTTGCTTCCGTCGGTCAGCGCGTAGGCGGGATAGATCGCCACCGCCCACTGCACGTTGCACGGTTGCTTGTCGATCTGGTCGATCGGCCAGTAGGCGCGATGACGGGAGGAGGTCACGCCCATCAGCGTCAGGTGCCCGCCCGCAGAGGATCCCATGATGCCGATCCGGTTCGGGTCAAGCCCCTTCCCGGCTGCCTTGGAACGGACGATGCGGATGGCGCGTTGCAGATCCTGCCACGCCGTGGTGTGTTTCGCCAGCCCAGCCGGGCGCGGCGTGCGGTAGCGCATCGTGACGACCGTCATGCCCTTCGCGTTCAGGTAACGCCGCGCGGGGGCGACTTCAAACCCGTCCGGACCGTTCCCCATGTAGCTGCCGCCGGAGTAGATGATCTGGATCGCTTTGGTCTTGGGATTCTTGGGAAAGTGCCATTCGAGATACGGGATGCACTGTTCCTTCTGCGCGGACGGCATCTTGCCCTCCGGCCAGATATTCTCCTTCTCGTAGGCGCCGCGCTCGGAATTGTCGGGGAAGCGCTTCATCAGGTCTTCTTCCTTCGCGAGGCGTCCGTCGAAATTCATCTGGCGGATGAACTCCTCGGCGCGATGGAACCAGTGATCCCATCCCGTCGCGTCATCGCCCTTGTTCATGTCACCGTGGAATCCATGCCAGCGGTCGGCGTAGAGGTGCAGTTCCGCCGGAATCTTCATCGTGCGGAGTTTCCGGTAAATCCGCGTGGAACCGAAGGGCGAATATTCGTCCGTTCCGCCTTGGAAGAAGCACATCGGACAGGTCTTCTCGTCGAACTTCAGTTCGGGAACGAGCTGTACGTCCGGCGCGTCGCCGTCACGCGTGTTGGGCGTCCCCTGTCCGTCCGTGAGTACGTAGGCGGGTGCCTGGGGAATCGCGAACAGAAGGTTGCAGGGCAACTTGTCGATCTCATCCTGCGGCTCGTAGGCGGGCGTGAGCGAACTCGTCGCCAGCAGCAGTACCGTCTTCGCTCCGGCGGAGATACCGGTCGCGCCGATTTTGTCGGGGGAGAATCCACGCTTCGCCGCCTCGGAACGGATGACGCGCACCGCGCGCTGGGCGTCTTCCCACGCCGACTGATGGATCGGCAGTCCGTTCGGACGGGGCGTGCGGTAAGTCAGGTTCGCCACGGTAATTCCCGCCTTGGCGAGGCGGTCGATGGCGGGCTGCAGACGAGCCGCGTCACAACAGCAATCGAATCCGCCACCGGAAATGACCAGTACGCAGAGATCGGTCGGACATTCCGGATTCGGCTTGTACCAATCGATGTAGGGACGGCGGAATTCGTCCGCCTTGAATCCGGGTTGCTGGGTCTCCTCCGTCTTGGCCGCGATCTGATGCGGCTGGAGATGTGGGATCTTGCCTTCCGGCCAGATGTACTGGCGCTCATACGGAGTTGCCGACGGAGAAAGCGGTCCGAAGGCCCCCCCCCTTGCGTACGACAAGCAAACACACGCCACCGCCATGCAAACAAACCAGATCTTTCGGAACATACCTCGTCCTTTCCTTTCGTTGATGAAATGCCCCAAGCGGACATCCCAATCTGTCCCGCCTGTGGCAACCTAGCTGGCATCAGCATACCATTTCCCCATCCCGAAATCAAGCGCAGGGAAGAAGAAGGCGGCAGGGTCGGAAGGACGCGAACCGGCATCCGGGACGCACTTTGTCCCGTCCGCTGCGTAGAGACGGTGCCCTCGCCGTCGGCTTTCGGGGAGGCGGCACTCCTGCACTCCTACCGCTTCATCCTGTTCTGTTGCCCGCAAGGCGACACATCAACCTTCCTTTTGGTACCGGGAGTTTGGGAGGCTTGGAGAAGAGCCGCCCCCCCTATCTCCGAAACTCCGAGACTCCCCGCAGCGAAAGCAATGTCCGTCCTGCCGAAACGGTCACGACGAGGCGCGACCCTCCCAATTCGGGCAACGAGGACGTTGCCCCTCCCGTTCTCTGCGGCTCCGCGTGAGAATCCATTGGCTGGTTCGCGTGTCCAGCGGTGCGGACGCGATGAATCGCGTCCCTCCCGTTCTCTGCGTCTCTGCGTGAGAATCCATTGGCTGGTTCGCGTGTCCAGCGATGCGGACGCGATGAATCGCGTCCCTCCCGTTCTCCGCGGCTCCGCGTGAGAATCTATTGGCTGGTTCGCGTGTCCAGCGGTGCGGACGCGATGAATCGCGTCCCTCCCGTTC
>JAFSTA010000005.1 GCA_017450695.1 Kiritimatiellia bacterium | reverse complement strand
CTCGCCAACGGGAACAAGGACGGCGTCCATTCGCACCTCTTCTTCGGCACGGACGACGGCAAGCCTTCCGACTGCTATGTCGCCGAGATTTCAGGCAACGGCACGGTGGATGACACCCCCGACGTGACGATCAACGCGCGACTGGAAGACGCGCCGACCTGGTACGCCGCCGCCTGGGTGGGAGACCGCCGCTACATCAACGGCATCACCCACCCGGCCCTTCCGCTGAACATGCGCAAGACCGGTCCGGGCATGCTCCAGCTCAACAGCAAGCTCAGCACCACCACCGGGCGCATCGAGGTGGCGGAAGGAACGCTGAAGATGGGAAGCAACATGGGAAGCGGCGAGGCCAACTTCGAGTGCCCCACCAACACGCTGCTCGGCGACCTGCGAGACCCGAACCGCATCGCGCTCGTCCTCAACGGCGGCACGCTCTGGCTCACAGGCAACGACACCTTCGGCCAGGCCAACACCGTCAACAGCTCGACGTTCGCCGTCACCAACGGCACCATCCGCCAGACCGAGGCGAAGGTCAACGCCCTGCCGGCGCTCGACCTCTACGACGCGACATTCAACTACTCCGGCCACAACGCCGGAAACGGTAGCGACATCGCCACAGCCCACCCATGGGGCACGTTCATCTTCTCGCAACGCGTCCACTTCGATGGCACCCGTCCCTACGACCTCCAGCCCGTCGGCGGCAAATGCTACTTCTCGCTCGGCTGGCAGGCCGACTCCTACCAGGTGCCGAGCGGCGACTACACCGAGCAACACGGCAAGACCGAGTTCTGCGTCGAGGATATCACGACGAACGCGGACGTAGATGTCACGATCGGCGTCGTGCTGAAATTCCCCGACCGCTGGTACGGGAATGACACCAACCACAAATACCGCTACACAAACTTCCGCACGGGGCTGCTGAAGACCGGCCCCGGCACACTGCGCCTAAACTGCACCAGCGACGAGGGCAAGTACTACACCGAGGCGACCCGCGTCAACGGCGGCGCGTTGCTGGTCGATACGGCGGTGTTCAAATCGACCAACGTGATCGTCCAGGCCGGCGCCTATCTCGGAGGCACGGGCACGGTTCCGCTCGCGACGATCGAGGCGGGCGGCGGCTTCACCGCCGCACCCGGACAGACCGGGTCGCTCACGCTGAACGCGGTCCAGCTGCCGGTCGGCGCACAGGTCGCGCTCGACATCCCGTTCATCGGCGATGAGGAAGAGATGAACGGCTACCGCGTCCCGGTCGTGAAGGCCGCGGGACTCGAAAGCGCGAAATGGAACGTGACGGTGAACGGCGAACCCGTGCCGACTGGTTTCTCCGCCCTCGCCGTCGTACACAACGGCGTGGTGTACGGCTCCATCTCCCGCGGCGGCTCCATCTTCATGGTCCGCTAGACGACTCCCGCGCAGACCGCGCCGTTTCCGGCGCGGCGCAGAACCGGCAGCCCTGCTCTGTTCTGTGGCGGCGCAGGGTTTGGCGGCACTCTGTCCTGTGGCGCAACGCAGGGTTTGGCGGTAGCTTGTTCTGTGGCGGCGGCGGAAGCCGCCGCTTTCTATTGCCTACTCCCTATCCTTTTTGCTATACTGGCTCGCGTGACGAGCTGGATAGAAAGCAAGGGAGACGGAAAAATGAAGCGAGGAATCATCGGGATTGTTCTGGCAACGGTAGCGGCATACGGATTCGGTGCGCCGCAGCCCGTAACCCTCTCACCTGAGAAATGGCGGTTCACCCCGCTTTCCACGGCGCGGTTCGAGGCGAAACAAATCGTCTGCCCCCAGACCAGCATGGTGTTTTTCGCCGAGTACGAGGGCTTGCCGCTCTCCTCCAACGTGGAGGTCCGCGCGCGTTTCCTTCCCCAGGCGACGCGCCGGAACGGCTACACGACGGCGGCGGTCGCGATTCAGCTCAATGACCAGAACTTCTGGCATGTCGGTCTCGTGGAGGCGCCGCCGGATCAGAACTCGCGCCGCTACTGCGAACTGTGCGAGATGAAGGACGGAATCTGGCTCTCCCAGAACAGCCTTCGCTGCGAGCTGGCGGAGGGTGACGGCGCGTGGAGTTTCGGCGAACCGGTCACCTTGTCGCTGAAGCTGACGGAGAAGGGCATCGAGGGAACCGTCTGCAACAGCGCGGGCAAACAGATCTTCCGCAAGCGGTATGCGTTCACCGCGCGCGCCGTGCGGTACGGACGGATCGCCCTGCGCGCGAACGGCATCCAGGGCGTCTATGACGCCGTGGCGGGCGAGGTCACGGGGCCCGCCGTTACCGAGCCCGAGACACCGCCGACCTTCCCGCCGTATGCGATTGCGCCGAACGCGCCTGGCATCACGGGCCAGGCGACCGGCTTCTTCCATGTGGAGCAGAAACCGGACGGCCGCTGGTGGACGATCGACCCCAACGGCAAGGGGATCGTCGTGCTGGGCATCGACCACGTCACCTACTACGGCCACAACTGCGAAAAACTCGGCACCTCGCTCTACTTCCAGCACAATAAGAAAACCTACTCGGAAGAGGCGTGGGCGAAGGAGACGCTGGGGCGGCTCAAGACGTGGGGATTCAATATGCTCGGCGCGGGGAACTCCCGAATCCTGCGGCATCGCGGACTGATTCACGCGGAGAACTTGAGTATCGGCAGCACGTTGGCAAGTCAGGACGACGAGCTGAACATCGAGCCGCACGAGCGGCGTCCCTGCTCGGCGTTCCCCAATGTCTTCTCGCCGAAATTCCGGCAGTACGCCGAATACACCGCGCGGAACCGCTGCCGCCCGAACCGCAACGACCAGTGGGTGTTCGGTTATTTCATCGACAACGAACTGGCCTGGTGGGGACGGAGCCACGGAGACAAGGGCAAACGGGAAGGCATCTTCGATTCGGTGCTGAAGAAAGCGTCCGGCCATTCCGCCAAGGCCGCGCTGCGCGACTTCCTGAAGGAGCGGGCCGGGGGCGACATCGCCGCGTTCAACCGCGTGTGGGGTACGAAGCTCACGGACTTCAACGGCATCCTCGCGTTGACCTCGCTGCCGAGCACGACCGAGGAACAGTCGCAAACCAAGCACGATTTCCTGAAGCTGGTCGCGGACCGGTATTTCTCGATCACCAGCGAAGCGATCCGCCGCCACGACCCCAACCACATGGTGCTGGGCGCGCGTTTCGCCGGCACGGGCGGCGCGGATCCCGCCGTGTGGGAGATCGCCGGCAAGTACTGCGACCTCGTCACCTTCAACTGTTACCCGATGGCAGATCTGGACCGGAATGTGATGTACACGCATCTCGGCAAGACCGGGGAGCGGATTGACGAGCATTTCACCCGATACTACGGGTACGCGAAACGGCCGATCCTAATCACGGAGTGGTCGTTCCCCGCGCTCGATTCGGGACTGCCCTGCACTC
This sequence comes from Kiritimatiellia bacterium, assembly GCA_017450695.1. Taxonomy (GTDB): domain Bacteria; phylum Verrucomicrobiota; class Kiritimatiellia; order RFP12; family UBA1067; genus RGIG8368. The sequence continues at coordinate 6,544 of JAFSTA010000005.1, read as the reverse complement.
ACGGTGCGGGACAGCGTTTCTACACGCAGCGCGAACGGACGCAGGCGACCAGCCTCTTCGCCCGCACCATGCTGTCGCTCCCCTTCCTGCTGGGATACGACTACTTCATGTGGGTCGATCAGCCGCCGCTCGGCATCTCCACGCCCTTCCCCGAAAACTCCAACTACGGCCTGGTGACGGAGGAGGGCAAGGTCTGGCCGGAGATCACCGACATGTTCACGCGGCTCCACAAGGATATCGCGGCGTACCGCTTCCGTCCCGTGCCGGAAGCGCGGGCCGTACCCGACCGCACGACGCGCAATCTCCCCGCGCTGCTTTCCGCCTACTGGCCAAAAGAACGCGCCTATACGCACCCATCATCCTTCCGCAAAAACCCGGACGGTTCCTTCGTTCTCGAAAACGACAAGCTGAAGCTGACCGGGAAGATCGGGCGCGACCAGGTTGTCCATGTGGGGGACGCCGCCACCTTCAACGGCCTGATCCAAACGATGAAAGAGGGGAAAAACCTGTGGATCGACGCGAAGGAGATCGTCGCCGTCGAGGGCGGAGTGTTTCCCGAAAGCACCGTGGGAATCGCCTACGCGGATGTGACCTTCCGCTCGCAATACGCGGGGCTTCCGTTTGAGATCACGCAACGGCTCTACCTGCCGCCGTCCAACCCCGCATGGTTCGTCGCCGAATGCCGGAGCGTGAAGAATCTCGGCACGAAACCGCTTCCCTTGATCCGCACTTTCTTCCGACTCTGGCCGGCCTTCCAAGTCGCAAAGGGAGAAGAGATCGAGGTGCCGCCGAACCTTTGGCGCGCGTGGAAGAACGGATGCTGGGTGGAGGAAGGCGACGCCCCGCGCTTCGCCGGAATGTGCATCCCCTTCCGCGAAAACGGGTACGTGCGCTTTTGGGATGACTCGTCGCGGCATCCCGACGTCTCGTTTGAGCTGCCGCCCGACACGGCACTTCTTCCCGGCGAAACAGGCCAGATGCCAGACTTGTTTTTCGCGTTCGGCACCGTCGGGTCGGGGAACCGCGAAAATTGGCTGAAGGCGATCGAACAATTGAAAGGAACGAAGAAATGAATCGAATCATTGCAATTGACGGACCTTCCGGTTCGGGGAAATCATCGGTCTCCCGACTGGTCGGACAACGGCTCGGATTCCTCCATGTCGATTCCGGCGCACTCTATCGGATCATGACGTGGCAATGCCTGGAACACGACATCGACACGGCGAATCCCGAAGCCGTCGCCGCCTTCGCCGCGAAGGTGGAGGTGGCGTTCGAGGCACGTGACGGACGTGTCGTGTATCGGGTCGGCGGCGAAGAACCGGGTGACCGCATCCGCACGCCCGAAATCAACGCGCACGCCAGTCCCGTCGCGACCGTCAAGGCGGTGCGCGACCGCGTGACCGCGTGGCTACGCGACATGGTCTCCTTCGGCGACCTGATTGTCGAGGGGCGCGACATCACCACGGCGGTCTTCCCCGACACGCCCGCCCGCTTCTACTTGACCGCCAGCGCCGAGGCGCGCACGGAACGCCGTCGGCTGGAAGAAGTGAAGAAGGGAATCGCCAACGCCAGCGCGGAGGAGGTCAAGGCCTCGCTCCTGGCGCGTGACCGGATCGACTCCACACGGAAGTACGCGCCGTTGCGCAAGGCGGACGGCGTGATTGAGATCGACAGCACGGAGCTGACGTTGGAACAAGTGGTGGAGACGGTCCTCGCCGCGCTCCCGGAAGGATGGGTTCAGGCATGACGACACTAGGCTGGATCACCATGATAACCTGCTGGACCGTCGTCATCTCCGGTTGCGTCTATTTCGTCTGGAAATCCATGCGGTAAGGGTACTCAACACCAGCGGAAAACGGGTGAGTTAGGAGTTCTACCCGCCACCCGCTAACAGCTAAAACCCAACAGCTACCAGCCATGAATGTCTTACTCCATACCTGTTGCGGTCCCTGCGCCAGTCATTGCATCCGCGCATTGCGCGAAGCGGGACATGACGTGACGCTCTTCTATTCCAACTCCAACATCTGGCCGCCGGATGAATTCCGGTTGCGCCAAGAACATGTCGAGAAGCTGGGCGCAATCACGGGAACGCCGGTGATCGTCGATCCGCCCGACCACGAGGAGTGGGAGGAACGGGTCGCCAAGGGATACGAACAGGAACCGGAGAATGGAGAACGCTGTTCCCGCTGTTTCCGGTACAATCTCACCAAGACATACGCAGCGATGGAAGAACACGGATTCGAGGCGTTCACCACCTCCCTCACCGTCAGCCCGCACAAGCCTTCGCCGACCATTCTCGCCATCGGCAAGGAAGTCGGCGGCGACCGTTTTCTGCCGGAAAACTTCAAGAAAAAAGACGGGTATCTCGACTCCCTCCGCCTCTCCCGCGGATACGGCCTCTATCGCCAAAACTACTGCGGCTGCCCCTACTCGCAGCGCCCCGCGCCGTTACGCACGTAAGCCGGATCAGCATGGCGGACGTGAAGAGGCGCACCTCCAATTCGGGCAACGAGGACGTTGCCCCTCCCGTTCTTTTCGCCTCCGTGTGAGGCAAACTTACCCTCATGTCCATTCCCGCGTGAACGCGGACGGCGGGCTATTCGCGAGACGCAAAGCACCTCACGTGCGCCGTTTCCCCCCAGGAACCGCTGGCAATTCCCCCGAATCTGTGCTATGCTGGGCGCATGAAAACAAATGCGTGTCTGTTTGTTGTTGGGGTTTTACTGGCTGGCTCGGCTGCCGCCGCGCCGCTGCGGTTCCTTTCCTTTAATATCTGGGGCGACTATTTCAAGAATCCCGTGGAGGAACGGGAGGCGGGGGTGGAGCGGTCGATCCGGAAGCACAATCCGGATATCGTCTCCCTGCAGGAGGTGACGCCGAACTGGTGGGCGAGCCGGATGTTCTCCAACCTCTCCGCCTCCTACGGCATCGTGCGGGGCGACGAAAACGAGGCATTGCACCGCGCGGGCGCGGCGGACACTTCGCTGAAACCCGCCAATTGGGTGAACCACGAACCGTTACTCTACCGCAAAGACCGCCTGAAGCTGCTGGATTCGGGATGCGACTTCTTCCACCTCACCCTCCAGGCGGAGAAGAGCCTCAGCTGGGCCGTGCTGGAGGACAAGCAGGACGGCCGCCGGTTGATCGCCTTCGCCACCCATTTCTGGTGGATGGGTAACGGGAAGGAGAGCGACACCCTCCGCGAACTGAACGCCCGCCAAGTCCTGTGGCGCGTGGCGGAAATCCGGCAGAAATGGGGTCCGCTGCCCGTAATCGGCGGCGGGGACCTGAACTCTGCCCCCGGTTCGCTGGCGCACGAGGTCTTCCGTCTGGCTGGCTACCACAACGCGGCAGACGAGGCGGACGCGCGTTCCCCGCACCGTTCCCACCACGGAGACCCGAAACGCGGGGCGGACGGCGCCTACCACGGTTCACTCCGTCCCTCGGCGGAAGATACCCCCGGACTCTCGATCGACCACGTGTTTTTCACGGACGGCATCCACGCGCGGCGGCACCAGATCGGGACGGACCAGGCGGAACTGGATGTTTCGGACCACTCGCCCGTCCTGGTCGAATTCGAGCTGACCGAACCGCAGAAGGGTGCGCCCCGGATCAGCGGCTCGCCCTCCACACGCTTCGTGCAGGAGGCGAGGAAAGCCTATTCGTCCACAGGCTTCGCCTCCTACACGAACTCCATCGTGTACCGCTTCGTCGGCCGTCCGGATACGCTTCTCGATTCCCCGCGCGCCGGAGACCTCGTGCGGTGGATCGCCGTGCGGGGTGTTCGGAACGTGCGGGATATCGGTGGCTGGACGGGGCTGCGAACCGGTCGCGTCTATCGGGGATCGGAACTGAATCCCGTCGCGGACCACAAACTGTCGATCCACAGGACTGGCATCAACCTGCTGGTGCATCAGCTCGGTATCCGCAGCGACCTCGACTTCCGTGCCGTGAATCCGAAAGAACGCGGCGACTGCGTGACCAACTCCGCGCTCGGCGCAATGGTACGGTTGATCGACCGCCCGATCGGCGCCTACACGGAACTCTTCACGCAGACAAACCAGTACGCCGCCGTGATGCGCGTGTTCGCGGACGAGTCGAACTACCCGATCTACATGCACTGCTGGGGCGGTGTGGATCGGACGGGAACCGTCGCGTTCTTCCTGGAGGGACTGTGCGGCGTGTCGGAAGCGGATCTGGCGATCGACTACGAACTTTCCAGTTTCGCTTCGTTCGGGCTCCGTACCCGCGCGAACATGGGCAACTATCGCTACGGCGACCTCATCGCGCGAATCAAGACCTACCCCGGCGCCACGCTGCGCGACAAGTTCGAGTCCTGCGCGAAAACGACGCTCGGCCTCCGCGATTCCGAAATCGCCGCCATCCGCCGCAACCTTTCAGCGGCTGGCTTTTAGCTTGCCTATAAGTAGCCGGGTACGCATTGCGGTCGCGACGGAGCGCGACCCTCCCGCCTCTCGGCTGGCGCAACGCGCCCCAAATTCCGCGTGAGCGCGGGCGGTGGGTCCTGCGCCCTCTCGGAAACGAGAGGGACATCCCAAATCCCGCGTGAGCGCGGGCGGTGGGCTAACCTGCCAACTTGTTTGCGCGGCGGAAGCACTACATATCCGAGAGGGAAAGAGAACGGTATTCGAGCGCATAGCCACGGAAAGCTCCCGTGGAGGAGAGAAAAATGTCCGCCTTGCGGCGCAGGGCGATTTCGTCGTAGCGGCGGATGTCTCGTTTCACCTCAAAGAACGCCGCGCGCCCTTCAATCTCGTTCTCTGCGATGATGTCAATCTCGTTCCCCTTGCGGTCCCACCAAGCGCCCATTCGCGTCCATTCTCCGCTTTCGGCCAGCCTGGCGTGGAACCAGCGTTCCAGCGTAAGGCCAGTGAATGCGTCCCAGTCGCGCAGGACAACCCTGCGAAGGTTTTTCCATGCGCCAATCTGCGCCATGTAGTCGTAACGGAATACAAACCGGAACCAGAACCGGTAGAACGGATCGCGTAGTGCATAGCGCACGATCCTGGACGACTTGGCGAACAACGGTGTTTTTTTCTCGACAAGCCGGTAGTCCTCCTCCAGCCGCGTGAGGTGTCCTCCGACAGGACGCCCGACCACCTGCTCGATCTCGTTCCGGCTGGTGGCGCCCCGCGCGATAGCCGAGAGGATCGTGAAATAGGTTCCCGAATCGTGACCGAACTCGTCGCTCAGGAGTAACCGTCCCTCGTCGAGGAACGGAGAATCGGCATCGAACACGAATCGGATCATGCCGGTACGGTCCGTTGCGCCGCCGTCCATCAACAACGCCACATATTTCGCGATGCCGCCCGAAACAGCCCAGAGCGAAAGGAGGTCTTCCGGCGCAGCGTCCGGATTGTGCCGTGCAAGGATACCGCGCAATTCGGACGGGGAAAACGGTTCCAGGCGAAGCAAGGCCGTCCCGCGACCGTAGAGCGGCTCCTTGCGATCCTGGAAAATGCGTGTCATCAGCGAATGGACGCTGCCGCAGACCACGAGGGCGAGGCGGGCCGAGCCGTGGTACCGGTCCCACAATCCCTGAAGGACACTGAATGCGGCGGGGTTCACGCGAATGAAGTCTTGAAACTCATCGATGAACACCGTGACGGGACACGCCTCGGCCTGTCGGAACAGTTCTTCGAAGAACGCGCCAAGCGTATGGATATCCTCCGAGATGTGAAGCCCCCCCACGGCGTTCACCTCGGCAACAAACGAGGAGACAAGGTCCGGCTCGGATTTCCGGGAGACAAAGAGGTAAACGAACGGCTCGTCGGAAAACGCGCGTTTCACGAGTTCCGTCTTGCCGACTCGCCGCCGCCCCGTCAAAATCACGAACTGCGACTCCACCTTCGCTTTCGCGCGCAAGGAACGGAGTTTTTCAATTTGAGTCTGTCTCCCGAAGAAATCCATCGAATCATTCCTTCCCGTTTTCGCCCAATGTCTGCGCCTAGACAATTTAGACACCACCGTGTCCGACACCACTGTGTCTGAAAAGTCAATTTAGCAGATAGCCCACCCCCTATCAACAAAGAATAATCCTGCGCTTCGCGCCAGTTGGGAAGCGAGAAGAATCGACAGGTGACAGGCACGTGGTCCCCCGTTTCATTTCCTCATACAAAAGAGAACGGGGGCGCGAGGTTACATGCGGACACCCCGCACCGATTGGGCGCATCTGCGTTTTTCACCGTGATCCATGTCGATGCCTCCGATACCGAACGCGGAGATTCAACCTCACGCAAAGTCCGCAAAGTTCGCAAAGGGAAGGAAGTCGGCCACTTCGCGTACTTGGCGAACTTGGCGTGATGCCATGACATGAAAACTTCTGTGTTTGAACACGGCAAACCCTTGTTGACCCTAGATTCCTCGTCAGGGTTCTCACGCGGAGGCGCTGAGACCGCAGAGTACGCAGAGAAAGTGCCGGAAACAGAGGCTTTTCGATCCCCCGCACATACGTTACGACAGAAAACGGATTCACCCAAATGGTGAAAGTCTGAACAATTCCAAAGCGCCATGATTCACCACG
>JAFSTA010000074.1 GCA_017450695.1 Kiritimatiellia bacterium | reverse complement strand
GCTATAATGTCGCGCCGATGAACCGAAGCGATTTCACTGCCAATTGGCACACCCACAACTTCAGATGCCGCCATGCGCGGGGCGACTTTGCCGACTACGCGCGCGCCGCCATCGACGCCGGCATCACCGTCCTGGGCGTCTCCGACCACTGTCCCACGCCCGACGATCGCGACATTGGCGTCAGGATGTTCCACTCCGACCTACTGGGCTACATCGACGGCTTCCGCGCGTCGCGCGACGCCGTGCCAGGCGTGAACTTGCACCTCGGCGTGGAACTGGAGCACTACCGCGACATCCTTCCCGCATACGCGGAGGAGTTGCTTTCGCGCGGTGTCGAATACATTGCCGGAGCGACGCACTTCTTCATGTCGCGCGATGGCGAAAAGCTCTCCGCATGGAACGAAATTGCCGAAAGCGAGCAGCCGCGGCGCGCCCTTGAATATGGAGACTTTGTCGTCGAGATGATTGAGTCCGGGATTTACGCCTTCATCGCGCATCCGGATCTCATCGGCTGCTTCTGCGACCGCTGGCTGCCAGAATGCGAGCAGGCCACGCGCAAGATAGCGGCGACCGCGCGCGACTGCGGAATTCCTCTTGAAATCAACACGTCGGGCTACAACAAGCCACTAAAGGTGGACGCCGGCACGGGAGAGCGGCGCGCCCAGTATCCATGGGAGCCTTTCTGGAAAGCGGTGGCCGAGGAAGGCGCGACCGTGATTATCAATTCAGATGCCCATCTGCCCGAATCAATCGTGCAGAGGCTCGATGACGCGCTGGCGCTGTGTGACCGCTGCGGTATCGAACCGGCAGTCTTCCCCAAAGTCTCCAACAACCGGCTCTGTTGCTGAAGCGGAGAGGCTCCGTTCGGCTGGGGGTAGTGGCAATTGCCCTGCGGGAAGGAGGAGGCGTAGGAGCTCGGGGAGGGACAACCCTCTGCTTCTCCTTGGAAAAGGATGACCGATTGCCCCAGCCCGTATCCCTGATTGCGCTCCGGTTGGGCATTTGGTAGAATTGAAGCCGCAAACGACATGGAGTGCACCATGGAAAAATTCTTCAACGTCGCCGGACCCTGCCATCCGGCCAAGCACTACATGCTCCCCGCGACGGAGCGCCTGCCCGATGTGATGCGTCTCATCAGGCAGGAGCAGTATTTCGCCATCCACGCCGCGAGGCAGTCAGGCAAGACCACGCTCATGCAGGGTCTCGTGCGCGACATCAACGCCTCCGGCGAGCGCGTCGCGCTCTACTTCACCGTCGAGAGCGTCATGGCCTATCCCGACCCGCACGACGGAATTTTCAAAATCGTGGAGCGCATGCGCTCGGATTTGCTTCGGCATCCTCTTTTCGGAGAACTCGTGCGCGATCCCAATGCGCCTGTTCCGCAGCTTTTGCCGCAACCGCCGGACATGGGCGTGAAGGTTCTTCTCTCCCTTCTGGCGGAAAAGGCGGGCAAGCCGCTCGTCGTGTTTTTCGACGAAGTCGATGGCCTCACGGAGGGAACGGCCGTCACGTTCCTGCGCGAACTGCGCGACGGCTACATCACGCGGGAAACGGTTCCGTTCCCCGCATCGGTCGCGATCTGCGGCATGATGGACATCCGCGACATGAAGGCGAAGGTGCGCCCGCACTCCGACGCGCTGGGCAGCAAGAGCCCCTTCAACGTCATTGCCGAAGACTTCACTCTCCGAAACTTTACGAAGGAAGAGGTTGAACGGCTTTACGCGCAGCACACCGCAGCCACGGGGCAGGCGTTCGCGCCTGGGGCGCTGGACTTGGTCTGGGAATACACGCAGGGCCAGCCGTGGCTCGTAAACGCTCTCGCCCGCGAATGCGTGGAAAAAAATCCACAACTGCGACTATTCCTCTCCGATCACCGCCGAGGACATCGCCACGGCCAAGGAGACGATCATCCGCCGTGATCCCATCCATTTCTTTTATCTTTTTGACATGATGAAGAATCCACGGATTGAGCCTTTCTTTCGTGATGCCATCAGCGGAAAAGCGCTGAATGCCGAAACCGACGTTGAAGCATTTAATTTCTTCAAGGCTCTTGGCTTGTTTTGCAATGGTGGCGCAAAATGGAATTTTGCCAATCCGATGTATGCCGCCTCATGGGAAAGACGAAGTGGGCTATAGAATGTTCACAATTTTCAATTGAAACAATTGTTCACAGATAACAAAACGAAATTTGCCATGCCAACGTCTTCCGAAATTGAATTTCGGGTAGCGGCCTTTGCAGCTGCGGCCATAGATGTTTGCGAATCCATGGTTTCGAAAATCGGGAAAGCGCATCTTCAGGACCAATTGTTTCGAGCAGCCACGTCGGTTGCAGCCAATTATGCCGAGGCATGCGTTCCTGAATCGCGCAAAGATTTCGCGCACAAGACCAATATTGCGCTCAAGGAACTCATTGAAACCAGGATGTGGCTTCGTATCATCGCGATGAGGAATTATGCCGATCAAAATCTCGTGTCGCGCGTATTGCAGGAAACCGAAGAATTGATAAAGATTTTCTACGCAAGCGTGACAACGGCCCGGCGAAATCTTAACGAACAGGATAGAAGATGAATTTGTCATTTTCCATTTGTGAACATTTGTCTCAATTGCCATTTGTGAACAATTCTTCGGGCTGGATGGCGGTGTTCGACGTAGATTCCGCGAAGCCCTGGGACGAGAAGATCTACACCCGCGACGAGACGTTCGACGGCAAGACGATCCACGTGATTGGTCTGTGACTCCTACGGGCGGGTAGCCTGTCGCCACCGCCATCGCGCAGGCCGCCAGGTGGGGAGGAGGACAGTCGACGGCTATCTCAAGAGTCTCGAAGACTTGATGCTCGCCACGATCCTGCCCGTTTTCGCCAAATGAGCAAAGCGGGAACTCGTGGCGCATCCCGGTTCGGCCCTCCAAAGTCCTGGACAATTCGTCTGTCGAGTCCGCCGCGCCGTATCGACGCCCTCTACGCCCACAAATCGTGAGTGCTGAAGCACGACGGCAGACATCCGCCAGAACGTGAAAAAAAGACATCTTCGAAACCGCCAGAACGTGAAATATCGCTTGCATACTGGCGCTCTATCGCGACGACGGCACGCAGGAAAAACATCCATCCCGTTGAGGTCAAGTCCGGCAAGTCCCTACGTCACGTTTCGCTGGACAAATTCATGTCGCGGTTCTCGAACTGGCTCGGCGAACCATATCTTCTGCATACGGGCGACCTTTGTGTCAAGGATGGCATTCTCTACCTGCCCCTCTACATGGCACCCTT
>JAFSTA010000073.1 GCA_017450695.1 Kiritimatiellia bacterium | reverse complement strand
GTGTATTTATCCATCTCACCCAAATGGTGAAGAGGAGATTTCATTCTTTTCTTCTTACAGATATTCATCTTTGCGATCTTTGCGTTCTTTGCGGCAAAAAATACAGAGGCGGGGAGGTCTCAACAGAGGAATATAGGATCATTTGTCTCACGCTGAGCCGTTGAGAACGGGAGGGGCAACGTCCTCGTTGCCTGAACAGGGATGGCCACGCTGGGCTTTCCTGGACTCTCCTCCGTAGCCTTGCGGAAGATGGATCGCGACCGTTTCGGCGGGACGTGCAGTTTGCGTGTTCCTTGCGAGCAAACGTGCTGGCAGCCCGTTCTCCTGACATCCGCTCAACCTAACGCGCTTGACTGGCTGAACACGCTAGCCCGAAGTCTCAGGCGTTAGCCGCTAACCGACCCGACATTCCCGCACGGCGCTTCCTGGTCAGCAGAAGAGAGAGGCGAGGGGAACTGCCAGCAGACCGTCTCCAAACGAGAGCGTATCGGCGCCGGAGTAAAGGACAATACTCCGGCGGTAACGGGTTCCTCCAAGTGTACGCTGGAACCAGAGCAGGGACTTGAAATCGTCCTTGCGGACAACAGACCCCGCCTTGACCTCAATCCCGACCAGTTCACCGGCGTTGTTTTCCAAAAGGAAATCGACCTCGCGCTGTTCCCGGTCGCGATAATGGAATATCTCATACCCCGCGTTTGCTCCGACCGCGGCCGAAAGTTCATGGTAAACCCAGGATTCGATCAGTTTGCCGGATCTGTCTCCGTCGAGCATAACTTCGGCCTGTTTCCATTTCAGTACGGCACACATCGTTCCCGTGTCACCGATGAACCACTTGGGACGCTTCACAACCCGGTCGTAGTCTCCACCTGTCCATGACGGGACACGGTCGAAAAGATACATCGCCTCTAGCGCGGCGATATAGTTCTCGACAGATACTTTCGAGATTTCCAGGAGTGTTGCAATTTCGCTTGTGTTCCACAGTTTGGAGGAACGGGCGGCAAGAAACAGAAACAGGTCTCGGAGTTTTCCGACTTTACGGATTTGCGCGACATCGGCGATGTCATGCGTCAGCAATTGTTCTAGATAGTCGCGATGCCATACCGGACGATAGATTTCGCGTATCCGGGCTGGTTCAGGGTAGCCGCCGCGGAAGGCCGATTCGACGATTTCGCGTTTGGTTCCCCCCGTAAGTCGGGATGGAAACTCCCCGGAGAAGGCGCGCGCCGGAAAATCGGGTTTTCCTCCCCGGAATTCCCCCTCCGTCAAGGTGTGCAGACGAATAGTGTGCAGTCTCCCTGCCAAGCTTTCCGTCACGCCAGGAATAGCCTTGAGGTGGGAAGAGCCAGTCAACAGGAACTGACCTGGGCGGTTCGACGTATCCACCGCAGATTTGATTGCGGGCAGCAACCTAGGTTCCTTTTGAATCTCGTCGATGAATAGCGTGGTGCCGACAGGATGTTGGACAAAGCTCTGCGGGTCTTCGCTGGCTGCCTGCAGGAAGGTTTCCGAGTCCAACGATCTCGGTAGGATTGTTTTCGTGGGCAGGCGTTTGGCCAGCGTGGTTTTACCGCACTGGCGCGCGCCCGCTATCGAAACGACACGCCATGTTTGCAGCGCCTCTTGAAGGTTGGATTCCATCCATCGGTCATAAATTATCATCTCGTCCCTTTCTTCGATAAGTCCGCGAAAAGTAAAGTATAAAGTCCGCGAAAAGTAAAGTATAAAGTCCGCGAAAAGTAAAGTATGGCGTATCCGCGAATCATGCAACTTAAGCTGCGAGTCTGCTTCGGGGAAACGACTTGCCGCTTCACGCGCTACGCCGGTCAGTGGAACGGGCTGCCAGCCCCATTTAGGCCCGCAGGGCCAATTCGGCGGCGCAGCCGCCACTTCTCAGCCTCTCAGCTTCTCGGCTGGCGCGAAGCGCCCCCCGCCCCCGCGGCTACGTCAAACTTAGGGGCGCCAGCCCCACTTAGGCGGCGCAGCCGCCACTTCTCAGCTTCCCCGCTTCTCAGCTTCTCAGCTTCTCAGCTGGCGCGAAGCGCCCCCCGCCCCTGCGGCTACGTCAAACTTAGGGGCGCAAGCCCCATGTAGGCCCGCAGGGCCACTTAGGCGGCGCAGCCGCCACTTCTCCGCCTCTCCGCTTCTCAGCTGGCGCGAAGCGCCTTGCGTCTCTACGTGAGAACTCAAACGAGGAATCTAGGTTTCAACCCAACCGCCTAACCACCCAACCACCCCCCCAGCCGCCCAACGGAAAGTGGATCACGTCACGCGGAAAGTGCGGAAGTTCCGTACGGAGACTCCGTTTGACAGATCCATGTCCGCTCCGTCATAGACTACCGTGGGCGAGACGGCACGGGATGTCTCGGCAACAAAACGTACCGGTCCGTTGCTGAAGTCCGAATGCCATGTCATCGAGGACTTGATCTCGATGGGGCGCACCTCTCCGCCGACTGAAGCAATGAGGTCGATCTCGAATCCCGAGCCCGTGCGCAGGAAGGAAAGCCGCGGCTCTTTTCCGAGATTCGCCCTTTGTTTCATGGCGTCGGCGACAACCATGTTTTCGAACAGGTTTCCGCGAAGCGGATCCCGTGCCACCTGGGCGGGCGTTTCGAGACCGAGCAGATAGACGGCAAGACCTACTTCCGTAAAGTACACCTTGGGAGACTTTACGACTCGTTTGCTGATGTTTGTCGCGGATGGCGGGAGCCTGAACACGAGGAACGACGATTCCAGTGTCGCAAGCCATTCGCCAAGCGTCGTGGAGGAAACTCCGACCTCGCCCGACAGGGAATGCAGATTGACGATTTGCCCGATCCTCCCCGCCAGGAGCGTCACGAATTTCTCGAACAGAATCGTATTGCGGACGTTGACTAGTTTTCGGACGTCTCTTTCCACATACGTCCTGAAGTAGTTCCGGTACCAGACGGTCGGATCCAACGAGGGAGTTCGCCACAGTTCCGGCATGAATCCCCTGTGCATCAAGGCGTCTGTGGTCGTCTCGTGTACGGATTTCCCGAGTTCGGAAATCGCGGGCGGGTAGAGGTCGAGGATTGCCGTTCTCCCTGCTAGCGACTGTGAAACCGTTTCGGCGAGGAGTGGCTGGTGGCTACCTGTCAATATGAACCGCCCCATGTCGTGGCGGCGCTCGTCCACGAGAACCTGCACGGTTGAGGCAAGTTCCGGCACGTGCTGGATCTCATCGAGAATAACGGGGGGCGGATGGAGCGCAAAGAATGCCTTCGCGTCGGATGCGGCAAGATTGCGCGATTCGCGATCCTCAAGGTTTACGTAGTCATAATTCGGGAAAACGTCGCGGACAAGGGTCGTTTTTCCGGATTGGCGTGGGCCGAAAACGGTTACGGCGGGATACTGGTGCGCCATATCGCGCACGAATGTGGATAGTTGGCGTTGAATCATGCGCGCATGATACCACAAGTCGAATGCAAATTTCAAGTTCAATCTTAAAAATGCATTGCCCGCATCGCCCCCTTCAAGTTCGGAGCGGTCTGTATTTTCGTCGTCAGGGACGCGCTTGCTTGTCCTCCGTAGCCTTGCGCAGGATGGATCGCGTCCGCTGTCGTGGAACGCGCGTTGGCTTTCGCCACTGGTAGTCTTGGAGTTTTGGAGAAGGGGGGGCTCCAGTCCTCCCAAACTCCCGGCAAGGAAAGGAATGTTGACTTGTGGCATTTGTGAACAGTGATGGTGAACTTGTCGCACAGCCGCACATTTTGTCCGCTGGTTGTTCGGGGAAGCGACACTTCTGTCGCTTCAAGCGCTACGTCGGTTAGTAGAGCGGGCTGCCACCCCCGTTCGTGTTGCTCCGCGTGTGGCAAAAGACACGCGACACGCGGCACCAGTCCCGGTTGCCCCATTCGTCCCAGATGCCCCATCTCGCGTATCCTAACTGCCGCCCCTGCGGCTACGTCAAACTTAGGGGCGCCAGCCCCATTTAGGCTCGCAGGACCACTTAGGCGGCGCAGCCGCCACTTCCCAGCCTTTCTGCTTCCCCGCTTCTCAGCTGGCGCGAAGCACCTCCGCCCGACCTCTTTTATGTGCTTCAGCGCCAAAAACGGACATTTTTCTTCAAAAAGCCCCTGTTTCGAACTTTTTTTATTTTCTCGCGTAAGATTTTCGCGGTTTTTGACAGTAGCGAGTGAGGACAGCAAGGCGCCTGGCGTGATCGCGGGCGTCAACGAGTGGTCTTGTCGGAATGGCGGTGCGGCGTTTTTTCTGCGTGACAACGCGCCGGGAATCTGCTATGGTAGCCCCCGACAAGTTCAACCAAGCGTTCGACGCTTGGACGGTTCAAGGGAAAACAGCAAATTTACCGTACGAGCCGCCTGAGGGGAGGAATGTGCCTGACAAGGGTGCGCTTTCTTCCGTGATTTCGTACAGGGCTTTGCTGTGC
>JAFSTA010000072.1 GCA_017450695.1 Kiritimatiellia bacterium | reverse complement strand
CGGCGTCCTTTCGCGCATCGTCCGTGAGCAGGAACAGAGCGGCGGCGGTCGCGTTGACGGCGGGGGCCGTCTCCCCTTTTACATTGGCATAGCCGCCGCATCCGGTTCGATAGTCGGTGAGGTCGGCCGGAGGATCGTCCAGTCCGAAATCCCGAAACGCGGCGGTAAGCAGAAAACGGGCGTAGGGTGCCTCTGGATCTCCTTGGGGATAGGAAGTCGCGGGAAGATTGAGCAGCGCCCGCAGCATCTCGGACCGAACAGGAAGCCGAAGCATGCGGCGGAGACGCAGTGCGGCGATGGCGTGAACCACATCGAGCGTCGAGAGCGGGATTGCCGCGATCGCGTCTCGACAGGCGCTGCGGTCGATTCGCGCCCGGACCAACCGAGCGAGCGGCAACGCGAAAAAAGTGTAATAGAGATCACCCGGACCCGTGCGGCCTCGGAAAAGCCCGTTGTCCGTTTGGGCAGATTCAACCTCGTCCCTCAAGGCGCAGACGGCCTCAGGAGCCATCCGGCGCAAACCGTTCTGGATCGTTCTGATAAAAGGCCGATCGAATCGTCCCGCTGCGGGATGGAATAAGCGGGAAAGGCGCTCAAACATCGCTCAGCACCTTTCCAATCAAGCGATAAAGCAGGATCTTCAAAGCAGGGTTGGTGAGGGGTTCCAGCGTGGTGTAGGCACGGGAACGATAGTCCAGATAACACTCAACGACAATCCGGCGCGCGTCGCTGCGTGGAATCGAGCGGCTCTGCATCACGCAATCGACGGCCGAGGCTGGGTTGGGCGCTTCGTCGTCAAGATCGTCGCGTAATTGGAAGGCGATGCCGAAGACCTCGGAGAACGCTTCGAGAAGTTCGCGGTATTCCGTAATTCCACCCGCCGCGATCGCCCCCAGCAACAAGGCGGCGCGAAAGGCTGGAACGGTCTTCAGCCGGTCAATCTCCAGGCAGGTTTCAAGACTTCGTGGTTTGTCGGCTGACTCAAATTCCAAAGATTGGCCCAATGTCAATTCGCGATGCGCACGGGCGGCCTCAGCGAGCATGGCGACACGCTGGTCGGCGGAGAGTTCGGTCCGGGCGAGAAGCCGGTACCCTTCTCCAAGCAGGAAATCACCTGCGTTCAGCGCGGCGGCTACACCGATCTTCTCGTGAAGGGTCGGCTCCCCATAACGGAGAGGATCGGCATCCTCAATGTCGTCGTGGATGAGCGACGCTTTATGGAAACACTCGATCGCCAGCAGAACCGGTTCCAGGAACTCGGGCAGCGCGGCCCGACGACTCAGCACAAGGAAAATGGCAGCCGCAAGCAACGGACGGTAGTGTCGACCTTGCGTGAGAATCCAGGTGACCTCGGCTTTCGGGAATCGGTCGACACAGTCATTCGCGAGTTCCAGCAGTCGGCTCAGCGATTCAGCTTGGAAGAGCCGGTCCAACGGTTTGCGGAGATCGTGAAAAACGGGCAATGGAAGTGGTTCCGTTTGCGGAACGGAGAGGACCTCCAGCAGAAGGTCTGTGTCCGGAACGGTATCCCTGCAACCATCCACGAGCAGCGGTACGCCGATGCCGGGGATGCCGTTGCGAAAAATCGCCGGGAAGGTCTTTTCCATCGACTCAAGACAGGAGACGCCGATTACAGCTTGAATCGCCCCCTGCTCGACCCACTCGCTCACGCTGGAGCTGGATTCGGAAACCAATACCGGAATGCCGTGCGACTCCGCCGCTTTGGTGAACGCCGGTATCCGACACGCTCCGCAATCCTGGCAGAGAAGCCCCATATCGTCACGTGGCGCGTGGCACCGGTCATGGCTGCGTAGACAGACTGGAAGAAGTAACAGCCGCTGGTCGCGCGGGAACGCGGAAAAGACAGTCTCCCACAGCGCATTGTTGAGAAGGATGATCGCATAGTGGTCGAAACCGGCATCCGCAAGCTGGAGTCGCTTGAGCAGTTG
>JAFSTA010000071.1 GCA_017450695.1 Kiritimatiellia bacterium | reverse complement strand
GTGCTCGTTGCGGCAGTTCGAGCAGAAGAAATCGGGACCGGCCCAGGTCGTCACCTCTTCGCGTCCGCAGTTCTTGCAGATGCGGGTCTGAGCCTGGCGGACGAGGCGGATCTTTTCGGCGTGCTCATCCAGGAAGATGGGCGGCATATCCTGAATGCCGGAAGTGGTCAACAGCATGGCGCTGGTCAGGAACTTCCCGTCGATGTTGTTCATACCGACGATCTGGATTCGTTTGCCCATGGAGCGGACCCGCTTGAGGAGCGGGATGTAATCGGCATCGCCGCCGACGAGGGTCGCGATATCGTAGGCGCCGGGAACCGAAGCGAAATAGAGCATGGACGAGGCAAGCGCGACGTTGACCCACTTGTCATCGGGGCGCGCGTGCGGTTCGCGCCGGAAGTCAATCTCAAGGATTTCCGTGTCGTAGGCGCACTGCATGGCGAGGAAATCGTAAAACGCCTTCTGCTTGGCGGGGTTGTATCCCTGCTTGTTGACAGGAATCGTTCCGAAGTAGTTCGTGCGAACCACGTCAACCTCCGTGTCCAGCGTATCCGCGATCGAGTGCGCGATAATATCGGGGATCTGTTTGTAATCGATTTCGAATCCGGATTCCTCACCCAGAGATTCAAACAGAGCCTGGCGGCTGTGGTAGAGCCAGCTGCCATCCACGAAGATCATTGTTTTAACAGACATCTCTATACCTTTCTTTTGGTTATTATTTCCTTTCTGCTTGGGAACTTGTATCTAGGACAAACACAATGTTACCCAAAAAAGGAAGTTCTATTATCTCAAAAATTTTCCCCTTTGTCCAACCGAAATTTTTTGGTAGCGAGGCACGGTTTCGGCTGCTCGTGGGGGAGGTGCTTCCGCGCCAAGAATGGCGCGGTGCGGAATGGGACGGAATGCGGGGCGGTGTGATGGCGCGGTACAGAACGGGAGGAATGCCGTTTCCCCGAAAGCCGACGGAGAGGACGCCGTCGCTACGCGGCGGACGCGACGCGAATACTAGCCTTTCAGCTTCTCAGCCTTTCAGCTGGCGTATAGCGCCTTCGTGTATTCCGTGGTTTTCAAATTGTCCAACTGAGGAAACGCGCCCATCCCATTCCTGCTCGGAACTCCCGCCGAAACAAATCGATAAAAAAATTTCGATATCCTCTATTTTGAGCTTGCCCCCGGTCTTGATTTTTGGGAGAATCGAAGCGTAACTTTTGAATGACAACCCCTCTGGCAGTGACGGTCTGTCCGGGGGCTAAATGCGGAGGTAAAACCGTGAGTACTGAAACGACGCCAGAGGCAGAGGTCAAAAAGCTCACACCGGAGCTGCTGGACTTCATCGCCGAATGGAAGAGCAAACCGGGCAACCTGATCATGATTTTGCATCAGGTGCAGGAACACTTCGGGTACATTCCCCGAGAGGTCGCTTTTGAAGTGGCCGAGAAGTTGAACGTCCCCTTGGCCAAGATTTATGGCGTGGTGACATTCTACAACTTCTTCAAGCTGAAGAAGCCGGGCAAGAACAAGATCCAGGTCTGTTTGGGCACGGCCTGTTACCTGAAGGGCGGCGAAGACCTGATTCTGGGTCTCGAAAAGCTGTTGGGTGTTGGGCTGAACACGGTTACGCCGGACGGGCTTTTCTCCGTCGAGGCGGTCCGCTGTCTCGGCTGCTGCGGACTGGCTCCGGTGATGGTGATCAACGGCGAGGTTTACGGCAAGGTCGAGGCGAAGTCGCTTGCTTCCATCGTGGATAAGTACAGGAAGGAAGGGTAGGCGTTGCACGCGACGGTCTGTGACATAATCACTGACCTCGTGCAGAACGCGGTCGAGGCTGGCGCAAAGCGGACGGAGCTGTTGGTTTCCACCACGCCGGAAAGAATCGAGGTGCGGGTGGCGGATGACGGCAAGGGAATGGATGCGGAGACGCTGCGGAAGGCGTCCGATCCGTTCTACACGGAGCCAGGCAAGCATTCCAAGCGCAAGGTGGGGTTGGGCATACCGCTCCTGCTCCAAACCTGCGAGGAGTGCGGGGGGAAGGCGGATCTCGCCTCCGTTCCCGGGCAGGGCACGACGGTTTCGTTCTGGCTGGACGCAAGGAACATCGACACACCTCCGGTTGGGGACGTTCCCGAAACGGTGTTGGGGCTGATGGCTTTTGACGGCGATTACGATTTGCTCCTGACGCGGCGGACGCGGCGGGACGAGTACACGGTTTCTCGCATGGAGCTGATGGATGCGCTGGGCAACCTGTCCGAGGCTTCCACCCTCGCGATGGCGAAGGAGTTCCTGCGGAATCAAGAGATGAATCTGGAGAATTGATCATGGCAAAAATGACGTTGGCAGATTTGAAAAAACTGCGTGAAAGCAAGCAACAGGCGATGTCCGAGCGCGATCCTTCGAACAAGGACACGCAGGTGATCGTCGGAATGGGAACCTGCGGTATCGCCGCCGGCGCGAAAGACACGTTCAATGCGATCCTGGACGAGCTGGAGAAGAACAACATCACCACGGTGCTTCTCCGCCAGACGGGATGCATGGGCGCCTGCGCCTCCGAACCGACGGTCGAGGTCATCGCCCCGGATATGCCGGTGGTGATTTACGGCAAGGTCAACGGCGATGTCGGTCGTCAGATCGTGCGCGAGCACATCATCGGCAAGAAGCTGATCGACAACCATATCGTGGATCGTCCCGCGTTGGACATCATGAAGTAAAGGTGCGGCATTATGGGTTACAAACACTATATCGTTACATGCGGCGGCACGGCCTGCCAGTCCAACAGGGGCGTCGAGCTGTTCGACGCGCTGAAGGCGGCGGTCAAGGCCCACGGGCTGGAGGATGAGGTTCAGGTCGTCGCGTCCGGCTGTCTCGGTTTCTGTGCGCAGGGACCGATCGTCAAGGTCCTTCCGCAGGATACGTTCTATGTGAACGTGAAGCCGGAGGACGCCGAGGAAATTATCGCGGAGCACATCGTCAAGGGCCGTACGGTCAACCGTCTGCTTTACGATAAGGAACAGAGCAAGATCAACGTCAAGGTCAAGGACATTGACTTCTACCAGAAGCAGTTCCGTATCGTGCTGCGCAACTGCGGAATCATCAATCCCGAGAGCATCGACGAGTACATCGCCCGCGACGGCTACAAGGGGCTGGAGCGCGCGCTCTTCGAGATGACGCCGGAACAGATTGTGGAAGAGGTCCTGAAGTCCGGTCTGCGCGGTCGCGGCGGTGCGGGCTTCCCCACCGGCATGAAGTGGAAGTTCGCGGCGATGCAGCCCGCCGGACAGAAGTACATGGTTTGCAACGCGGACGAGGGCGATCCGGGCGCGTACATGGATCGTTCCACGCTGGAAGGCGATCCGCACTCCATCCTGGAAGCGATGACCATCGCCGGCAAGGCGATCGGCGCCTCCAAGGGCTTCATCTACATCCGCGCGGAATACCCGCTGGCGATCGAGCGCCTCCAGACCGCGATCAAGCAGTCGCACGAGTACGGTCTGCTCGGCGAGGACATCCTCGGTTCCGGATTCAGTTTCGACATCGAGCTGCGCTTCGGCGCGGGCGCGTTTGTCTGCGGTGAGGAAACCGCCCTGCTCGCCTCCATCGAGGGCCGTCGCGGCATGCCTTCGCCCCGTCCTCCGTTCCCGGCGGTCAAGGGCCTGTGGCAGCGTCCGACGGTGATCAACAACGTCGAGACCTTGGCGAACATCCCCGTCATCCTGACGAAGGGCGCCGACTGGTTCCGGCAGATCGGTACCGCCGACTCCCCCGGAACGAAGGTCTTCGCGTTGACCGGCAAGGTCAACAACTCCGGCCTGATCGAAGTGCCGATGGGAACCACCCTGCGCGAGATCGTTTTCGATATCGGCGGCGGCATCCTCGGCGGCAAGAAGTTCAAGGCCGTGCAGACGGGCGGTCCCTCCGGCGGCATGATTCCCGCCGAGTTCCTCGACACGCCGATCGACTTCGGTTCGCTCGCCAAGATCGGATCGATCATGGGGTCGGGCGGCATGATCGTCATGAGCGAGGACGACTGCATCGTCAACATCGCGAAGTTCTACCTGGACTTCACCTGCGACGAGTCCTGCGGTAAGTGCGCTCCCTGCCGGATCGGCGGACGCAAGCTCCAGCAGTATCTGGACAAGATCTGCTCGGGACGCGGCACGGACGAGGATATCGAGAAGTTGCGCGAGATCTCCGACGCGATGACCAAGGCTTCGCTCTGCGGTCTCGGGCAGACCTGCTCGAACCCGATCAAGTCTTCGCTGCGTTACTTCATGGAAGAGTATCAGGAGCACATCCACGAGCACAAGTGCCGCGCGGGCAAGTGCCAGAAGTTGCTGACTTACTCCATCGATCCCGACAAGTGCAAGGGCTGTACGCTGTGTGCGCGCCTCTGCCCGGTCAAGGCGATCTCTGGCGAAGTGAAGAAGCCGCACATGATCGACGCGTCCAAGTGCATCAAGTGCGGTCAGTGCTTCAGCGGCTGCAAGTTCAACGCCATCACGCGCTCGTAACGGAAAGGACTGATCCAAATGGAAACGACAAAATTGATTCATCTCGAAATCGACGGTATCCAGGTGGAAGTCCCCGAGGGTACTTCCGTCCTGAACGCCGCCAAGAAGGTTCAAATCAAGATCCCGACGCTTTGCTACCACCCGGATCTCAAGCCGTGGGCTGCTTGCGGCCTCTGCATCGTCCGCCAGCTGGTCAAGGACCGTCAGGATCCCACGAAGTGGGTCCCGTCGCCGAAACTGCTGCGTTCCTGCTGCACGGAGGCGACGGAGGGCATGAAGATCGTCACGAACGATCCCGACATCGTCAACGTGCGCCGTACGGTGCTGGAGTTGACGCTTGCCAACCACCCGAACGACTGCTTGCAGTGCCCGCGTAATCAGGCCTGCGAACTGCAGACGCTCGCCGCCGAGTTCGGCATCCGCGAGAATCCGTTCCCGAAACTGGCGACGAATATCCCGGTGGATAACTCCACGGGGTCGATCATCCTCAACCAGAACAAGTGCGTCAAGTGCGGCCGCTGCGTGCAGGTCTGCCAGCAGATGCAGAACGTCTGGGCGCTGGAGTTCATCGGCCGTGGCGATTCCACCCGCATGGCCCCTGCCGCCGACGTCAAGCTCGGCGACTCGCCTTGCATCCGGTGCGGCCAGTGCTCCGCGCACTGCCCGGTCGGTGCGATCTACGAGAACGACGAGACCAAGAAGGTCTGGTCTGCCTTGCGTGATCCGGAGAAGGTCTGCCTCGTGCAGATTGCCCCGGCCGTCCGCGTCGCCATCGGCGAGGCGTTCGGTCTGCCTCCCGGTGCGATTTCCACCGGCAAGATCTACGCCGCGCTCCGCCGTCTCGGATTCAAGAAGGTGTTCGACACCAACTTCTCCGCCGACGTTACGATCATGGAGGAAGGCACGGAGTTCATCGCCCGCTTCACCAAGGGCGGCAAGCTCCCGCTGATCACCAGCTGCTGTCCCGCGTGGACCGACTGGATGGAGAAGTACGCCCCGGACTTCACGGAGAATTTCTCCTCCGCCAAGTCCCCGCAGCAGATGCTCTCCGCCCTCGCCAAGAGCTACTGGGCCGAGAAGAACGGCGTGGATCACACCAAGATCCACATGACCTCCATCATGCCTTGCACCGCCAAGAAGTTCGAGATTCGTCGCGACCAGTACATGAGCGCCACGGGCGTTCAGGACACGGATGTCGTGTTGACGACCCGCGAACTGGCCCGCATGATCAAGTCCGCCGGGATCGACTTCACCAATCTGCCTGAGGAAGAGGCGGACGAACTGCTCGGCGCCTACACCGGCGCGGGCACGATCTTCGGTGTCACCGGCGGCGTGATGGAAGCGGCTCTCCGTACCGCCTATTGCCTGATCACCGGCGAGGCCCAACCTCCGAGCATCGACTTCAACGAAGTGCGCGGCATGGAGGGTGTCAAGACGGCCACGATCGACATCAAGGGCACGAAGGTCAACATCGCCGTCGCCCACCAGATGGGGAACGTCGAGAAGGTGCTGGATCAGGTCCGTGAGGACATCAAGAACGGCGTCAAGCCTCGTTACGACTTCATCGAAGTGATGGCGTGCCGTGGCGGCTGCATCGGCGGCGGCGGTCAGCCCACCGGCGCTACGGACGCGGTTCGTGCGCTCCGTACGGCGGGTATCTACACCGACGATGAGAAGTGCGTCCTCCGTATGTCCCACCTCAACCCGCAGGTCCAGGCCCTGTATAAAGACTACCTCGGTGAGACGGGTGCGAACGGTGGCGAGAAGGCGGAACACCTTCTCCACACGCACTACCACAAGCGCGATCTCTACAAGTTGCAAGACTAACGTAGAGGCGTTTGCCGAACGGAAGGCCGGATGTGCGTTTGCGCATTCGGCCTTTTCTTTTTCCCGGAGGAGGGTAGGATTCCTTCACGCTGATAAAACGGGAGGGACGCGCCCCGTCGCGACCGAAAAGCTTAACCCGCTTACCTATAAGTTCAAGGTTGGGTCTCGCTGGTTTAGAGAACCACGGACGTACACGGACAGGCATCGCTCACGCCCGCCCTGGTTGGGAAATGCGCAAGCGTCAGGGTGGCGCGTCTGTGTTGGTCGGCGGTTTAGGTGGGTGGGGCTCTCACGCGGAGGCGCAGAGATGCAGAGGAAAACAGGTCGCCCGATCGGAAAAGATAGGCGTATTATCTCTTGCTTGGACAACAACGAAAACAACGAATGGACAACTCGCTGGCGGTCGTCGCGCAATCGCGCGACGTTTTCCATGTGTTCGGAGAAATTGGAAAAGCAATGCGGACGCGACGGGGCGCGTCCCTCCCATTCTTCGCGTACTTTGCGGACTTTGTGTGCGCCAAACATACCCTCATGCACATTCCCGTGCGGAACGTGGGCGGCGGACGAACCTGCCTATCGCACCACGCGGGGGGGGGTAGTGGATTGCTTCCCGCTCTGCGAGAGCTCCTACCGCTTTGCCAAATACTCGTTGATTGCGGCGGCAGCTTTTCTGCCTTCTCCCATCGCGAGAATTACGGTTGCCGCGCCCAGCACGATATCGCCTCCCGCGTAGATGCCTTCCAGCGAGGTCTGGTTCTGTTCGTTGACGAGGATGTTTCCTCGCTTGTTGACCTCTAGCCCAGGGGTGGTCTGGCTGATCAACGGATTCGATCCGTTTCCGATTGCCACGATCACGGTGTCCACCGGCATGACGAACTCGCTACCGGGAATCGCGACGGGGCTGCGGCGCCCCGAGGCGTCCGGTTCTCCCAACTCGAAACGAATGCATTTCATGCCCGTCACGCAGTCATTTTCGTCGCCGAGGATCTCAACCGCGTTTTGCAGCAGGTGGAACCGTACGCCCTCTTCCTTCGCGTGCTCAACCTCCTCGATTCGCGCGGGCATCTCCGCTTCCGTGCGGCGATAAACCAGATGGACTTCTTCCGCACCCAGTCGCAACGCCATGCGAGCCGCGTCCATCGCGACATTCCCGCCTCCAAGGACTGCGACCTTACGCGATGCATAGATGGGCGTGTGCGCGTGTTCCGTGTCGTAAGCCCGCATCAGGTTCGCCCGCGTCAGATACTCGTTCGCCGAAACAACCCCCACGAAATTCTCGCCGGGGATGTTCATGAACTTGGGCAGTCCCGCGCCGGTCCCCACGAACACCGCGTCAAAACCGTCCTCATCCATCATTTCCCGAATGGTGCGGGTACGGCCTACGACGAAGTTCGTTTCGATCTTCACGCCCATGCGGGAGAGATTGTCGATCTCCTGCTGGACGATAGCCTTCGGCAGACGGAATTCCGGAATGCCGTACACGAGAACGCCGCCTGTCTTCTGAAGCGCCTCGAACATCGTGACGTCGTGTCCCTCGCGACGGACGTCCGCCGCCACGGTGATACAACTCGGACCGCTTCCGATG
This sequence comes from Kiritimatiellia bacterium, assembly GCA_017450695.1. Classification (GTDB taxonomy): domain Bacteria; phylum Verrucomicrobiota; class Kiritimatiellia; order RFP12; family UBA1067; genus RGIG8368. The sequence goes on along the minus strand of JAFSTA010000071.1, from coordinate 9,628 downwards.
ACGGCCACCTTCTTCCCCGTCTCCGGCTTAACGGCAATCGGTGTCGGTTTCGCTCCGGGTTGCGCAGCCAGTTCGCGTTCGCGATCCGCGCAAAACCGCTCGACACGTCCGATCCCAACCGCGAGATCTACGCTTTTCAGTACCTTTCCCAGCGTGCAGTTCTGCTGGCATTGGCGTTCCTGTGGACAGACGCGACCACACACCGCCGGCAGCAGGGAACTTTCCTTGATGATTTGGATCGCATTGTCGAAATCCCCTTGCGCCGCCGCGTGGAGGAATGCCGGAATTCGGATTTTCACCGGGCATCCCTGCATACACGGCGCGTTCGGGCACTGGAGGCAGCGCATCGCCTCCAGCCGTGCCTCTTCCGCCGTGTAGCCGAGCGCGACTTCCTTCATGTTCCGGCTTCTTTCCAAGGGCATTTGCGACGGCATTTCCTGATGGGGAATCGCCATCCGATCTTTCGGGGTAAGCGCCTTTCCTTCTGTCTCCGCCAATTTGGCGACCGCTTCCTCTTGCAATTCTTCTGGTGTCTTCATGGTTCTTCTTCCGTGGTTTGCGTTTGGACGCTTCCGGATTCCGTTTCAAGCCCTGGCGTTGAGTTCACTCTGCAATGCCCGCGCCAGCTGGTCCGGGCAGGAGGTTCCCTTGTCCCCGCACGGGATTCCCTTCAGCATGGCGATGACATCCTTCGCCTTCTTCCCGATGACAAGCCGCGCCACACCCTGCGTGTTTCCCGGGCATCCACCCTCGAACTCACAGGCGGTCACGATTTGGTTGTCGTCAACCTCGAAACGGATGGCGCGGGAACAGGTTCCGTGCGTGTAATAGGTTTTCATTTAGTTCCTCCCTGTTTTTCCTGAAGGGCATCTGCCGCCTGCATCAGGTTGCAAAGGTGATCCTTTGCCCACATCTCACGCGGTTTGAAGGTGCGCAACCGCTTCATCATGTTGTCGAAATCCACTTGGTGCGCATCGAATTCCGGACCATCGACACAAACGAACTTGGTCTGTCCGCCGACACTGACGCGGCAGCCGCCGCACATCCCGGTTCCATCCACCATGATCGTGTTCAGGGAGGCGATGGTCTTCACACCGAAGGGTTTGGTCGTCAACGCGCAGAACTTCATCATAATCGGCGGACCGATGACGATTGCCAGATCGGGCTTGTTCGGCCCTTCGCACAATTCCTTAAGCGGTTCCGTCACCAGTCCCTTGCGGCCGCTGGAACCGTCATCCGTAATGAGAATCAGCTCGTCGGCAATCGCCCGCATCTCGTCTGTCATTACGAAGAGGTTCTGCGAACGGGCGCCCATGATGATTGTGACCTTATTTCCCGCTTTTTTGAACGCCTGCGCGATCGGGTAAGACGGTGCGACGCCGATTCCGCCACCGACGCAAACCACGTGCCCGACTTTTTCGATGTGCGTGGGTCTGCCCAAGGGACCGACCAAAGCCGCGATTTCATCGCCTTCCTGCTTGGATGCGAGTAATTTCGTCGTCAGCCCAACGGTCTGGAAAACGAGCGTGATCGACCCCTTTTCGATATCCGCGTCACCGATCGTCAAGGGAATCCGTTCTCCGAAATTCGTATCCACCTGCAAAATGATGAACTGGCCGGGCTTGCGCTCGCGTGCGATCAACGGTGCCTCGACCTCCATGCGAAAGACATCATTCGACAACTGAGTTTTTTTTAGGATCCTGTGCATCCATCCCTCCTTGCGTTGGAAAGCTAAACATTTTATCAAACCAAAAACCATGCCGCAATCCCGGAATTATTCTATTGGCGGTTAAAAGTGAACTTGGATTCCTTGCTTGAAATCTCACGCAGAGCCACTGTGGTCGTAGAGTACGCAGAATAAGTGTCGAAAAGAGAGACGGTTCAAACCCAAACGCACACATTGGGACAGAAATAACGATTCACACAAATGGTGAAAGTCCGCAAAATCGCAAAGCGCCAGTACTTGCCTATCAGTTGGCAGGTTACGCGTGTTAAGCATTGTGGACGAGACGGGGCGCGTCCCCACCGTATGAGGCAAAAGACAGGCGACACGCGACAAACGGGGCACGAGACGAGACTCTGTGCCGCTTCTTGCGACTACCCCGTGAAGCGACAAGAGTGTCACTGCCCCGATTTTGCAGGCGGGGCAACGGGGATTACCCCGATACGTGTTCGGGCGCGCCTTCCCATTTTTTGCGGGGCGGATTCAGATAGATTGCGCGTCTCCCGATGAACTTGACGGCATGTCTCCCCATCGCCTTTTCCGCGTCGGCAAGGAATTTCAGGGAGGCATCGACCCCTGTGCCTGTCCGGGGACTGACGAGAATCTTCTTTTTCCCGGCTTTGTAGAGTAGGCAGATCGTAAGCGGGAGTTTTCCGGGGGCCGAGTCCATGAGCTTGCGCAGATTGGCGATGCGTTTGGTAAACGAGTCAGATTCGGCGTTGATGCCCACCACCATCTTCTCGCCGAATTTCTGGATCGCCTCTTCAAGCGGATAGATTTCCTGGGCGATGATTTTCGCGTGGTCGTCCTCCTGACGCTTGGAAAGTTTTCCGCAAACCACGATCGGCGTATCCGCAACGCAGTACTGCTTGAACTGTTTGTACGTTCTGGCGAAAACCAGCGTCTCGATCTTCACCAATCCGTCGTCCAGGTCGATGATACACCAGGCTTCCTTTGTTTTCTTGCTGATTCGCATCTGCACGGAATCCGCCATGCCGCATACGCGGATATCGCGTTCGGCAATCGTTTCAGCCTGATCGGAGATTGTGGAGAGGGAAAACGTTTGGACGGCCTGGATGATGCTCTCGTAGCGATTGAGGGGATGTCCGCTCAGGTAGATGCCGGTCAGCTCCCGTTCCATCGCGAGGCACTCTTTTTCCGTCCAGCGGGGAACGTCGGGAAGGTCGTCCAGTTGGGCGTTCGCCGGGTCGTCACTGCTCATGAGGTCAAAGAGACTGGTCTGCCCGCTTTCCTTTTCCTTGCGTTTTTCCTCAGACCGGCTCATGACAAGTCCGATGTTCGCGAAGAGTCGCGCTCGGTTCATACCGAGGGAATCGAACGCGCCGCATTTGACCAACGCTTCCAGAACACGCTTGTTGACGATGGAGGTGTCCATCCGTTCGACGAAGTTGCTGAGGCTTGTGAACGGACCGTTGGCGCGACGTTCGTCAAAGATAGCCTTTGCGGCGCCTTCGCCGACACCGCGAACACCGGCCAGACCATATCGGATGTTGCCGTTCTCCGGCACGAAACGGTCGTAACTGTGGTTGACATCCGGTTGCAGGATTTCAAGTCCCATCGCTGCCGACGCGCTGACGAAGGCGGGGAGCTTGTCGAAGTTCCCGATTTCGGAAGAGATTTGCGCGCACATGAATTCCGCCGGGTAATGCGCCTTCATATAGGCGGTCCAGTAGGTGACGACCCCGTATGCGGCGGCGTGCGCCTTGTTGAATCCGTAACTCGCGAATTTCTCGATGTTGTTGAAAATCTGGTTTGCCAACCCCTCGTCGATGTTGCTGAACTTTTTGCAGCCTTCCACGAAAATGGCGTGTTCCTTTTTCATCACCTCGGGCTTCTTCTTACCCATGGCGCGGCGCAACAGGTCGGCCTTTCCGAGGGAATATCCCGCCAGCACTTGGGCGCAACGCTGCACCTGTTCCTGATAAACGATTACGCCGTAGGTCTCTTTCAGGATCGGCTCCATCTTCGGGTGGTCGTAAACGATCTTTTCCTTGCCGAGCTTTCTCGCGATGTAGGTCGGGATCATCCCCATCGGGCCGGGACGGTAGAGCGCGATGACAGCGATGATCTCGTCGATCTTGGTCGGCTTCATTTCCAGCAAGATTTTCCGCATCCCCCCTGATTCCAACTGGAAGACTCCGGCGGTGTCGGCATCTTGGAAAAGCTGGAAAGTTTTCGGATCATCGAGCGGCACTTGCTCGTAGTCGATCTCGACACCGTGCGTGATCTTGACCAGCGCGGCGGCTTCCATCAGCACGTCCAGCGTCTTGAGACCGAGAAAGTCCATCTTCAGCAGACCGAGTTCCTCGACGGGTCCCTTCGAATACTGCGTGACCGGTTCGCCGTCCTTTCCCGTACAAAGCGGGACGAGGTCGATCAGCGGCCTGTCGCCGATCACAATGCCCGCCGCGTGCATACCCGTAGAACGGTAAAGCCCTTCCAGCACCTCGGCGTAGGTCATAATGCGCCTCAGATCGGGATCGACCTTGCAGGCGGCAGCGAAAGCGGGGTTCTCCTCCTGCGCTTTCGGCAACGTGATCTTCGGGTCTTCCGGTATCATCTTGCACCACGCCATCGCCTTGTCGAGCGGAATTTCAAAGGCCCGTGCGACGTCACGGATCACGCTCTTCGCACCAAGCTGACCGAAGGTAACAATCTGCGCGACGCGGTCGGATCCGTACTTTTCCGTCACGTACTGAATCGTGTCCTTGCGCCGCGCCTGGCAAAAGTCGATATCGAAATCGGGCGGGGAGATTCGTTCCGGGTTCAGAAAGCGTTCGAAGATCAGGTCGAAGCGGATCGGGTCAAGCTGCGTGATCCCAAGCGAATAGGCGAGTAGGGAACCGGCACCCGAACCGCGTCCCGGTCCGACGGCAACCCCGTTCTTGCGCGACCAGATCACGAAGTCGGAGACCACGAGGAAATAGTTGATAAAGCCCGTTTTCTCGATGACGCCCACTTCGTACTCGAAGCGCTTGATGAGTTCGCGCTCCGCGTCGTTTTTCGGATGGTCGTAATCCAGCCCGTAGTGCCGTTTCAATCCGTTTTTTCCAAGATAGATCAGGTACTCCTTGCCGTCCGTGAAACCTTCGGGCAGGGGGAATGTCGGGAAGTGGAGCGAACTCGCCCGACCGTCGGAAAAGGTCAGCTCCACGTGACAGCGGTCGGCGATCTCCTGCGTCAGGTCCAGGCATTCGAGATCGTCCGGGAACAGTTTCTCCATTTCCTCACGCGACTTGAAGTAGAACTCGTGCGTCGCGTACTTCCAGCGTTTCGGGTCGCTCATCACGGTGTTCTGCTGGATGGCGAGCATCACTTCGTGAGCCTCCGCGTGGCTGGGCAGCAGGTAGTGAACGTCATTGGTCACCACCGTGCGCAATCCCGTCCGTTTCTGGAGTTCGCGCACACCCTCGTTGACGATTTTCTGCTCGTCAATTCCGTGATCCTGCATTTCCAGAAAGAAGTTGTCGGGACCGAGGATGTCCATGTATTCACGCGCACAGGCTTCCGCCTCGTCCAGCTGGCGTTCCTTGAGGAAGCAGTTGATTTCCCCTTGCAGACAAGCGGCCAGGCCGATGATTCCTTTCGAATGGGCGCGCAAGGTTTCCTTGTCAATTCTCGGCTTGTAGTAAAACCCTTCGCGGTGGGCGATGGTGTTCATTTTCGCGAGGTTGTCGTATCCCTCGTTCGTTTCCGCCAGCAGAACGAGATGGTGGTAAGGGACACGCCTGTCGCGACAAGAGCGATTTTCCTTCGCGAGGATGTAGAACTCGCATCCGATGATGGGCTTGATTCCCGCGCTGACGCACTCGTGGTAAAACTCAATCGCGCCATACATGACCCCGTGGTCGGTGATGGCGAGGGAATTCATACCGAATTCCTTGGCTCGGGCCACCAGCGGCTTGATATGGCAGGCACCGTCCAAAAGGCTGTACTTGGTATGAAGATGAAGATGGACAAATGGCTTGGACATAACGCAAATATCATACACTTTTCCCGTACCTCTCTCAATCCCGATTTTTCTGAAGTTGTTTGTCCTTTTGCCAGGGTGCCTTTCGCCTATCCGTTCCGAGTTCTGCGCGAAACGTTCGGAGAAGCGGCACTCTTGCCGCTTTTGCTACTCCCCCGTGAAAAGACAAGAGTGTCGTTTCCCCGATTTGGCGACATCTCTCACTCTGAGTTCAACATGATACTTTTGTGTGAGGTAATCCTACTTCCTATTGACTTCCTTTCGCGCCTCAGCGTGAGAACACAAACGAGAAATCGAGGTTGAATCCCGAACGGATTGCCGTCGCTCGGAACAGTGAACGAGCCGAACGCACTGGCATGACTTTAAGTTCGTGCTTGTCAGGTCGTTTTTTGGGGGGTATAATGACATTTTCATTGTAAGCGGTGGCAAGTCACCGCGTTGAGGGATTGTCGAGATGAAGAAAGAGATCGAATGGGAGAAGCTGGGGTTCGGCTTTTCCGACACGAATTGTCATATTCGCTATGTTTGGAAGAACGGTGCGTGGGATGGCGGTGAATTGGTGAAGGATCCGTTCATCACGATGCACATCGGCGCCTCCTGCCTTCATTACGGGCAGGAGTGTTTCGAGGGGCTGAAGGTCTTCTGTCAGAAGGACGGCAAGATCGCCGCGTTCCGTCCGGATGCGAACGGAACCCGGATGGTGCGCACGGCGATCCGCACGGTGATGCCGCCCGTTCCCGTCGAGATGTTTCTGGATGCGTTGAAGCGCGTGGTCGATGCGAACCGCGAGTATGTCCCGCCGTATGGTACGGGTGGGTCGATGTACGTCCGTCCGCTGTTGATCGGTACGGGACCGCAGATCGGTGTCGCTCCCGCCAGCGAATATACCTTCCTGATGATGGTCATGCCCGTGGGCGCGTATTACAAGGGCGGACTGAAACCGGTTCGTGCGATCATCCTCGATGACTGGGATCGCGCCGCGCCGCACGGCATGGGTGATGTCAAGGTGGGCGGCAACTACGCGGCCTCGCTCTTCGCCCACGAGAAGGCGAAGCACGACGGCTGGCCGGTCGAGTTGTATCTGGATGCGAAGGAGCATAAGTACGTGGAGGAGTTCTCCACCTCGAACTTTCTGGGGATCACGAAGAACGGGACCTACGTGACGCCGGATAGCCATTCCGTCTTGCCGTCCGTTACCAATGACTCTCTCCGTCAAGTTGCGCGTGACCTTGGTATTCCCGTGGAAATGCGAAAGATCCCTTACGAGGAAATCCGCGAGATGGCGGAAGTCGCCGCGCTGGGCACCGCCGTTGTCGTGACGCCCGTGTACGAAATCACGCGTGGCGACGAAGTGATCCAGATCAGCGATCCGGACACTGTCGGGCCGACGCTCCAGAAGCTGTATGACACCGTTCGCGGTATCCAGTACGGCGAACTGCCGGATACGCACGGCTGGTGTTACGAGCTGTAGTGTTTCTTTCCCGGCGTCCCGTCGATGCCGGGGATTTTTCTTTTTCAGGAGAAACGATGAACCATTCAAGACGTGAATTTTGTCGGGATGCATTGGCGGCTCTCGCGGTTCCGCTTCTGTCGCGTTGCGCCGTGGCGGAAGTCGCCGCCGTCGCGAACAAGCCGCGTCCCGCTGTGCAACTCTGGTCCGTCCACACCTGCTGTGAACGGGATCTTCCGGGAACGTTCCGCGCCCTGAAGGGGTTCGGGTACGCGGGGGTCGAATTCGCGGGGTACTACGGTCGAAAGGCCGGCGAGATGCGGCGGTTGCTCGACGATCACGGACTGCTTGCGGCTGGGACGCATGTGAGCGATGCGGATTTGCGCCCGGACAAGATCAATGCCGTGCTGGACTATCAGGCGGAGATCGGCAACCGGTATGTGGTCTGTCCTCACGCGGGACTGAAGATTGTGACGCGAGACGGATTGAAAGAGATGGCTGACCTGTTGGCACAGGCGGCGGAATCCGCCAAGGCCTACGGTATGTTCGTCGGCTACCACAATTCGACGAAGGATTTCGTGACCAAGTACGACGGCAAAACGGCGTGGGAATGCTTTTTCGAATCTACCTCGAAAGAGGTGTTCGTCCAGTTCGACATCGGGAACTGCGTCGAGTTCGGCGGGGGGGATCCGCTTCCGTGGCTGAAGAAATTCCCCGGACGTGCCTTGACCGTTCACTGCAAGGAAGACATGCGGGCGTGCCCGACCGCCGTGCTGGGGCGTGCGAAGGAAGAGAATCAGGGCGTTCGCTGGAATGAGACGCTTTCGTTCCTCGCGAAGGAAAGTGGTTGTCGCTGGTACATCGTCGAGTGCGAGGCTGATGCGTCGCGTCTCGATGCGGTTCGCGACAGCCTCGCTTTCTTGAAGCAGGGCGATTGGGTGTAATTGTTTTCATCCAAGGGACGAACGCGTCGAAACAAAACGGAACGAAGAAAGAGGAGACGAGAATGGACAAGTGGAAAATCATGATGAGTGTTCTCATCGGTATGTTGTTGGCTGGGTGTGAGACACCGAGTTACAACGGCCTCGGGACGGGCATGGCATCACTCTGCAGACTTTCGGACGCGAAGACGCGCTCGATCAGTCCCGAAAACTTTACGGGGGAACGGAATGGCGGTGCGCTCGCCGACCCTGTGACGGACAAGGGAAAACGAAATGTTGCGAACGCGTCCCATGCCGCACAGGAACTCGGAAAAGGGTGGAAGGTGAATCCGTTCGTGGTCATCAATCCCGGCGAGACCCTGACGCTTGCGGATATCAAAGGGCCCGGCGCGATCCAGCAGATTTGGATGACGCCGACGGGAAACTGGCGGCTTTCCATCATCCGTATGTATTGGGATGACGAGGTGGAGCCGTCCGTGAAATGTCCCGTTGGCGATTTCTTTGCCAGCGCGTACAATCGGTATGCGCAACTTTCCTCACTGGCGGTGTGTGTCAATCCGGGAAGCGCATTCAACTGTTATTGGCAGATGCCATTCCGCCGTCGCGCCCGCATTACGATGGAGAACTGCGACGTGAAGGCGATGCGTTTGTACTATCAGGTGAACTATGCGCTCACCGAAGTTCCCGCTGACGCCGCTTATTTCCATGCCCAATTCCGTCGGTCGAATCCCACAAAGGGTTCGGTCCACACGCTGGTGGACGGGATTTCCGGCAAGGGACAGTATGTCGGCACTTATTTGGCGTGGCGTGTCCACGACACGGGATGGTGGGGCGAGGGAGAGATCAAGTTCTATCTCGACGGCGAGGAGAATCCCACCATCTGCGGGACGGGTACGGAAGATTACTTCTGCGGTTCGTACAACTTCGAGATCGGTGGACGCGCGAAGTATCGCGAGTTCACAACGCCTTACACGGGGCTTCACCAGGTGATCAAGCCGGACGATCCGGCGGGTGTTACCTCCTTCGGACTCTACCGGTGGCACATCACCGATCCCATCCGCTTCGACAAGAGTCTTCGCGTGACGATCCAGGATCTCGGCTGGAAGAAGGACGGCATCTACAACGCCCAACAGTCGGATATCGCCTCGACGGTTTTCTGGTATCAGACAGAACCCCACGCGACTTTCTCCGAACTTCCGGGGAAAGAGACGTTGCTTTCCCGATAAGTTGGCTGTTGACCCCGCTCACGCGTTGCGTGAGTGATTCGATTCAGATAACTTGCTATTCTTCACGCCGGAGGTTGAAGTTATAGACGAGAGCGTAGTGGGAACGCCCAATCGGGGAAGCGACACTCTTGTCGCTTTTCATCGGTTCATCAATTTAACCTAGATTCCTCGTTTGGGTTCTCACGCAGAGCCGCTGAGAACGCAGAGAACGTCTCAAAAAATAGCGGCTTTTCGATCTCAAACGCGCACGGTTGCGGCAGAAAACTGATTCACCCAAATGGTGAAAGTCCGGCTTCT
>JAFSTA010000070.1 GCA_017450695.1 Kiritimatiellia bacterium | reverse complement strand
GTGGAAGCGGTTTGGGGTGAAGAAGGAGCGCCGGATCCCGTACCGCGTGGCGGTTCAGGAGGGATGGGCGGCCCAGCCCACGAACGAGTACCAGAAGGCTGTCTGGAACGAGGTGCGCCACATCCCCGAAAAGCCGATGAAGATCGAGTTCGATCCCGCCAAGGGGAAGTGAATACAGCAAGCGTACAACAGCAAGATGCAGGGGCGGCGTTACGCGCCGTCACTTATCGCGCAAACCAGTTCTCAAACGCAAGGGCTTCAATGCGGTTGTAATGCCTGATGTTGCCGGTGACTAGCGTCAACCCCTCTTCAATGGCGGTTGAGGCGATGATGATGTCCGCGTCGGCAAGAGGAGTGCCTTTTTGTTCAAGTGCCGCCTTAATCTCGCCGAACCTGCGCATGGAGCGCCGTGACGGTCTAATTTCAGGAAAGATGTCCACAAACCGATCAACGCGCGCCAATTCCTCTTCACGGAAAGCCGACTTAAACGCCCCATAGAAGAGTTCGCCGATGACCATTGACGGCAGGGCGCACTGTTCCCCGCAGGAACGCCAGGCCGCAACCACGGCATCGTCGCCTTTCAGCAGGCCAATGCACGTGTCGGTGTCGAGCAGCTTCATAGCGTCACCTCACGTCCGAGCGTCCTTGCCGCATAGATGTCATCTGCGATTTCCCCGGTCGTTCTTTTGTCGCGCCAACTTCCGATCAGCGACTCCATTTCACTCTTCTGGCGGGTAACAACAGGATCCGACATCCCTGCGACTGGCGGCGGCGTCTTCATGCCATGATCAACTATCCAGTCGAAAATGAAGAGAATCTCGCCATTGAGGCTGCGGTGATTTGACTTCGCCCGCGTCTTCAATGAAGACAACGTTCGCGGTGGCAAATCTCTTACCGTTAAGCAGGGCATATCAACAAATCCTTTCTGAAACTGTTTTGCAACTGGTTTGGTATTATACAGGAGTGGCGTTGTGATTTCAAGCAGGAAAGTTCACAATCCCAAACAGCAATGTAAAACGCCCGGCCATACGAGGCCAGGCGGTCTTTTCTTGCTGTTGTACGCTTGCTGTCTTCACTTCCCCTTGGCGGGGTCAAATTCGATCTTGATCGGCTTCTCCGGGAGCTTGCGCGTCTCTTCCCAGATCGCACGCTGGAGGTCGTTGGTGGGAGGAGGTGCCCAGCCCTCGCGGCACGCCTGTTTGTAGGTTGTGTGCTTCGCCTCCGCGCAGCCGAGGCGCGTCGCCGTATCGGACATCTTTCCGTAGGGCTCCGGACACGGCTGGCGCTGCTTCACGCCGTCGAGGTCGCGCAATGAGAGGATGGTCGTCATCAGGCACGGCTGGTAGTTCGAGTTGCCCGCGCCCAGCATCAGCGCGATGGCGCGCCACAGCTCCTTCCTCACGCGCTCGGACACCTTGTCCGGCGCGGCGGAGTCGGACGCGAGCGCCTTCACGTTCACTTCGCACCAGCCGTTCTCCGGCGCAATGATGATCGTGTTGGACGAGTCCGCCTCCCGCACGAGGACGACCGCCGCCGTCTTGGCGTCCTTGTAACGCTCCGCCGACCACGACGGCTTGTCCGTTGCGGACACCTCCACCGGCACGCTCGTCGCGGACATGATCTCCTCGCTCACCTCCCGCAAGACGCTCTCCGCGACGCGCCCCTGCGCGTTCACGATCCTCACGCACTTGCCCGTGTACGGACGCATCAGCCGTCCGCCGAGCTGTTCCGCCGTGCGGCGCTGACGACGCGAACGCGGGATCTTCGGCCTCTCGGGTTCAGCAGCCTCTATCAAAAGCGCCGCCGCCAGCAGCGCAGCCATGCACACGATCTTCTTCATTGCTTCTTTCTCCTGGTTTCCACCGGGGCCATGCCCCGCTTCTCAAATTCCTCGTTGACCCTCTTGCGGAACTCCTCCGCAGATTCCTTGTCGCCCTCCTTGCGGAAATCCGAGAGCGCCTTCAGCGCCTCGCCCCGGAACTCGGCGTTGTCGTTCACCGCCTTCTGGTGCTCGATGAGCGCCTGGCGCACCGTCATGCCGCCCTTGACCATGTCGATCAGCTGCTCGCGCACGGCGGCGACGTCCCGCTTCAGCTCCTTGACGTCGGGCGGATCATCTTCGGCAATCTCAATCGGATGCATGAGCGAGTCGAGGAAGTCCTTCTCCGTCGCGTCCGTGAGCGGGAGGGGCGGCATCGATCCGCCGTTCTTCGAGGCGGAGATCGCCATCGCGATGAGCTGGTCGGAGGCGTTGTCGAACACGCGCTTCGGATGCCGGATCACCCTGTGCGACTTCCCGTCGGCGGTGCGGTACTTCTCCGTCACCACGCCGTTCGAGTTCGTCATCACCTGCCGCCACACAACCTCGTCCTGTGCGGAGGGCGCGTTCGTCGATGCTGCCGCCACCGGCTGCGCGGGCTCCGCTTGCTGTTGTACGCTTGCTGTCTTCGGCTTGGGTTTCTCCGCCTTGGGCGTTTTTTCGGCCTTTGGCTTTTCTACCTTCGGCTTGGCGGGCTTCTCCGCCGGCAGGGCGGTCACCCCGCGACCGCCGAACCACCACCACGCGCCACCCGCCACGGCAACAAGCAGCACCGCAACGGCCACCCATCTTGCTGTCGTACGCTTGCTGTCTCCCGTACCCACGCAGCCCTTCGGGGAAGCGGCACTCTTGCCGCTTCGCCCCTCTACAATCTTCGTGGGCGCAATCCCGCGCCTACGGCACTCCGCAACGCACCCCGCACGATCCGCCGCCTCAATCGCCTCGTCGTGCAACGCGCCATCCCTGCCGCGATATGTAACCGTGAAAGTCATCTTATTCCGTTTGGTAGGGCGGTCGCCCCGCGACCGCCGATTCATTCAAAATTGAAAGCCCGCCCGCTCACGCGGACGGGCCTTCGTTTTTCGGTAGGGTCACGCGTCCCGCGTGACCGTTTCCCTTACTTCTGCTTACGACGGAGCGCGAGCACCGCACCACCAACGAGTAGCAGAAGGCCAGAGGTCGGCTCAGGAAGAGGATCAGGCGTGCTACCGCTGTAGAACGGCGTGGTCGAAACCGCAGTAGAAGCAACCACCGTTGTGAACGTGGAAGCTTCTGGCGATCCCACCGTGTTTCGCGCAGCATAGCTATATGGTGTAGCCTGATACTCGTCACCGTTAACAAGTACGAGGTAATAATCGTACGTTGTTCCCTCAACAAGGGAGTCATTCGTCACATGCCCCTCACCAGTGAACACGTACTTGGTGTTGGCACCCTTACCCGACTTACCCGTCTGGGCAATAGTATCAGAATTGATGTAGTTACCTGAACCTGTTATGGATTCTTTGGTAACTTCACCACCGAGGCCGTCATAGTACGCCTTGTCAACGAGATACACGGTATAACCCGTGAACTCGGTGGCAGAACCGCCAGCCGCACCTTCGATTTTGTACTGCCAATCGACGGTAGCCGCCTTTGCCGAGACAACGGCAAGCGCAGCACACGCGATAACAACTAACTTTTTCATTTTCATTTTCCTTGTTTGTTTGTTTTCCTCGGTTGGGCGGTCGCCCCGCGATCGCCTCGTCCGAGAAATTGTTTACTTCGTGAACGTCACCGTAGCAGCGGTGCCCGTCTTGAACCATACGGCTGTGCCTGCGGGAACAGTTACATTCTTCTTGATATAGCCGTACTCGTCACACCAACCCGCATACGTCGCATCGGTGTCCTCGTCATAACCATCGCTCGCGTAGTAGTAGTAGTCATAGCCGCCTTTTACATTAGGCACCATGAGGGTGGTGGCATTCTTCTCCCAGTCGGGGACGTTCTCGTCGTCCGGCGTCCAAGACTGCGTGGCGGCAGCTGTGGTCGAGATGTCTTGGATGTCAAAAGACATCGGGAACGGATTGCCTATGATGGTGTAGCCCGCGCCGACAGAGGTGGTGATGGACGAATCACCAGGAACCTCGCCAGCCTGTGTGAGGGCGGAGGCAGCTGTCTTGTTGCCGCGCGTCCAAATGCCGAGTCCGACCGTAAGCGGAATATTCTTCTTGATGTAACCATATTCATCACACCAGCCAGCATACGTCTCGTCGGTGTCCTCATCATAACCGTCACTCGCATAATAATAATAATCGTAACCACCCTTGACATTGGGAATCATCAGCGTTGCCGCCTGACTTTCCCAGCCCGGAACGTTCTCGTCGTCCGGCGTCCAAGACTGCGTACCCGCGTCGGTCGTGGAGAGAATCTTGTCAACCGTCGTCGCGCCACCAACACCATCGAACTGAATAGCCGTCAGAACGTAGGAGTTCTTGGCGATGTCCTTGGTATTATACCCGACAACGGAAGAGGCCGCGCCCGCCCCCGTAAAATCGTGCTCTGCTCTTTCGTGGCGGTGCAGTAATCGTGCAGGAATGTGAAGCGGAACGCCCTCCTTTTGAGGGCGTTTGGCGGGGCGTGAGGTATGTTTTCTTGCGCTAGAGTTCGTTCAGGATGCGCGTGCGCTGGGCGGCGTATTCCCCTTCGGTGATCAGTCCTTGTTTGAGGAGGTTGTCCAGTCGACGGAGGCGGGCGGGGATGGGGGATGGCGGTCGCGGGTGTGAAGCGGCGAGAGCGCCGCTTCCCCGAATGGCCGCGTCGGGAGACGGCGGTCGCGGGGCGACCGCCCTACCGTCGATCACGGGGATGGCGGCGACGGCCTTGCGGAGATTTTCCTCGTTCTCGTGGTAGTAGTGGCGGGTCATGGCGGTCGAGCAATGTCCGACGATTGACTGCACGACCGGGAGCGGGACGCCCGCGTTGGCCGAAAGCGAGACGAACGTGTGCCGCAGACTGTGGAACGACGCGACGACGCTCTTGCGGGTGCGCCCTTCCATGCGGACGCTCATCGTGATGTTCGCCGCCTTGAAGATGCGCGAGAGTTCGGCGTCCAGCCGCCAGTTTTCGTTGAGGTAGAGGTGGGCGACCACCGGGTTCACGAACCCGGTGGGAGGTATGAGGGATGAGGTATGAGGGATGAGTGTGGCGTCGGGGGATGCGTCGGGGGTCGGCGGTCGCGGGGCGACCGCCCTACCATCCCACGCCTCGCGCAATGCCTGCATGAGCGAGGCGTGGATCGGAATCGTCACGGGGCGGCCGTGCATGTGTTTCTTCGTCTTCTCCGGGATGACCTGGATCACCTGACGTTCGAGGTTGACGTTGTCCCATGTGAGGCGGCAGCAGTCGCCGAGGCGGAGTCCCGTGTAGGTGCCGGTCTTGAAGAGGAGCTTCCACTCCGCGCCCGCCTTCGACGCGGCGGCGTGGAGACGCCCCAGCTCGTCGATGGTGAGTTCGCGACGGCTCACCGAGTCGTCGGCGAGGAGGCACACGCCCGCCCAGGGGTCGTGCGCGACGCCCGCCTTGTCGGCGAGGAGGCGGAACACCTCGCGGAGCGCGCAGACGTGGTTGTTGTATGTCGTGGCGGAGTGGTGGCAGCGGAACTGCGTGAGGTACTCCGCCACCGCCTCGTCGGTCACTTCGGCGAGGTGTCCGATCTCGACGTGGTACTTCTCCATCCACCGCGAGAACGACATCCACACGGCGCGTTTCGAGTCGAGCGTGGCCTTGGCGATGTCGCGCCGGTTGGGCGACATCTCGTAGCGTTGCCAGGCGTCCGCCAGCGGGAGGCGCGTCGCGCCGAGTCCCAGAGGCGCGAGGAAGCGCTCCAGCGCCCGCTCCGCCTTTTCGCGGTCCGTCGTTCCCGTGGAGCGGCTGTAGCGCCGTCCGTTGATGCCTACGCGGAGCGTGTAGCGTCCGCTTTTCTCTTTTTGCAGGTTGCCCCTGCCTTTTTCTCGTGCCATTTCTGGTTTCCTTTCCATGTTGTTTCTGGAAAGGGAAAGGACAGAAGACAGAGGACAGAAGACAAAGGATGGCTTTTCTCCCCTTTGTCTTTTGTCCTCTGTCCTTTGTCCTCACAAAGGGAATGGGGGTTAGTCGCCGGATTCGGGCATGGGGACGAGGCGGATGCCCATGTTGCGGAGTTCGGCGTTGCCGGACTTCCACTTGGCCTCGACTTCCGCGTCGGGGAGTCCGCTTTTCGCGGCGGACGCGATCTCCTCCTTGACGCGGCGGTAGTAGGAAAGCTCCTGTTCCTGTCGCTCGACGAGGCGTTCGCCGTACTTCGCAATCGTGCCGCCCTTGGCCAGGTAGGCACGAAGCTCGTCCTTCATGCCCTCGACCATCGACTTGATCTGCTTCGCCTCCATCGAATCGTCGGGCTGGATCGCGACCGTCCGCTTGAGCGCCTTCTCCAGCTCGGCTACGTTGGTGGTGCGCACGCCCGCCGGGACGCCGGGGATGGCGAAGGACGCGAGGAACCGCTCTCCCTCCTCTGGGAACACGTCGCTCCAGCCGTTCTTCATGCCGGCCTCGATCACGGCGGTGTCGCCGATGATCTGCCGCCGCGTCTTTGCGAGGAACACCGACTCCTCGACGACGGGGACTTCAGCTTCCTTTTCGCGAAGCTGCGCGGATTCACGGAGGTACGCGACGGTCGCCACGACCAGAGCAAGGGCCAGCACCACGAACGCAGCCAGCCGCCAGCCGAAGAGGCCGGACAGGCGGTTGAAGAAGCCGGGGGCGGGCTCCACGCCGAAAGCCTTGATGCCCTTGGCGCGAAGTTCGTCATACACGGCCTCGCGGGAGCGGGCGGCATGTACGCCGGAATGCCGCACGCCGTCGCTCGTCTTGTACTGGTAGGTGAACTTCAAACCTAAACGATTCCTTTTGTAAAACCGCCGAATATTCTATCAAAAATCCGATGCCATGTGAAGAGCGCCTGCACGGCGGAAAATTTTTGCGGATCGGAGTTGATGGGGAGATGGGGAAACGAGAGACGAGCGGGACAGTGAAAATGTTGCCAATGTGGAAGTGTTGCCAGTTCCAATGTTGCCAATGGCCAATGGGGAGACCTTGCGGGCAAGCCATTTCATGAACGGCGGCAAAACTGGCGCGTCTCACGTCTCACGTCCAACGCAACTGAGAATGATTTTATTGACGCCACTCCGTTCCCATGAGGGGCTTGAGCCATTTCTTGCGGAAGTTGCCGATGTTTCCGAAGAAGCGGGTCTCCGATTTCGACAGGCAACCGTCGTGTCTCAATTTGAACGCGAGGCGGTTCATTGTGCAAACGTAGTCCGCCATCTGGAAAATTCGGGAGAACACGGGCAGCGTCTTTATGATCCTTACATCGTGAAAGCGTTCGGCGAATATCTCCGTGATCAACTGCAAGAGTGGACGTTGTCCTTTGTCGTATGATACTGACATCTGCGAATAACGCATGAGGCGTTCCTCGTTCGCGGAGAGGAATGGCTCTATCGTGCCGCGAAGCCTTGCAACCGTATCGCTCTCGGTGTCGCTCGGTCTCTTCTCGACGAAGAAGCACTTGTGGGAAAGTCCGCTCTTCCTTACGAAGGCGGAGAAGCACGACATCATCTTTCGCCGTGTCGCGAGATCTATTCCGTGGTACTCGTGTTCGCCGCGCACCGCCGGGCTCGAATGGATGCAGTGCTCTTCGAGTCCGATGAGCGAAAGGCGGTATTCCAGTTCGCTTATGTGCGAGAAGAGCAGACAGGTCGTTTCGTGGAACACCATGGTGACGATGTAGTACGGGCATCGGGCGTCGAACTGTCCAAAGTCTCCCGATTCGTCAATGAATATCTCGATTCCGCTTGCCATGTCTCCATAAAAAATGGCGGGAACTTTCCCGCCTTAGGGTGGACCTTTACGCCAGCCCACGGGGCGGTTCCTCCTTTCAGGGAACGGAGGACAGTTTACCAAATCCCAGAGCGTGGCGCAAGGGGACGCGCGCGGAAAAGTTTTTGCGGAAAAGTTTTTGGCGAGTAGTTAAAATGTTGCCAATGTGGAAGTGTTGCCAGTTCCAATGTTGCCAATGGCAAATGGGAGGCTGTACGGGCAAGTCATTCCATGAACGGCGGCAAAACGGGACACGCGTCTCACATCCAACTCGTCTCGCGTCTCACGTCTCATGTCCGTGCGGTGAGTTCCGCCGCCTGGAAGGCGGCGTTCCCAGTTAGGCTGACTGGGAGAGCCGCCATCTTGGCGGCGGGCGCAGAGGCCCGCTGGAGATTTGCGGGCATGGTCATTGCGCAAAAGCGCTTCGCCGTCCCCGCGCATCATGAGATCGTCAAACCCCTCGTGCGCATTACCCGTACTACGTGTCGATCGCCTTTTGATGCCACCAATGCCTGGCGTGCCTTACTTGAGGTCCGTCCAGTCCAGCGCCCAGTAGCGCCTGTCGGTCGCGTAGGGGTCGATGCGCTGCCGGGCGGGATCAACGTCCTTCGGCAAGATGCCGTAGCGCTTCATTTCGCGGATGTATTCCGGATTGGGAC
>JAFSTA010000001.1 GCA_017450695.1 Kiritimatiellia bacterium | reverse complement strand
TGAAACCGCCGAACGCCGTGTTCCGTGCGCGGGCATACCATGCCCGCGTCCACCACCACCGTTCCCCACGACTGCCCGTGAGGAAACGCGCTTCACTTGGCGGGAGAGTTTTGTTATACTTGACGGAAAAGGACACAAGCATGATTATTTTACCGGCGATCGATTTACAGGGCGGCAAGTGCGTTCGCTTGCGGCAGGGAAAGGCGGAGGATCAGACCGTGTATTCGGATGATCCCGTGGCGCAGGCGAAGACGTGGCTGGCGCAGGGCGCGGAGCAGCTGCACGTGGTGGATTTGGACGGCGCGTTCAGCGGCGAGCCGAAGCACACGGCGGTGATCACCGAGATCATTCGCGCCATCGGGATTCCCGTCGAGGTCGGCGGCGGGTTGCGTACCGACGCGCAGGTCGAGGCGTTGATGGAAGCGGGGGCGGAACGGGCGATACTCGGGACTCGCGCGTTGGAGGACACGGCGGCGCTGGCGCGGTTGGTTCAGCGGTTCGGACGGCACATCGCCGTCGGGATTGACGCGAGGGACGGATATGTCCAGGTCAAGGGATGGGTCGAGACCAGCGGCAAGCAGGCGGTGGATTTGGCGCGGGAGGTGGTCGCGTGCGGCGTCCGTACCATCATCTACACCGACACGGCGACGGACGGGATGCTGAAAGGGCCGAACGTGGCGGCGATGGACCGTATCTGCGAAGCGGTGCCGGAGTGCCATGTCATCGCCTCTGGCGGAGTCAGCGCGCCCGAGCATGTGCGGGCGTTGCGGGAGTTGAATCGTCCGAACCTCATCGGCGCGATCTGCGGCAAGGCGTTGTACGATGGCCGCACGACACTCTCTGAAATGATGGCGGCAGCTCGATAATGTGATGGGATGGAGACAGGAACCATGATGATTCAAAATGTAGAAGTATCGAAGCTGTCGAACGGCATGACGGTGATCACTTCCCGTAGCGACAACGTGGAAAGTGTGAGCATGGGTATTTTCGTGGGTGTCGGCAGCCGGTTCGAGAAAGCGTCCGAGGCCGGCGTGAGTCACTTCATCGAGCACATGTACTTCAAGGGGACGGAGAAGCGGACGGCCGCCGACCTTTCCCGTGCGATCGAGGGACGGGGCGGATACATGAACGCGGCGACGAGCGAAGACGTCACGTACTATTACGTGCGTCTCCCCTACGAATTTCTGTCGGAGGGCGTCGATGTCCTCACGGATATGCACCTGAACGCGGTGTTCGACCCGAAGGAGTTTGACAAAGAGCGCGAGGTCATCATCCAGGAAATCATGATGTACGACGACCAGCCCGCCTCCATCGTGCAGGAGAAATTTCAAGAGGCGTTGTATCAGAAGCATCCGCTCGGCGCATCGGTTTCCGGTTCCGTCCGCACGTTGCGCGCCATGACGCCCGATACGTTGCGCGCCTACCAGAAGCGTACCTACGTGCCGGGGAATACGGTATTCTCGTTCTCGGGCAGACTGGAACACGGGCGTGCGGTCGAGCTGGTCGAAAAGACGCTCGGCGCCCTGCCAAAAGGTCGCCTCCCGAAATGCAAGCCTGTCGATGCCACGGTACGGCAATTGCCCGTGACCATCGTGCGCAAGGACGTCAACCAGTTGAACGCCGTACTCGGATTCCGCGTCTTCGGATTGCACGACGACCGCAAATACGCGGCGCAGATGCTGAGTGCGGTTCTGGGCGGCAACATGAGTTCCCGCCTCTTCCAGCAGGTACGCGAGAAGCACGGGTTGTGCTACACGATTCTGTCGCAGACCCAGTTCTTCCAGGAGACGGGACTCTTCGCGATCGGTGCAGGATTCGACGTGAAGAAGGGGATTCCGGCCCTGAAGCTCATCGCCAAGGAACTGGTGCGCATCGCGGACCGGAAGGTGGGGAATGCGGAGTTGCAGCGCGCGAAGGATTACATCACGGGCTTGAACCGGCTCTCGCTGGAAGGGACGAACACGAAGATGCTCCTGCAGGGGCTTGGTTACTTGAGCTTCGGGCGTTATGTCGATCCGCAGGAACAGATCGAGCGGATGCGGGCGGTCACCGCTGACGACGTCCGGCACGTCGCCTCCCAGATTTTCGAGCCGACGCGCCTTTCGCTCGCGCTGGTCGTGCCGCAGGATGACAAGAGGACGGACGAGGAATGGCTCGCGGCCCTTTCGGAACTGGGGTGAGGAAACCGGGGGAAGAAGGATGAAGAAGAGGAATCTGTTTTGGGTGATGTGGATGGCTGCGGCCGCTTTGACGGCGCAGACGACACCGACACCGCAAAAGCCTGCGGAACCCGCGATGCGGACGTGGACCTCCGTCAACGGGAACGAGGTGGAAGGCGCGTTCCTGAAAGAGGAGGACGGCAAAATCTTCCTGCGGCGCCCCGACGGAAAGGTGATCTCGACCAAGCGATCCAAGCTGTCTCCCAACGACCTCGCGTGGATCGACGCGCGCGGGAAGAAGCCTGGGGCGGTGGAGACCTTCACGTTCCCGTTGGCGACACTGCTGGAAACCAACCACATGGAACACTACCGGAAGATCCGGAGAATCATCGTGGAGACGTTGACCAAACTGCGGAACAACGACCGCGCGGATAAGCGGATGGCGTTTATTGTGCGCGACGCGACCGTCCAGTACGGCTGGGCGTCCATCACGCCCGACTTCTACCTCGACGAGCGGGGAAAGGTCGGCAAGGTCAAGAAACTCAGCTTCACGCCGATCGAGCCGATCCCGTTGCGCGAGGCGGTGCAGATGGTGCGCGACAAGTTCGTGCTGCCGTACTCCGGCCCGATGACCGTTCGCCGGACGCGGATCGGGGCGGAACCCTGCTGGGAAGTCCTGCAACCACCCGCCTACGTGAGCAAGATCTACCTGATGGAGGAAAATCACGATGGCGAAAAATCACTGATCAGTTCCTTCGACCTGACCTTCCCGCCGCCGGAGGAGTGAGGGCGGGCGCTACGTGCCGGCTGAAGCTGAGAAGCGGGGAAGCTGAGAAGCGAAGCTCTAGAAGCCCTAGAGCCTCTAGCTCCTCTAGAACCACTAGAATCTCTAGAGCCGCTAGAGCCTCTAGCCAGCCGCTTTCCCCCGCCCAAAAAAAGAATAAAATCGCGCTTGCACTCCTTTGGGGAATATGGTATAGTATCGACTCCCTTTTGAGATGAGCAGGGTATTGCCTCATGGTGTAATGGTAGCACAATTGACTCTGGATCAATTTGTTAAGGTTCGAATCCTTATGAGGCAACCACTTCCCGCCTCTCTTTCACAAAACTGAAAGGTATTACGCACATGGCTATTAAGGTTGGTATCAACGGTTTCGGCCGCATCGGCCGCATGGTTTTCCGCGCAGCGATTGACAACTTCAAAGACGACATCGAGATCGTCGGCATCAACGACCTCCTCGATCCCGATTACCTCGCCTACATGCTGAAGTACGACTCCGTACACGGCATCTTCAATCACGAGGTCGCCGGCTGCAACGAGAGCAAGGCCATCTTTGTCGATGGGAAGAAGATCAGCGTCTTCTCCGAGAAGGATCCGGCCGCTCTTCCGTGGAAAGACCTCGGCGTTGACGTCGTCGTCGAATCCACCGGTCTCTTCCTGACGGACGAGAAAGCCCGCGCCCACATCACCGCCGGTGCGAAGAAAGTCATCATGTCCGCTCCTTCCAAGGACGCGACCCCGATGTTCGTCTATGGCGTCAACCATGACACCTACGCGGGGCAGGACATCATCTCCAACGCCTCCTGCACGACCAACTGCTTGGCCCCGATCTCCAAGGTCCTGAATGACACCTTCGGAATCAAGCGCGGCCTGATGACCACGATCCACGCCGCCACGGCGACGCAGAAGACGGTTGACGGCCCGTCCAAGAAGGATTGGCGCGGCGGCCGCGGCATCCTGGAGAACATGATCCCGTCCTCTACCGGCGCGGCGAAAGCGGTCGGCAAGGTTCTCCCGGCGTTGAACGGCAAGCTCACGGGCATGTCCGTTCGCGTTCCGACCTCCGATGTCTCCTTCGTCGATCTGACGGTCGAGCTGGAGAAGGAAGCCACCTACGAGGAAATCTGCGCGGCGATGAAGAAGGCCTCCGAAGGCGAGCTGAAGGGCATCCTCGGCTACACCGACGAAGCGGTCGTTTCGACCGACTTCCGCGGCGACGCCCGTACCTCGATCTTCGACGTCAAGGCCGGCATCCAGCTGGATCCGACGTTCGTCAAGGTCTGCTCCTGGTACGACAACGAGTGGGGTTATTCCAACAAGGTGCTGGAGATGGTTCGCGTCATCAGCAAGTAACCCGGTTGCGAGCGATTCAAGGGGCGTGGTCATCCGACCACGCCCTTTTTGTTTTTGGGGCGACGGACGCCGCATCAAGAGCAAGTGAAATGGTTCAATGGTTAAATCGCCTCCTTCGGAGGCTTGAAATCGGCCATCCACTTCTCGGGGAAGCGACACTTCCGCCGCTTCGCGGTTGAGGGTGGGCGAAAAGGGATCAAAGAGATCCAGTCGGCCCGCGTGTCGCGTGTCTTTTACCCCAGGTTGAAAAGGGAGGGACGCGCTTTGTCGCGTCCGTAGGCTTGAAATAACCACGGAATACACGGAACACACGGAATAAGTCGCGGGAGGGTGCTTCGCGCCAGCAGAAAAGGGAGGGACGCACTTTGTCGCGTCCGCATAATGTTGAACCCGCTTCTCAGCCTCTCAGCTTCTCAGCCGGGCGCGAAGCACCCGCGCTGCGCCTGTGGACGCGACGGAGCGCGTCCCTCCCAAAGCGGCAGTGACGCTTCCCCGAAAACCGACAACGAGGGTGCCGTCGCTTCCCCGCTTCTCAGCTTTTCCGCTTCCCCGCTTCTCAGCTTTTCCGCTTCCCCCGCCTTCCCGGCTACTTTTCCTCTCCGAACGTGATGGAGAAGGCGGCGGAGTTTGTGTCCGGCTTTTGCAGCAGCAACTGGCCGTTCTCGAACTTGACCTCGCACGGGGTGGCGTCGTGGGTGTGGTCGAGAAGCAACGCCGACTGGACCGCGCCCGCATTCGCCACATCGACACGAATTTCCGACTGTCCGCTCCGGTAATCCACAACCAGCAGACGTTTCGTTTTGTAGTCTTCCGATTTCGTCGGGAACAGTACCAGTTTTTCCGAGAACGAGGGGACGCACAGCACCGGTGTCTCCTTCACGATTTCGCCGAAGAGTTTCAAGGCGTACCAGACCTTGAATTTTTTGGCGTCGGCTCCCTTGTATCCCCAGTTCCCGTCATGCTTGCAGCCGTAATAGTACGCCTGATTCAGTTTCGAGGTCTGGAATTTTGCCAGGGAGGCGAGGGTAAAACACGCGGAATCGATTCCGTTGTGTGCGGCGGGACCGGACCAGATGCGCTTCTTCATGGCGGGCGAGGGGTCGCGCAGGTCTTTCCAGCTGCAGCCGAGATAATGCCATTCGTTCAGGATCAGCTCGCACTGGGTGAACCCGAAGGAATCGCAGAGCGCGCGCGCCTTGTCCGCCGATGCGACCATCGCGTCCGGGTTGTTTCCGTAATAGTGCCAGGAGATGAAGTCCGGCGTGACGCCCGCCTCTTTGCAGGCGCGGAAAAGTTCCGTGAAATAATCCGCCTTCATCGAACAGAGCGCGGGACCGCCGACCTTGATTTCGGGGAATTCGCTCTTGAGCCGCTTCAGCGCCGTCACGAAGAACCGCGTGAATTTTTGGCACCGCTTGTCGTCGCCGTTCTCGTTCGGGTCGGGGTCGCACCACATGTTGTTGTGGCCGTCCGGTTCATTCCAGAGTTCCCAGTATTGGATACCCCACTGGAATCCGTTCGCCCATCCGTGGTTGTAGTGACGGACGGTACCGGCGAAACTCTCCGCGACCTTCTCGAAATCTTCCGGGATGCGGGCGTTGAAATGCACCGTCGGTCCGGAATGCTCGATGGAGGTTCCGAGCCGGAAGAAGATGCCTAGCCCCGTCTCCTCGCGTGTCCGCTTCAGCAGGTAGTCCGTCGGGGCGAAGACATAGTTCTTCGGATCCTTCGCGTCCAGATGCAGGAGCGGGAAAATATGGAAGTAGTCGCAGACGCGCTGGCCGGGATTGATCAGCGCCCAGTCGTGCGTCCGCGCGTTCAGGAAATTCATGGCCTTGACGTCTGCGATGGCGGACGGCGGACACGAGCAGATCAAGGGCCCGAAGCCCGACGAGTGCAACTCGTGTCGAACCTTTCCCGCAACCCGTGAGAAATCGACCGATTCAGAAAACGCGAAGCCCGTGAGAGCCGTCAACAGGAGACAAACGATACTTTTGGTGTTCATTGCGACATCCTTTCTTCTTTCTCGAAAATGAATGAAACCACCTTATCATTTTTTCCAGTAGAAGACCAGCATTTTTGGAGGGTTAAAAAGGGGGGCGGCAAGTATGCCGCACAACCGGACGGAACGGATGCGATGTGGCCTTACCCTCCTGTACGTTCCCGCACAACCGGACGGAACGGATGATTTCCCGTGTGTTCCGTGGTTTGAAAATTGAATCCTCTGTTCCCTTTCCCCAATCACGGTATTGATCTCACGCAGAGGCGCAGAGACGCGGAGATTCGGCAAGTTTGTGGCGGTTTGCCGTGCGGTTTTCGCTTCACCCATTTGGTGAAGAATCGATCTTCTCTTTTCTCATCCCAAACCTCGCTCGATCCTGCAAAATGTCCCTGTTTTCGGGCCTTTCTCTGCGTACTCTGTGCCCTCAGCATCTCTGCGTGAGAACCAAAACGAGGAATCTAGGTTGAAATTTTCAGCCGAGGGATCTGGGATTACGGGCGGAAGCGGAGGGAGACGCCGAACCATTCGTCTTGCTTCATCACGGACGACGGTTTTCCCTCCCACGAGAAATGGAGCTGGTTCGCGAGCAGGAAGACGTTGGAAGGCGCATTGACGATCGGGAAGAGGTTTCCCAGTTCAAAGGCCGTGCCGTCTTTCCGGTTCACGGCGATCCGGCGCGGCAGCTTTTCCGCCCACTCCTTCGTCGCGCCGTACCGTTCCGTATCCGTCCGGGCGAACTGGCGGACGGTGTTCGAGGCATCCGTGAGCGTCGCGCCGGTTGCCTCCGGGAAATGGATGCGGATCGCGAAATAACCGTAGTTCGCCGTCGGGATCTTGCGGGGCTGGAACGCATACGCCGCATCCACCTCCTCCCCCTCGCCCAAGGTGTAGGTCGTGTGGAAATCGATCGGATGAGGCAACCTGTCGAACCGTTCCTTCCCGCGCAGGGAACCGGAGAAGACCAGGCGCAGACGTTTGTTGGAGAGCGGCAGGATTTGGATGTAGGGTTCCGCATCGTGCTTCTGCTCGTAGCAGAGCCTTCCTTTGCCGAAGCCGTTGTCCGTGTAGGCAGAGAGCGAATCCATCGCCTTGCGCCACCTGCCGCCCTCGTTTTTCCAGAATCCGAAGATCGCGCCGTTCCGGCGCAGATCGACACGGATCTTTCCGTTGTCGAACCGCCAGCCGCCGCCGATCGCGGTCAGCCAGTCGCGGCAGGCGGGATCCGCCGTCGGGAGCGGACTCTCCTTGTCTGCCGAGAATGCGGGGACGAACGGTTGTACCTTCAGGTGGATTCCGGTCACACCATCCACGGTGTCCAGGAACTGGACAAACGTGCCCGGCTTGAATCCGGTGTACACCGTCGCCTTGCCGTTCTCCACGATCCCGAACCGCGCGGTCTCCTCGGTCAGCCCGAAGGGATGCATCCGCGAGTCGAAAAACTCGCTGCCGCCCTGTGGCCGCAGGTAGATGTAGCTGACCTGTTGTCTTTGATTCGCGGAAGGATTCGCGCTCCCCGGATGGCGCACGCGGAACGGTCCCTCGAAGTGTCCCTCCGCCGTGTCCGCGAACCAGCGCAGGTTCTGGTTTTCACGGACGCCGGACTTGACCAGCAACTGTTGCGTCCCGACCGGCGGCACGGCGACGGTTTTCGTCTCTTTCACCGTCGTGTCCGACAACAGGGAACGGACCGATGCGATCACCCGTTCGTTGTCGGGCGCGTGGCGCACCACCGCATAACCGAACGGCGGCAGCTCCAAGAGGAATCGTCCGTTGATGAAGGTATAGGCGTTGCCGCTCAGCACGTCTTTCGCCGTGCCCTTCTCCCCCCACGCGGGAACGCGCACCAGTTCCTTGACAGGCGCGCCCGAGAAGTTGATGAAGACGGCGGACGAGGCCGCCTTCCCGCTTCGCAGGCAGGCGAAGATCGGCGGCGGCGCCTCCACGGAGAGGTAGTCCGCCTTGCCGGTGTTCAATTCCTCCACGGTACGCCGGGTCGCGAAAATCTTCTGGTAGGCGTAGAAGTGGCCGTCCTCCATTTCCTGATAGACGAGCGGGAAGCCGTCGATCCAGGCGATGAGCGCCATTGCCGCTTCCGTCGCCGCGTGCCCGTACCGGAGGGAAGCGCGCAGGGAATCGTGGCTCTCGATATGCCGCATCCGCAACGTCCCCGGAATGTCGATCGCCAGCTGGTCCTGAAGCCAGCGGCGCAGACGCGGGACAAAGTTCTCCGGTCCTTCGGCATACCAGTGCGGCAGGATCTCGTAGCAGATGGAGAAGTCGTAGATGGCGTCGCTGGTCGTGCTGAACACGCCGCCCTCCACCTCGGCCAGGTTCGCCCCGTCCGGACGCGCGGACCGGAGGGCGCGGCGCAGCGCGCGCTGCATCGCGAATCCGCCCTGCGACTGCGAATGGCTGGCGCGCGAGTAGGGGATTTTCGGATTCCAGTTGGGAATGTGCGATCCCTCCACCGCATCGATCCGGAAGCCGTCGATCAGGTAGGTCTGCGTGTAGAACGAGGCGACCTTCTCCATGTAGTCGATCCACGTCGGCCAGTTGAAGTCGAAGCACCAGTAGTCGAGCGTCGAACCGTCCTCGCGCTGCGCGAGCCATTCGGGATGTTGCTTGGCGCGTGGATATTCGCTGCGCCCGCCGTGCGGCACGCAGTCCTGCCAGACGCGCATCCCCAGCCGATGCGCCTCGCCGACGAAAGCGTGATAGTCGTCGGGCGTGCCGATTCCCTCCTGGAGCTTGTAGTAGTCGCGGGGACAGTAGATCGAAGCGTCCTCGATCGGCATCAGCCATGTCGCGTTGCAACCGAGACTGGCGATGTGCGGGAGCAGCGCGGTCGCGGCGGGGAATCCGCCGAGGTCGCGACAGTTCGACCCGATCGTCCCGCCCGGATGCAGGGAGTAGAGGATGAGGCGGCTCACCCACTCCGGCCGCCCTTTGGGAATGGTCTGCCCGACTTTCCCGAACCACTGCGGCAGGTTCCGCAGGGCGGTTTCGCCATCCGCCCTCTGCACCCAGATCCAGGCGTCGCCCAACCGTTGCGTCTCGCCCTTTCGGAAGTGCCCCATCGTGGAGAAACCGGTGACGAGGCGCAGGCTCTTGTCATCCTTCCACTCATAGACTTGCGTGCTGCCGTTGTCCGAATACGCCTGCGCCCGATCCACCAGCCACATCACCGACCAACCCGAACGCATCTCCGCCAGAACGCATTTCGGATCGCGCCACGCGGTCACAACCGCCCCCGTCAACTCGTCGCGCGTCAAGCGTTGGCAGGGGTAGTTCGCGGGCAGACAGTAGGTGTCGCCCGCCTCCATGCGGAACCAGCCCGCCTGCGCCCAGAACGATTTGACGCGCGCGGGTTCCTCCTTCTGCCAAGTCAACTCGAACCAGCGGCGCACCATGCGCTCCTCCGGGAAGAGCTGGACGTAGGCGTTCACCCGCCAGTCGCCGACGCGCAGACGCGCGCAGAGCGTGTCGTCCGTGATCGTCTGCAGGGACTCCGCCACGATTCCCGAACCGTCGCCCGTCGTCCAATTCTCGCCGACGAGAATGTCGAACGCCTGAAGCGACGAGACACTCTGCACCACCGCCTTGCCGTCGCAGACGATTTCCTGGATCGCGCCGTTCTGCGGATTTATCCGCAATCCGAACGCCTCCGTCCCGAACAGATTCTGTGAAAACGGAATCCTCTGTCCCGCGAATGAAACGTACGCGCAGAATACCGTCGCGAAAATCCATACCTTCCTTGCCATAACCATCCTCCTCTCAGCACAGTTCCCTTGAACAGGAGGGAGTATAGCATAACCCGGCGCTTCGCGCCAGCTGAGAAGCGGAGAGGCTGAAAATCATCGATAGCTATCGATAGCCATCGAGTGCAATCGATGGCCGAACCACCCAACCGTTCCCCCCCGGAGGCGTCAACTTGACGCAACACGACAGACAGTTTGGCTCAAGGCCGCGTAGCGAAAAGACCGCATGCCGATATCTTGGCGTAAAACAGGATACGGAACGCTTGTGTTTTTTGGCAAAAAATGTTTTTGAAGCGAGTTGGCACGCTATTAGCTCTTTTAAAAAGCGTCAAACGACTGACGGCAGTCATTCAGAAAACAGGTCCGTAAAAGACCGCAATTCGCCCCGCCCGTTTGACCCGTGAAAACGAACGCCGTCAGGGGACTGGGTTGCGGTCTTGTTTTCCAGAGACCTTCCTCGATTTCATGCTACCCCCAATATATAATCCTGACGCCTTCCCGGAAACGGGAAGGCGGTTTCGTTATTGGGGGGTTTGCGGCGGCGGCGAAAGACGCCGCTCTTTTCTCCGCATCCAAAATCTTCTGTACTTTTCCGGGGGAATGTGATTAGCTATTCGCTGTCCATTTGGAAAGGGGCAAGCATGGAAAAGGTTCATATAGTCGGGATCGGCGGAGTCGGAATGAGCGCGTTGGCGCAGGCGCTGCTGGACAGGGGCGTCACGGTTACGGGATCGGATCGGTTGCTGGACAACGGAGACGCGACCGATACGTTGGTGTGCCTGAAGGAACAGGGCGTGAAGCTCTATCGGCAGGACGGCTGCGGCGTGGACGGCGAGACCTCCCGTCTGGTGATCAGTTCGGCGATCGAGTCCAACAATCCCGACCTCAAACAGGCGAGCCGCCTGAAGATTCCCGTCGTCCACCGTGCCCTGGAACTCGCCCGCATCGTCTCCGGACACAAGCTCTGCACCGTGACCGGGACGTGCGGGAAGAGTACGGTGACCGCCATGCTCGGCCATTTGCTCGCGGAGACCGGCTTCGATCCGCTGGTCGTCAACGGCGCGGCGGTGATCGGATGGAGCGAGGGCGGGACGCGCATCGGTTCCGTCCGCAAGGGAAAGGGCGAATGGGCGGTGATCGAGGCGGACGAATCCGACAAGTCCCTGATGGTTTTCGCGCCGGACGCAGCCATCATCACGAACGCCTCCGCCGATCATTTCGGGCTGGACGATACGCAGCAGCTGTTCGACGATTTCCGCAACAAGATCTTGGGGCCTGTCATCGACGGGCGCATCCTCCCCGCGCGGAAAGAAACCGATTCCTCGTTCACGGAGGCGGGTGTCCGTTTCACCGTTCCGATGCCGGGCCAGCACAATGTCGTCAACGCGCAGCTGGCGGTCAGGCTCGCGATCCAATTGGGCGCCGAGCCGCAGAAACTCGCCGAGGCGCTGTCTTCATTCCGTGGAATCGTCCGCCGGATGCAGCTGGTCGGCATCTGCAAGGGCGCGAAGGTGTACGACGACTACGCGCATAACCCCGAGAAACTCGCCGCCGCGTGGCGTACGCTGACCAAGGGCGCGGAGAATGGAATCGTCGCCGTCTGGCGCCCGCACGGGTACGGGCCGCTGAAGAAGATGATGGACGATCTGGCGGCGATGTTCCCGCGCGTCTGCCGTCCGCAGGACAAGCTGTTGCTGCTGCCGGTTTACGACGCGGGCGGAACGGCGGACCGGCGCGTGAACAGCGATCAGCTCGCCGAGCGGTTGCAGAAAAGCGGGATGCAGGTGCAGCTGGTCAAGAGCATCGCGGAGGCGGACGACGTGATGAACCAGGAGGCGGGTCCCGGCAAGGTGCTGGTGACATTCGGCGCGCGCGACCCGAACCTGCCGCGTTTGGCGAAGGCGCTCTGCGAGCACTACCGGTAGATGGCGCACGAAAAGGAAGAACCGGATCCCAGCGAAGATGAACGAAAACCGGAAAGTCCCCCTGCGACACTTGTTTGTCAGCTTCCTGAAAATCGGAGGCATGCTCTTCGGCGGCGGGTACGCGATGCTGCCGCTCTTGGAGCGGGAGGTCGTCGGGCGGCGCGGCTGGTGTACGCTGGCGGAGATGACGGACTATTACGCGATGGCGCAGATCATTCCCGGCGTGATCGCGATCAATACCTCCATGCTGATCGGACAACGCCTGCGCGGCGCCGCCGGAACGGCTGCCGCCATGGCCGGAACCGTCTTCTTCCCCTTCCTCGCGATCCTCGCCTACGCGATCGCCTTCAACCAGATGGCGGAACTCCCCGTCCTGCACCACGCGATGTCCGGACTTCGTCCGGCCGCCGCCGGGATGTTGCTGGGTGTGGCCTGTAAACTCTACGTCCGCACCAGTAAGCGCCCCGCCCCCCCGTCCCCCCAACCACCGAACCACCCACCCACCCAACCACCGAACCACCCAACCACCCAACCACCGAACC
>JAFSTA010000069.1 GCA_017450695.1 Kiritimatiellia bacterium | reverse complement strand
GCCGCGAACGGCTCGCCGTAGGCGGAGTACCCGTACCGCCCGACCGCGTTCCCCGCCGCGTCGGTCGCGAGAACCACGCAGCCGCGCCAGTCCGCGTGGAGGAACACGGTCTCCGGATCCCCGCCGCCGAAGCGCGTCTCGGCGGCGAGCGAGCCGACGTCCCCCGCGACGCCGATCCCCCGCGCGTAGTACTCTCGCAGGTTTCCGCCAGAAACCGCTCCGAAATGCTTTGTCCGTTCCGTATCCATTTGAATTGAAGCGGTTCAGTTCACTTCCCTTCCTGTGCATGGTCAAAAATCATCGACCGTTCGATCATGGTCATCCAACAGTTCCTTTTCCCGCTCAACAAAGCGTTGCAGTCTTTCGAAAGAAATCCACAATGCACACAATATCGCGCCCCCGCAAAGGGTGGATGTTAACGTCTTTTTCATCACCTTACAGAAAATAATTGTGTCCTCACTAACGATATCTGCGGTCCTTGGCGGAACAATCTGCAGAAAGGCGGAAACCTCTTTCGGGAGGAGAGAGCCTGTTTCAGACTGAAGAGTACTACAATTCATCAAAAAGTTTGAAACATCTAGAAAAGCGTTCGCTGACAAAAGGATCGATAAGACGGCAAACCATCCCTTCCACTTTAGTTCTTTTTCGGACTTCTCCAATATCGTGCGGCGACGACACTCGGTTAGCCGCGGTGACACGGAGAATCTTCTTGAATATAGCGAGAGGGTTACTAACCCGGCAATCGTTACAAGATAGAAATCAAGATCGGTGACGGAAATCTGATACAAAAGCTCATTCCGTTCGTAAAACGTCATTTCGACTGCAGGTGCCATTATCCCCGCCGAGTGGCAGATGAAGGGCGTTCGGCTGGAAAGGTATCCGCTCGACCACAGGAATCCGAGGCGGGAAATGTCGAAGAGAAACTGGATGATCACTGCGCAACCCGTGAGGCAAAGTGCCCCCCTTGCGAAAGTTGAGGATCGCAAGCATTTCATTTCATTCTCCTCGTTCATCGCGGATAAAGGGTGTTGTTCGGTTTGGGCATTTCTGGCTCAAAAGGAATTCCGTCGGGTGTCTTCTTTCTCGGAAATCTCCGGTAGTGAGGAGGAACATACTTCCCGTCTTTCCTAAGGTAACCGTTGATTTTTTTGTATTTGAAGCGCCCAGTAAGCGATTGTTCAAGGACAGGTGCATCGTAGTGTGGCTGCGGCTTAATGATACCTCCGCCGCTTCGCAAAGCGAAACTCACCACTGGAAGGTTTTCCGCAGCAATTTTTGCGCATTCCCCCGTGTTATTAATAATCTCCGAATAAACCTCTTTTATTTCTTCGTATTGCTCTGTTTCACGTAAGACGCAAAGGCGTTGCGAGGCGAGCTGGATCTTGTGATATGCTGTACCCAAACCAATAGCGGAATTTACGAATTTTTGCAGTAATTGATAAATGGTATATGCTGCAAATGCTACAACAACAACCTGAAGGATTATTTCCCCTTCTTCATCCACATAGCATATCGGGTTGCCTCCGCAGAATGCGTAGAGGTTGAGGCCGCCGGACTCGCGGATCGGGTCGGGGGTGATCCATCGGCAGAGTTCCGGCGACGCGTGGCGGAAGTCGTAATAGACGAGGCCGGAGGCGTCGCGCTCCTTCGACGAGAACCCGAAGCGCGGGGCGTACCGGTTCGCGGCGCCAGCCGCGAACGGCTCGCCGTAGGCGGAGTACCCGTACCGCCCGACCGCGTTCCCCGCCGCGTCGGTCGCGAGAACCACGCAGCCGCGCCAGTCCGCGTGGAGGAACACGGTCTCCGGATCCCCGCCGCCGAAGCGCGTCTCG
>JAFSTA010000068.1 GCA_017450695.1 Kiritimatiellia bacterium | reverse complement strand
GAAAGGTCGGGGAAGTCGGTCAGCGGCGTGTCCACGAAGTCGAAGTACTCGGCGAGAAGCCCCGGCGCGGCCGTCGCGAGGCAGGGCGGCGCGGGCAACAACACGGCGGCGAAGACGGCCAGCGCGAACAGGGGGCGAAAGGGGCTTTGTCTCGTCATGCAGATCCATCCTTTACTTTAGGTGTCGTTATTATTAAAGCAGAAAACCACGAGGACTGTCAATGGAATTCGCCGAATTTTGGCACCTATTCCCCGTCTCCTCACTTCCTTCACCGGAGACAGCAATCCTGTTATCGTGACGAACGTTCGCGAATGTAGCATCGTACGCAGGTCAATTTCACCTCTCCTGCTTCATCGTTCCTTGCGGATTTCTTCCATCCGCGCCACCGGAACCGCATAACGTGTGCCGCACATGTGGCAGTAAATCTCCGTCGGCTTCCCTTTCGCGATCAGTTCTTCCAGATCGTCATTGGGCAGTCCAGCCAACATTCCCTCCACTCGTTCCTGTGAACAGTGGCAGGCGAAGCGCAGCGGTTCGGGCTTTCCGATTTTCGCGATCGCCACGCCCAACACTTCGCAAATCGTCTTGACATCCGATCCGTCCTGTAGATTCGCGAAGACCGTGTTGTCCTCGAACAACTGGTGGACTCGATCGAACGCCTCGGTGTCGCCGTCGGGCATACACTCGACCAACACTCCGCGCGCACCGTCCAGCATCGGTCCAGAACGGACCGCGCAGACATCCGCCACCGCCATCCGCTGGAGAGAACGCGAGAAATACCGCTCGACGGTCTCCGTGACGCTTACCGGCTGAATCTCGCACGACGCGGACGAGATGATCTTGCCCGGCAAAGAGCAGATCACCTCCATCGAACCGCGATCCCCGAACAACTCCGCCGTGTCGAAAATCTCGCGCTTGTCACAATCCGGCAGAATCTTCTGGTAGGGATAACCGCGCAAATCCCCTTGGCTGTTCGCCTCCACCAAGACCCCCTGCACAGGACCGCTCACCCGCATCCGCATGGTCACCGTCTCGCCCGGCTGCGTCAACTCGCTGCCCAGCAACGCCACGCCCGCGAGCGCCTCACCCAGCACCATCCCCGCGGACGGTCCCGCCTGATGGCATTGCTCCAGTTCGCGGGCAGATGCCGACACATCGACGTAGGTCATCGTCAGTTTCACCGCCGGGAAGAAGACCTTGATCCGGCAATCGTTGTTCTTCTGTGAAATCATCCTCGTTCGCTCCTTGGTAAGGGTTGGGTGGTTAGGTGGTGGTGGTGGTTCGGTGGTTGGCTGGTGGCGCGTAGCGCCAGCTGAGAAGAGGGGAAGCTGAGAGGCTGAGAAGCCGGTGGGTATAAGTGGTTGGGTGGTTAGGTGGTTAGGTGGTGGCGCGTAGCGCCAGCTGAGAAGAGGGGAAGCTGAGAGGCTGAGAAGCCGGTGGGTATAGGTGCTTGGGTGGTTCGGTTTCCTTGCTCCCGGCTGGCGGTTTCGCAGCCGCCTCGCCCAGCCCCTCAACTAAACCCTAGCCACCTCACGCAACAGCTCCGCCGTGGTCTCCCAGTCGATGCAGGCATCCGTCACGGAGACGCCGGGGCGCAATTTCGAGGGATCGTTGCCGATCGGCTGATTCCCCCACTCCAGCGAGCTTTCCAGCATGAACCCGAAGATCGAGCGGTTGCCGCCCCGAATCTGCGCCAGCAAATCGCGCAGCACCACCGGCTGGTTCTCCGGCTTCTTGTGCGAGTTGCCGTGGCTGCAATCGACCATGATGCGCACGGGCAGGTTTGCCGCACGCAACTTCTCCTCGCACTGGCGGATGTGCTCGGCGTCGTAATTCGGCGTCTTGCCCCCGCGTAGCACGATATGCGGATACTCGTTGCCCGTCGTACTGAAGACGGCGGGCAGACCGTCAAACGTCACCCCCAAAAAGTGATGCGGACCGCGCGCGGAACGGATGCCGTTGATCGCCACCTCCAGCGAACCGTCGGTCGCGTTCTTGAATCCCACGGGAGAGGAAAGACCGCTCGCCATCTCGCGGTGCGTCTGCGCCTCCGCCGTCCGCGCACCGATTACCGACCACGAAATCAGGTCTCCGATATACTGTGGCGTGAGCGTGTCCAGCACTTCCGTGGCGGCGGGCAACCCCAGTTCCGCGACACGCACCAGAAACTGACGCGCCATGCGAATCCCCTCCTGTATCTGGAAGGTGTCGTTCATGTACGGGTCGTTGATGAACCCCTTCCATCCGATCGACGAACGCGGCTTCTCAAAGTAGCAGCGCATCACGACGAAGACCTTGTCCTGGATTTCATCGCTCAACTTCTTCAGCCGCACCGCATACTCCTCGGCGGCACCGATGTTGTGGATGGAACAGGGACCGACCACGGCGACCAGCCTGTCGTCCTCGCCGTCGATAATCTGTTCCAGCGTTTCGCGTCCCGCCGCCACGGTCTTGATCGTCGCCGGTGTCTGCGGCACGTCATGCCGCATCTGCTCGGGCGTACGCAACAATTCCAACGCGCCGATGTTGATGTTGTCCAATCTCGGATTGCTCATACTCTCTCCTCTTTCCAAAAGTTAGCCGGGTGAGCCAGTTAAGCGTGTTAAGCCACGTAAGCGTGTCAAGCCGGTCAAGCATTGCGGACGCGACGGAGCGCGTCCCTCCCGTTCTCTGCAACTCATCCCTTCTATCTCTTCTTCTCAGCTGGCGCGAAGCGCCCCTGTGAACCACTCAACCACCTAACTACCTAACCACCAAACCACCTAACCACTCAACCACCTAACCAGAACCCTCTTGAAGGTAGCGCGTCCGCCGTTGCCAGCAGACGGCGAATCTTCTCCGCGTCCTTCACCCCCGGCGCGGACTCCACGCCGGAACTGACATCGACCGCACACGCGCCGGACACGGACGCGGCCTCGACCACCGTCTCCGGCGTCAATCCGCCCGCGATGGCGAACGGGCGCGGCACAAGCGTCTTCGCCTCGCGCCAATTCCACGCCGCGCCGTTCCCGCCGGGCAATTCCCCGCGCGAACACTCCAGCAACACGCCAATCGTCTCGGGCGTGGCGCACGCGCTTTCCAAATCCTTCACGGCGCGAATGACCCGGTATCCCGCCGATTGAATCGCCAAGCAATCCTCGACCGTCTCTCGCCCGTGTAACTGCACCGTGGTCAATCCCGCGATCCGCGCCACGGAGAGTACCTCCTCCACGGGCAGATCGACAAACACACCGACACGCGCAACCTGCGGCGGCAACTCGCGGAAGATTTCTCGCGCGGCTTCGGGCGTCACGTAACGCGGACTGGGCGGATAGAAAACCGCTCCGACCGCCCCCGCGCCCAGACTCGCGCACAACCGCGTCATCTCGGCGTCGCGCAAACCGCAAACCTTGACGCTACGCGCACCCGGTTCCAGCCACGAACGCAACGTGCGCGTCGCATCGCGGGAACGGACCAACGCCTCGCCGACCAGAAAACGACGGATACCCGCATCGCGCGAAGCCTGCAAATCCCCTTTCCCAAAGATTCCACTAAGCGCCACCACCGGAAGGTCCGGCGGCAACTTCCTCGCCACCTTTGCGGCATGGGTGACATCCGTGCGGAACGAGGACAAATCCCGGTTGTTAATCCCAATCGCAAGATGAGACCGCACCACATCCGGCGCGAGCTGCCGCAAGATTCCAGGTACCCGTTCCACATCCCGTTCGTCGTAACATTCCAGCAACACGTCCAGACGCAACGAGAACGCGAGACGCAACAGGCGAACCGCAGCTTCGTCGGAAACGCAGCGGACAATCAGCAGAATCGCATCCGCGCCCCACGCCGCCGACTCGTACACCTGATACTCGTCGAAAATGAAATCCTTGCGGAGAACGGGGATGGAAACGGCCCGGCGGGCCATCAGATAATCCGCCTTCGATCCGAGAAAGAAAGAAGGTTCCGTCAAGACCGAGAGACAGGCCGCACCGCCAGCCTCGTAGGCGCGGGCGCGTTCCGCCGGATCGAGACCGGGATCAATCGCCCCCTTCGAGGGAGACGCACGTTTGATCTCGGCAATAATCCGCAGACCATCGTGCGCCAACGCCGCGCAGAAACCACGCGGTGCGTCGCGCCCGGACGCCAGGCGCTTCACCTCATCCAGTGAAACACGCGCTTTCGTCGCGGCGACCTCATCCCGTTTCGACTCCAAAATCCGTGTCAGGAAATCCATCCTCAATCCAATCCGGTTCAAATCAAAAGAAAGGAGTATTTTACCCTTTTGCCGATCCTTCTGCAATCCCATTCCGTCGTGCACGATAATTGCCGACATCGCTGTCTTTCACTGTCGATTCTTTTGATGACAACGATTGGAACGATCTCTGTTCCTTCTACCTGTCACCGGTTTGGATCTCTCGCGGAGCCGCGGAGATCAGGAGGGACGCGATTCATCGCGTCCGCACCGCCGAACACGCGAACCAGCCAACGATTCTCACGCAGAGCCGCGAGAGCGGGAGGGACGCGATTCATCGCGTCCGCACCGCTGGACACGCGAACCTGCCAACGATTCTCACGCAGAGCCGCAGAGGCGCGGAGATCGGGAGGGACGCGATTCATCGCGTCCGCACCGCTGGACACGCGAACCTGCCAACGATTCTCACGCAGAGCCGCGAGATCGGGAGGGACGCGATTCATCGCGTCCGCACCGCTGGACACGCGAACCTGCCAACGATTCTCACGCGGAGCCGCG
>JAFSTA010000067.1 GCA_017450695.1 Kiritimatiellia bacterium | reverse complement strand
GTGAGACTGTGACACGAAAATTTCCGTGTTTGAGCACCACAGGCTCTTGTTGAATTACGGAGATGCGCCCGCACCGGCCGGGCTTGAAGTCCGCTGCGCGTCCTCCACCCGCCGTCGCCGCCTCCCGCCATCCTTCGGATCTCGCCAGGACACGAAAACCCGCTGGCGCGGGACACGAAAGAAAGGCGACGGAGTTTTTCAGACTTTTACCAGTTGGGTGAATCCATTTTCTGTCGTAACGTGTGAGCGGGGGGGGGATCGAACAACCTCTGTTTTTCGGCACTTTCTCTGCGTACTCTGCGGTCTCAGAGGCTCTGCGTGAGAACCCAAACGAGGAATCTAGGTTGAATGGTTGAGTGGTTCGGTGGTTGGGTAGCAGTAGGATTACCTCCCGCAACGGCGCGGAGAATGCAGATGGAAACAAGTCGCCCAATCGGGGAAGCGACACTCTTGTCGCTTCACGGGGTAACAGAACCGAAAGAAGCGGCAGGAGTGCCGCTTCCCCGAACGGCTCGTCCGGAACTGATAGGCGAAATGCACACTTGGCAAAAGGACAACAACTTTAACAACGAATAGACAACAGAGGCGGAATCGGAATAGATGATGGTGCTGTGTGCTCCGTGGTTTCCAAAAATTGTCCAGCAGTGGAATTTAGGGTAAATCTGTCTTTTTTGCGCTTGCCGTCTTGTCTTGCGGTTTGGTATGATTTTCTTTCATTTTTAACCAAGGAGATTCCGTATGACTACTTGTCGTTCGTTCGTTCAGAAGTTCTGTTTCGGTTTTGTCGTGGTGGGAATGGCCGCCTCGCTTACCTGTTCCGCGTTTGCGCAATCCGAGGATCGTCCGTATGGGAATCCTGCGGATACCTTCCAGCCGGGAATCGCCGGTTTCACCTTCCACAAGAAGACGTTGGATGAGACGTTGGAGGTGATGAAGAAGGTGGATGTGCATTACCTGTGCATCAAGGATTTTCATCTGGCGATCACCAGCTCGGTCGAGCAGATAGAGGCGTTCCATGAGAAGTGCGCGAAGTACGGTGTCAAAGGATACGGATGCGGACCGATTTACATGGGGAGCGAGGATGCGGCCCGCAAGGCGTTCGAGTACGCGAAGCGTTGCGGTGTCAAGATTCTAGTCGGCGTTCCGTTTGAGGAGCAAATGATCAATGGCAAGAAGCAGCGCGTCGGTTCCCGTAAGTTGCTGGAGTACATCGACAAGCTGGTCAAGGAGTTCGACATTAAATACGCGATTCACAACCACGGCCCGGATATGCCGCTCCTTTTCCCGACTGCCGACAATGCATACGAGATGATCAAGGATCTCGATCCTCGCGTGGGGCTTTGCATGGACATCGGGCATCAGCTCCGCTTCAACTTCGATCCCGTCGAATCTTTCCGCAAGTACCATGATCGCGTGTTCGACCTGCATCTCAAGAATGTGACGGAC
Organism: Kiritimatiellia bacterium; assembly: GCA_017450695.1. GTDB lineage: Bacteria > Verrucomicrobiota > Kiritimatiellia > RFP12 > UBA1067 > RGIG8368. Next base: position 3,684 of record JAFSTA010000067.1, on the reverse strand, counting down.
AACAGTAAAAAGGGCGGGGCGATCCAGCTGCCGCGCGGCAAGATCAATCTGGTCGAGATGGTCAAGGTCTTGCGAGAGTTCAAATATAACGGAATCTGCTCGCTGGAGTACGAGCGTGATTTCAACGACAATCTGGAAGGTGTCGCCGAGTGCATCGGTTACTTCCGCGGGTTGATGGACGCGACGCGCTAACGGTTTAACGCGTCCGGTTCTACGAGGTTTCCCTTTATGATAACTGGTATTTTGGAAGTTGCTTTTTACGTGCTGATTGTCGTCTTGCTGTTCAGTCTGGCGATCTTTATCCACGAGTTCGGTCACTTTTTGGCGGCTCGCTGGTTGGGTTTGACCGTCGATGCGTTCTCCATCGGTTTCGGTCCCGCCATCTGGAAAAAGACGATCAACGGAACGGAATACAAGATCTGCTGGATCCTCTTCGGGGGCTTTGTGGCGTTGCCGCAACTGGACCCTTCGGGAATGAACCAGATTCAGGGCGACTATTCCGACAAGCGCGAGCAGACGGATGATTCCGAAACACCGGCTGAAGGGGAAGGGGAATCCTCTGAGGAACCGACACCGGCGCGGATCTTGCCTGAGATCGCCGCGTGGAAGCGCATTGTGGTCGCTTTCGCAGGTCCGTTCGGGAATGTCGTTCTGGCGGTTATTCTGGCCTTTGTCCTCTATGCGGTGCCTGCCGCGAGGATCGGGCTGGTTGACACGCGTGTCGGAATGATCGAGACCAACTCCGTCGCGTATGCCGAGGGACTTCGTTCGGGCGACCGGATTGATGCTGTCAACGGGACACCCGTTCATACATGGTCGGATCTCTTTACGCGAACCATTCAGGTGGGTGACAATGAGACGGCTACGTTTTCCGTGACCAAGGCGGATGGCAGCCAGGCGACGTATGAGATTGCCCTGGATACAAACAATGTGGTCGGGGCCAAGCTTCTCGCCGGTGTTTCCGCCATGCAGCCTTGCCAGATTGCCGAGGTTGAGGCGGGGTCTCCCGCTGCCGCCGCCGGCTTCCGCAAAGGCGATACGGTCTTGTCCGTGAACGGGAATCCAATCTACGAGACGTATCACTTTATCGAGTGGATCATTCAGAACGGAGAGAAACCCGTTTCGATTGTCATTCAGCGCGACGGGAAGGAACTTACGCTGGATGTGACGCCGACGATGAAGCAAGTCGAGGGCGAGGAGAAACCCCGTGCGATGATCGGCGTTCATCTGGCGGATGCAACACCGCGGATGTGGATGATGTACCGCGACCCGTGGCAACAGTTGTGGTGGGATACGCAGTCGGTCTTCAACGTGCTTCGGTCTTTTGTCGCGCCGAAACAGAAGGGTGAACGGAAAGCGGTCGCGAAACAGATCGGCGGCCCCGTCACGATTGTGGTGAGCCTTTATAAATCCGTGAAAGGGAGCTTTTGGGATGCCTGGGGGTTCCTGCGTATGATCTGCATCAATCTGGCGATCCTGAACCTGTTGCCGTTGCCTGTACTGGACGGCGGACACATCTGTTTCGCCCTGTTTGAGATCATCACGCGGAGAAAGCCGCATCCGAAGTTCGTCGCGGTCGTTACGAATGTCTTTGCGTTTCTGCTGATCGGATTGATGCTCTTCCTGATCTTCCGTGATGTTGTGTTACAGGCGAGAATCTCTCGGCATGAATCCGAATTGTTGCAGCAGCTGGATGAGGAAACAACATCGGGTGCGGAGACAAATGCGGCTGCCGTCCCGGCAACGGAAAAGTAGGAAGAAACCAAGATGGTGTCTCGTTCGGAAACTCGCCCTGTGCAGGTGGGGAATGTCACGGTCGGTGGCGGAGCGCCTGTCAGCGTGCAGACCATGCTGAACGCCGATCCGCATGACGTCTCTGCACTCTTGGCGCAGTTGCGGGAATCCGCGGAGTGTGGCGCGGAGATGATTCGCTTGACCGTGCCGGATCAAGAGGCGGCGCGCGTTTTCGGCGAGGTTCGCAAGCTCTCCCCCGTTCCATTAATTGCTGATATTCATTTCGATTTCCGTTTGGCGTTGGCCGCGATCGAGGCGGGGGCTGATGCGCTTCGGATCAATCCCGGTAATATCGGTGGCGCGGATCGCGTTCGTCAAGTTGTCATGGCGGCGCAAAAGAAACGTGTTCCGATTCGTATCGGTGTCAACGGCGGTTCCCTCGAAAAGGACATTTTCGCCCGTTACGGTTCCGCCACCCCGGAGGCGCTAGTTGAAAGCGTCGCTCGGCATGTCGCCCTGTTAGAGGCGCAGGACTTTCATGACATCGTGATTTCCGCAAAGGCGTCGGATGTGCCGCGGACGATCGCGGTCTATCGCCTTCTGGCGGAACGGTTTCCGTATCCGCTCCATCTGGGAGTTACCGAGGCCGGCACCTTCCTTCCGGGAACCGTCCGTTCCTGTGTTGCCTTGGGAGTCCTGCTGTCGGAAGGAATCGGTGACACGATCCGCGTTTCGTTGACGGATCGTCCCGTGCAGGAGGTGCGCGTGGGGATTGAACTGCTGCGTGCGGCTGGATTGCGCGCACCCGGCGCTTCCGTCACCTCCTGTCCCACATGCGGTCGCACGCAGGTGGATGTGGCGGGTGTGGCAGAAGGAATCCAGACCCGGTTGGAGAAGTTTTATCGGGGACATCCCGATGCGCCTCGTCCGCATATCGCCGTGATGGGGTGCGTGGTGAACGGACCGGGGGAGGCGAAGAATGCCGATCTCGCCGTGGCCGGCGGGAAGGAATGCTGGGCGCTTTATGTTCGCGGGAATTGGGTTCGTAACATCCCAGCCGATGCCGCCATTGAAACGATTTGCAGCATGGTGGAGAGCGGTTGCGAAGGTAGTTAGGGGGGTGGGGGGTGGATAGGGGTAAAACTCATCAGCGCGAGTATCCTTGGGAACCCTGCGTCCAATGTCCTTCTGATAAGAATCGCTACCTGCCGCCACCGACCGCCACCATCCAACAGTGAAAACCGACAGAGGAGATTTGATGAAAGAGAAGATGTCGATGATTACATGGGGTGGCATCCCCGTTGTTGCTCTGGCAGATGCCGCTCCTCCGCCTTCGTGCCTTGGGCAAATTGGTGAAGAGGCGTTGTTTGGGGTTTGTTTGATCGCCGTCGCCTCTCTATGCGTTGTATTCCTTTCCTTATACTTTCTCAAACGTCGTGGTGTCAAGTGCGCGGAAAGTCATGGGCGCGACCGGAAGGAAGATTAGCCAGCCGACCTGTGATCAGGGGGCGCATAGAGGTTCAGGGAGAATAGGTGTGTTCTTCTTTGGAATGGGATGCGTTGTTTCACGTGACACTGTGAGGACGATAGGAACGGTCGAATGTTAGGGTTGTTCACGTTGATTCATCCTTTGGTCGATGCCTGTTCGATTGGTGTTTTGGCCGTCGGCGGCATGTCTTGGGAGCGTGTCATCACGTACAATGCCCTTGCTTTCGCCCTCCAGTTGCCGCTGGGGGTGTTGCTGGATTTCTTTCCGCGAAGCGTGTTTGCGGCGTTTCTCTGCGGAACGGGGTTGGCGATGGGGGCGGTTGTCTGTACGCTGGCGGGTGCGGAAGGATGGACCGTCCTCTGTGTCGCTTGTGTGGGCAATGCCCTGTTTCATCTCTCGGCGGGGAAGCAGGTGTTGGAATCGCATGGCGGGAGAAGCGGTCCGATCGGACTCTTCATTTC